>JAQWAQ010000097.1 GCA_028707635.1 Negativicutes bacterium
CCATACCCATTACGAAAACTATTGAGCTTTTCTTGAGTGGGAGCAAACTTCTCAGGCGGAACGATTTTTCTAAGTTCAGCTTCGACTATGCCCCATAGCTTGTTATGCTCTTCGCCAAGCAAAACAACTACTCTGGCACTCTGCGAATTAAAGGGTGACGGCGTATGTTTCACCGCTTCTTCAACAATTTCTTGAATCCGTTCATCAGACGCAACAAATTCTTTGCTAATTCCATAATAAGATCTCCGGTCTTTCACTGCAGTCAAAAAGTTCTTTTCCATAAAAAGCCCCTCCTCTGATGATAACATAAAAATTATCTGTTAATAACTCATATTATTTATATGATATACGCCAATCCATAATCTGTCAACGGATGGCACTCGTACAAAAGAACACCTCCAGTGAAAGATTCTCTCACTTGGAGGTGTTCTCATAACGTTAATCAGCGAGTTCCACGGTGACTTGTACATTAGCGCCCACTGTTATTTTTCCTGCCGCAATACTGGGTGCAGCCGAATCCATAGCAGCTGTTTTAAAAGCTCGGTTTTCCAACATTACCGGATGATAATACACCCCGGACTCATTAACCATTGTCACGCGAGCAATTTTTTTGTTTAAGGCGCCCGCGATAACATTAGCCTTTTTCATAGCGTCTTTAACAGCGTCCTCCAAGGCTTCATTTTTAATATCCTTAGCATTTTTTGCTTCAAATCGAATGGAACTAATTTCATTAGCGCCAGCGTTTGTCGCCTCGTTCACTAATATTCCTACTTTTTCAACAGCTGTCGTGACTTCAATGCGATTTGTGACCCGATAGCCCTTGAGGGTAGGCATGCTGTTTTTTTCGTAATCATAGACTGGCTCAATCTGGTATGTATCGGTCTTGATATCTCTGTCTGTTACGCCTTGTTCCTTCAACGCCGAAAGCACTTTATCCATATTGAAGGTATTATTGTCTTTAGCTTTTTGAATATTAGTGTTAAGTGTATTAACCGAAATGTGAATCTTTGCCACATCGGGATCAATTTGCTTTTCACTACTGCCGTTGACCTGCACCACTGTTCCTGCCGGAGCCTCTTTGGCAAAGGCTGGGACTACCATCATCAAGAGAACCACCATAATTAAAGAAATCTTTTTTAACATTTTCGTTGCCTCCAAACTAAGGTAAATTTTTAACACTTTTTATGTCTTTCATAGTCATAAACGTACGATTAGCTAAAAGGTAACGCGTCTAAAACTTTTTATCCGATTATTTCTTGAACCCTGCCGACAATGCCATTATCCAGCCGCACCTTAATCCCGCGGTGGTGGATCGGGCTGCTTGTTAAAATATCCTTTACGATTCCTTCTGTCAATTGCCCGGTACGTTGATGCGGCTTTTGGACGATCTTAACCTTGATGCCAGGCCTAATATTTTTTCGTTCTGTACCATTCATGGGTCGAGCCTCCTTTTTTAAAAGACACCAAGGCATTCCTTCCCTGGTGTCTTTTGCTGCTGTTATTTCGCTTTTTCGATTGTTATTTTCTTAATAACAACATTTTCAATAGGTTTGTCCTGTCCATTCACTTTTACTTTACCAATCGTGCGCACTACGTCCATGCCTTCGATGACCTTGCCGAACACAGCATGTTTATCATCAAGCCATGGTGTAGCCTTAAGAGTGATAAAAAATTGCGACCCGCCGGTATTCGGACCAGCATTCGCCATGGAAAGAACTCCTTCAGTATGCCTAAGGTCACGGCTAAATTCATCAGGAATGGTGTAGCCGGAGCCGCCTGTACCATTTCCTTTAGGATCTCCACTCTGAATCATAAAATCATCAATGACGCGATGAAAAATCAGCCCATCATAAAACCCTTTATTCACAAGTGTAGTAAAGTTCTTGCTGGTTTGTGGAGCTTTGTCCTCAAACAGTTCAATCCGGAAGTTACCTTTTGATGTCTCAAACAGCGCCACACTATTGCTCTTGGCGCTTACATTGACGGTTTGGGGATTAGGCGCAGCCTGCTTATTCAAACTACCGTTATTATTTGTGCTATTACCGGCGCAACCGGCAGTCAGAAATACTAAAAGGGTTACCATCAATCCAAAGATTGTCCAGTATTTTTTCATAATCTCACTTCGCTTTCTGTATTACCCAAATATTTGCTGCTATTAGTATACCATAATATAGCATTCTCCTCCACATAAGCGGCCATCTCACAAAAAAAAGAGCCTACTGGCTCAAGGTTTATTTCATCGCGGTCTTTAGTACGTTGGCAAATGTATTGGGCTTTTTCCTTTTTGATCCTTCCTTGGATGGTTGAGGCTCCCGCTTGTAATCTTTAATACTTTGCACAGCTACTATTCTTAAAACCATATTAATCGCCCTCCTGGCTTTTAAATAGGCCTCTACACATATTATCGTCACTTTACAGTAAATAGTTAAGCAAACTATCATTTTTTTTCGATGAATGATCACCGTGGTGCGTAAACCACGGTTTTTATTTTTTCGTACTGTTTGTCTAAATTTTTGTTTCACCTTAGCATATATTACATTTATTGGAATATATATGGATTGCAAGGTTCCATTTTATTCCGTCACCAATGTATAAAACCTGGTTTAAAAGGGATTCTATGGACTGGACAAGTTCGCGAGAGTGTATGACTAAGAGAAGACTTATTAAAAAATTAGGAGGGTCAAAATGAAAAAAATTGTATTGGCAGTCTTATTTACCTTCGCTTTATCCAGTGTGGCTTTTGCCAGTCCGCTGACGGACTACTCCAAAGGCAAGGCGGCTTTGGATATTAACTACCGTGTTAGCCCGGACTATAATGTGGATTCAAAATTTGGTGATTTCAATTTAAAAGAAGAAGCTAAGAATATTGGCTTACCAACTAATTTCGATGGCGACAGCAACGTGGAATGGGGATTTACTTATGGTATTGGGAACAATTGGGCATTGCAATACCGCCAAGCAACCCCTAAGGGGCAGCTAAAGCTTATCGATCATACAGGCACCAATTATGAAATCCCCGATTACCAGATGGTATCCCGTATAAGTGCTAACGAGACTTCTACTCCTATTCAATCTATTCTCGATGAATTACCTCTTAGTTCGGCTAATGTAAACATTGAATCTAAAACCAGAGTAGAAGAGTACAATGTCATGTATAAAATGGATAAAAACTTTTCACTGTTCACAGGTATCGTAAGGGCTACTCCCAGCGCTAAGGTAAATGCAGGCGCCGAAGCTTACTGGGGCGATGCGTACAGTGGTAACGTTGGTTTCCAAGGCCATGACAAAAACATTTGGCAATTTGGCTTCGTCGCCGTAAAACCTTTAAATAAAGATCTTACATCCTATGGTATTGCTTCATTAGGTAGCGATTACCGCAACTGGGAAATTGGTTTGGGTTATAAAATTGCCAAAGATCTTGAGTTTAACGTAAACTACCGCGATATGAAAATTGATGACATGAAAGTAGCCAACGTCTCGTTCACAGAAGGTTCTTATGGTATGGCTAAGCAAGCCAACCATACCCAAAAACAAAGCTATGATCTTAAAAATGACACCACGATCAAAGGATGGGGCTTTGGTATAACTTATATCTTCTAATCTCTAACCAATGAAAGCATACACTCTCGCAGCGCTCTGTATGGGGCGCTTCTTTTATTGACCACTTCTCATCATGGGTCGAAACATGTCATTAAAAATTTTACTCCGATTACGCATAATTGATTCCTTAAATGGATATTAATGGAGTAATCAGACAAGTACTTGTCTTGATTAAAGACAACGTACTAAGTGCTAGGATATCCCCATTTAGTACGAACTTACAAAGCTCTTAACATGATATACATGGAGGTGGATCGTTGTATTGAGTGCTTAATCACTACCCAGGATATCTTCAAGTAAAAAACAAAATTAATTTGGAGGGAAAATCATGAGAAAAAGTTCAAAAAAGGCATCTCTGGCAGTTGCCGCAATGTTAGTAGGTTCAATCTTCTGTACACCGGCGTTTGCTGCTGCACCCGATAGTAACACAGCTACCTATGGAGCAGTTGTTGTGGACAACTGGGAAAACAATAACGAAGTAACTGGCGTGGGTGAACAAGTATTTGATTCCTATGATAATAATACTGCGAAAGCCGTTGATGTTACTACCATAAATGGTACGGCGACCATTCCCCAAAATTATAGTGATGTAACTGCAATAGGTGCTCGGGTAGGCACAAGTCATAATTGGAATACGGCTGAAGTGAAGGGCGATGTTAAGGCCGAGAATTATGGATCGGGAATAAGCGGCATAAAGAACGAAGTATTCGCTGTTGGTTCGCAGATTCTCGGTTCCGGTATCAATAATACTGCTACAATGGCTGGCGATGTATCGGCTTACAACGAGGGAAAATTTAGTAATGTAACAGCCATTGGTACGGCTATTGTTGATAGCAAGGACGGCAATAAAGCAATAATGGGCTATAGCGATGGGTCTGTTATGGCTTCAAATCATGGGCAGGGACTTGAGCTAATTAATCCTGCAAATGGCGTACATGACGCAGGGCTGAATAATGTACTGGCTTATGGAGCAGGAATAAGTGAAAGCGGCTATGGTAATACTGCAAATACAAACCAGTGGGTAGCGGCGCACAATTGGGGAACCTACGCAAATGACGTTACCTCGATCGGTACCTTGGTATCTGGCAGTGGTGACTATAATACTGCTACAACCCAAATTACATTTGCAGAAACATGGCCAACTGGTGCACTCGATAGCTATGCCGGCAACTTTAACAATAATACTGTTATCGCGTATGGCGCACAGGTTATTGATAGCGACAACTACAATACCGCTACTTCTAATTTTGTTAGAAATGACATGGTCGGCGCTAATAATACCGTAGCTGCAATTGGCGCGCAAGTATTAAATAGCGGCAGTTATAACAACGCATTTGGCGGAGATGTAACTGTGAAGTCCGTCGGCAATAACAACACCGTGACCGCTATAGGCGCCCAAATAAGCAAAACCGTAAAAAAAGCAAATAGTTAGTAGGAAAGACGGCATTTAATTATAACTTGGGAATGGCTGGAGTGTCGTAGAAATGTGCTAAGTCACTCCATGCCAGTTCCTTATAGCAATAATAGCCGCCCTAATACCGAACCCCACGGTTTTAGAAATTTTAGCAGCGACAACTAATCCAATGGTTTGTTCTACTCTTTAATGTAGATATAATAAGGGGGGATAATAGTATTGTGATAAAAAGATGTAAAAAGATTATTGTATCTAGTATCTGTACCGCTGCATTGCTATGCTTACCTACCTTCGTGATGGCCACGGAGGCGGATGCAGATATTAGCAACAACCAAGCTACCGGTGGAGCTAATTCTTCTGTGGCTGGTAATAATAATACAGGAGTAAGCATTGGTGCCGAAATTCAAGGTGGAAACCAAAACGTTGCTGTTGGATACAGCTCTCAAATTATCAATGGCAGCTTGAATAACGCAGAAAATTATGGGGCTCTTATTATTGGTGGTGGTACAGGAAACACCGCTATTGGCACTAATGCACAGGTTATTAACGGTACTTCATTAGAAGCAGTCGGTTATGGCGCTGCAGCTGGGTGGGGCAATAATAACACCGCTATCGGCAACCATGCGTATGCTGGAGGTAACGTCTACGATAGGCCAACTCCTAGTAATAATAACGTTGCTATAGGACATTATGCGGAGGCTTACGGGGGTAGTAGCGTGGCGATAGGTGACTATTCCGTTGCTAACGAGGCTAATACTGTTTCTGTCGGTCAGCCTGGTTACGAGCGCCGCATCATGAATGTCGCTCCTGGTTACTATGATACCGACGCCGTCAATATGAGCCAACTGCGCCGCGTGGATAGCAAGGTCGATCGCGTAGGCTCAATCGCAATGGCGATGTCTGGGTTAGCACCGCTTCCTTATGACCCGAAAGATCCTACGCAATATTCGGCCGCATATGGTACATATAATGGAACCGGCGCAGTGGCTTTAGGTATATATCACTATACTAAGCCTTCAATCATGTATAATATGGCCGTTGCTATGAGTGACGATAGGTGGGAAAAATCAGCCCGTTTCGGTGTTACCTGGCGCACAGGTGGTGCTAAAGCGAAAGTTCTTACTCCAGCGGTCGTAACTGAAAAGCCCGCCGAGGAAAATACGATTGAGTCAAGAGTCAAAAAAATTCTAGCAGGCGAGGACGTCACTAACTGATATTAAGTAAGGCAGGAAACAATCGTTACCTGCCTTTTTTTATTGCTCAATTGCGGATATTGTTGGAACTTATTTAGAGGAAATAACTGGTAAAAAAGAGAACTATTTACATATAAAAATCACAGGAGGTTTTTTCATGCGAAGAAAAAAAGTTTTTGTAACCTTATTATTAATGCTAACACTGTTTCTTCCCTCACAGACCGTATTTGCAGGAATTAAAGTTTCCGATGATGGCAAACCGGTCTTTATATCAAGCCATATGATGGGAGGCGATGTGATCCGTCAGCCTAACGGTAACTCCTCATTAAACACAATAATAACTGGGTTTGCCGGAAATAGCTTTCCCCTACAGGTACGATTTAAGACATTAACGACCTTTATTGCTACAGCACGATACGAGTCCCCGATAAGCACTATCGTACTGACTAATGATACCGGCAAAGAGACTTTGAGCAGGTACAATTTTACTATGTTTTTAAATAGACCGGGAGCTATGTATACCCAAGTTGTGGATTGGAAAATTTCCTTCCCCACGGAAGGTTTTTATGCCTTTAACATTTTTGTTGACGGAGCACTCGTTGGCTACTATCCCTTTTATGTTTGGACAAATGGTATTGTAATCAAATAGCTTTCAAAATGGACAAAATAAAAGACCACTATCCAAATGATAGTGATCTAAAATTAGCGTTTCCTATGACGCGCTCGAAGAATGGGAATTGCTATATAAACTCCTGTTACCGTAAGTATCACAAGCCCGATTGCTGAAATGTCAACCAACCACTTCAAATCCAGACCTCCGACTTTTCCCTGGTGAAGTCCCTTAACAAAGCCAAAGGCGCTGTTCACAGCTGGTTTTGCTCCCTCGCGAAGCCCCATTTGCCTGCTATCATCACGCTGAGTTTGTTGCTGCTCTACAGCCGGCCTTTTTGACGATCCTTTGTCTTGACCCACTAGCCAGGGTTCAGCCAATATTAGGCCTGTCACAGCCTCAGCAAGAATAACAATAGCAAGAATTAACCCCACCCAGAGGTGCATTTTACGTGCCGTTTGATACATTTAAAACACCTCCTACTTTACTATTACCACTAATCACCCTGCTTATTCCAACAAGACAAGATAGCAAAAGAAACGAGTCAAGGAATCACTCCCTGACTCACCCTGACTAAATTCCATCCCCATAAAGCCCGCTTACTTCATTGACATCAACTAGCTTTTCCAAATCAAAAGGCGTTGTCTGGTAAACATAATAATTAAGCCAATTTGAAAACAGTAAATTAGCCGCACTGCGCCAGCGGACTACCGGCATTTGGCTGGGATCATCATTAGGGTAATAATTGTCTGGAATATTAATGGGTAAGCCTTGCGCAACATCGCGGTCGTATTCAGCTTTAAGCGTCAGCGGATCATACTCTGAATGACCCGTTATGAACAAGCGCCGGTATTTTTTATCGGTCACCGCATAAACGCCCGCTTCATCTGATTCCGATAGGATGCATAACCGTGCAACCTTCTCAATATCTTCACGCCTTACTTCTGTATGCCGGGAATGAGGCGCATAAAAAACATCATCAAAGCCTCGGAACAACATTTTTTCCTTGATATTGACCTTGTGGGGAAATACGCCAAACATCTTTTTCGGCAGATCATATTTAGGAATACCATAGTGATAATATAAAGCGGCTTGCGCTCCCCAGCAAATGTGGAGAGTCGAATACACATTGCGCCGACTCCAATCCATAATTTCACATAACTCATCCCAATAGTCAACTTCTTCAAAAGGCATCTGCTCCACAGGAGCCCCGGTAATAATCATCCCGTCATACTTACGATTCTTTACCTGATCAAAGGTTTCATAAAATTTAACCAAATGCTCATATGGAGTATTCTTTGGTTCATAGGTTGAGGTATACATAAAATCGAATTCTACCTGGAGCGGAGAATTGCCCAGCAGTCTCAATAGTTGGGTTTCAGTAACGATTTTCGTCGGCATAAGATTAAGCAGTAAGATGCGAAGCGGACGTATATCTTGGGCATAAGCACGCGTTTCATCCATTGTAAAAATGTTTTCTTTTTCAAGGATATGAACGGCCGGTAAATTATTGGGGATTTTTATAGGCATATTTCTGCTCCTTTATGCGACTTGAAGGTTTCGTATTACTCGCCAATGATTTCGGAAAAATAGATTACACTGACGTGATCGTCCATTGTTATTGATCGAGCGTACAGTTGTTCAAAAAACACTCTTAATTCTTCGGCTGACTTAATTCCAGGGTTTTGATGGATCAAATCCTCGGAGGAAAGCTGCGAGAACTTTTTAATAAGCACCTTATCAATGATTGCCTGGTATAGCTTTTTTCTAGGAGTGAACCTCTTGCCGAAAGTAACCCAAACGATAGAACTTTCAGGATATGTCTCTCGCACGTCGCCAAGTCTTACAGTACAATTCTTGGTGCGGGTAATTAGCAAGTCCTCATGATGCCGCGACTGGAAATTCAAAGCAAACATAATGTCCCTCCCTTATTCACTTTGCAGAAGTATCAAAGTGTTACACCTTTAGAGTAATATTAAACGAGAATACATTTTAATGTCAACCTTTTCACAAACTCATATAATTGATCCGATGACCAAGCCGCTTTTCTTTTACAAATTGGTGCGCTCCCCGTCAACACTAATTGCTAAAGCAGCGCAAAAAATGAATAAGCTACTGTAAAATAGCGTTTCGCCGTTTTACAGTAGCTTACTTCTTATTCGCTCAAAATTGGCACTGTATTACCACCATGCGGCATAATAATTGTCTTATAATCTTTGCGGCCAAGCTTTTCTTCGGCGAGTGCCATTGCCTCTTCCATTGTCGTTACGGGAAACATCCCTGCTTTAGCCATGAATTCCTTATTTTCCGGTAATGTCACAATAATATATGGGTTCTTCTTGTAAATCAACCCAAGCTTAAGCGCAATAAATCCGGGTACAGTAAATCCCTTGCGTAAGACTTGCTCACGCTCAAACAAATCCTCATATTCTGTGAACCAGGCGTTAAAATCAGGTGGTTCACCTTGTTCAGGACATTCTTGCAGCAGAATCACAACGCCATTTTCATTACATGCCTTAGCAGCATTATCAACACATTTTGAACCTTGATACAAGTTTATATCTTTGGGATAGCCACCGGCTGAGGCGATAACTAAATCGGCCTTTTGCTTGATCGGCACTCCATACATATCAACAACAGTTTTACAGCCTTCTTCCCATGCTTTAAACCAATGACCGGCAACAAATCTGGCAAATTCGCCTTCCCCTGTCAAGATAACATTAAATAAGAAGGCCGGATTGATCATGGCTGTCATTTCGACCATGTCCTCGTTCATGGGATTGCCAACCGTCTTGCCGGAATCTGAGTTTGGATTCACACCATGGCCAACCTCCGGGCTTAAGCAAAAGCTGTGATTGCCCTGAATTGATTCATAACTCGCTACGCCAGGCATAATTCCTTTGCGTCCGCCGCCAAAGCCAGCTAACCAGTGATAAACAATTCCGCCGACTAAAATTACTTTATCGGCATCGGCTACAGACTTATGCACGTTAAAATCTACACCGCGGCTGGTCGTGCCCATATATACGTAATTCTCCGGCTCAAATACATTGCTTTGAACAATATTAATTCTGTCTACGACTTCCTGACCAAAAACAGCCACATTTTCCTCATGCGTATGCGGCCGATGAGCGCCCAGCCCAACAACCAAGGTAATATCCTTATCTGGAATACCAACCTCATTGAGTTCGTTTAGAATCAGATA
This sequence comes from Negativicutes bacterium, assembly GCA_028707635.1. GTDB lineage: Bacteria > Bacillota > Negativicutes > JAAYSF01 > JAAYSF01 > STF2-20. The sequence goes on from JAQWAQ010000097.1 coordinate 10,023, forward strand.
CAAAAACTGATCATGTTTAATCCATGAGCGAGTCATATCGCTGGCAATAATCGTTACTTTTTCACCTTGTTCAACAACTTCTTTAAGCGGCGGACTATCAATCGGATTTCGCAAAACTTCTTTAACTGCTGCCTCAACATTAGTAATAGGTGAGTAAGTTTTTCCTTCGATCACCTCTAGAATATTCTCTTCAGGCAATGAGAAATTAACTGTCTGTCTGCCAAATGCCAAATCAAAGTGTTTCATAAGGCACTCCCCTCCTATTTAAAATGATATAGCGCAATTAATTATCGAAGTACTTTGCTCGACACGGTACCGTTCCCCCTGGTGAAAAATGACTGCACCCAAATATGCTTCCCTGTATGCCTGATTTTCATCCATGGTCTCAAGCGCGGTATTTTCATAACGTACCGACCATGAAGTTTCATTCATTCCAAAGAACGGTGTATTCTGGGCCGGGTTATCTCCACCGCAGTATACATATCCTTTCGATGTACTGGCGAGAAGATGGGTATCTTTGAGAGATTCAAG
>JAQWAQ010000013.1 GCA_028707635.1 Negativicutes bacterium
GGGATATTGCTGCGCGGCTTGGCAGATACCAGGCACAGCTGGCCGAATTACAGCGGGTCATTGCCGCGCGAAAAAGTCTTGAGAAAGTAAATATAGCGTGTTCCACGGCGGCCAAGCAAGTCACTGAGCAGGAAAAAGTCCTGAACAGTCTTGAGGCTGCCTGCCGGCAAGTTAAGGACAGACTGCAGGAGTTGCAGGAACAATGGGCTAAGGGTCAGGCCGGCTTTATGGCGGCTTCGCTGGAAGTGGGAAAGCCCTGTCCGGTATGCGGATCTGCTCATCACCCCCGGCCGGCCGAAGCAAGCGGACAAATGACTGATGAACAGCAGCTAAAGGCTCAGCAGCAACGGGTGCAGAAGGCTGAACAGGAGCGTGAGGTTCAATTTCAGAAATTGGGTCATTTGAAAACCGAGTATAACACGCTTGTGAATAGACAACAGGATCTCGAACGTGAATTAGGTCTGGCGGCCGCTGCCCAGCTTAGTGATTTATTGGCCGATGAAAAAAGCAGTCAAACCAGCTATGAGGCCGCGCTGGCAGCTGAACAACAAGTCAAGAAAATTGATCGTTTATTAAGTGACCTTGAAGATCAACGCAAAGAATGTGAAGAACAGGTCGAGCAAGCTGAAAAGAGTTGGCGACTGGCTGAAGCAGCCTACCAAAAGGCCGAAGCAGTAGCCAATGAACGGCAGCTGGCAGTGCCGGCCGAATATCGTGATCCGGCCCAGTTGGGCAAGGCCCAGCAACAGGCCGTAAAACAGCAGACATTTCTAAGAGCGGCTCTCGAAACAGCGCAAACCACAGTTCAAGCAACTGGTCAGCAAAAGATAAAATGCCAGACCGTTCTTGACGGAGTGCAGACTCATTTTGCGGCCACTGTAAAACGGCTCGAAGCTGACGAAGCAGATTTTGCAGCGCGCCTCCAGCAAGCAGGTTTTGCCGATGAAGCTGAGTATCAACAGGCAAAAAAGCCTGCCGATTATCGCGAAAAGCTTGAAGAACGTATTGGACTATTTGATCGCGAGCTAGCAACCGCTAAAGATCGCGCCACGCGGGCCCAGCAGGAGGTTGCCGGACTAGAACAGCCGGATATGGCCATAGTGCAGAGTCGTTTGGCGGCTTGTCAGGCTGCGCATTCCGAGTTGCTTGCAGGCTATACGGCGAGTATGGCCCAAGTGGAACGGCAGGCCAAATGGCTAGATAAATTGACGAGCATCAATACGGCAATCAGTAAGATTGAAGCCGACTATGGACTTGTCGGGCGGCTGGCCGAGGTGGTTAACGGTACTAATCCGTATAGGCTGACTTTCCAGCGGTTTGTCTTAGGGGCATTGCTTGATGATGTGGCAACAGCGGCTAATGAACGGCTGAAAACAATGAGCCGGGGCCGCTACTTGTTGCAACGGACAATGGATAGAGCCCGTAAAAATGCTGCAGGTGGACTCGAACTTGAAGTTTTTGATAACTATACCGGCGTGGCGCGCGGTGTTACCACGCTGTCAGGCGGTGAGACCTTTTTGGCTTCATTGTCATTGGCACTGGGCTTAGCTGATGTTGTCCAGTCTTACGCTGGGGGGATGCATCTTGATACCATTTTGGTTGACGAAGGGTTTGGTACCCTTGACCCAGAATGTCTCGATTTTGCCATTAAAGCTTTGCTTGACCTGCAGCGCGGCGGCCGGCTTGTCGGCATTATCTCTCATGTGCCTGAACTGAAAGAACGAATTGATGCTCGCCTTGAAGTTGTGCCAACCGAACGGGGCAGCCGAGCAAGCTTTAAGGTAGGCTAAAGAGTGAATATAGAGGAGATTGACATGAGCCTTAGATTGATACTAGGACGGGCCGGCAGCGGCAAAACTCATCTTTGCCTGGAAGAAATCCGTGAACGACTGCGTGAGGCCCCCGAGGGGCATCCACTGGTGCTGCTGCTGCCAGAACATGCTACTTTTCAGGTCGAACGAGAATTAGCGGCAACACCTGGACTGGGAGGGTTCGCGCGGGCCTATGTCGTCGGATTCCGCCGATTGGCCCATCGGGTTCTGTTAGACACTGGTGGTGGTGCGCGTCCGCATATTTCGGAGCTCGGTAAACGATTAGTTTTAAGCAGGCTTATGCAGGAGCACCAAAATGATCTCAAAATGTTTCACAGGGTGTCCAGTCAACGGGCTTTTGCCGAAACGCTGGCAGGGATGATTCAAGAATTTAAAACCTATGCTGTTTCGCCCGAGAGTTTGGCCCAGACGGTAAATTCGCTTCAGGCTTCGCCACTTTCCGATAAACTGCATGACTTGTCGCTCTTATATCAGGACTTCACGCAGTTTCTAGCGGGTCGCTATACCGATCCGGAAGATAGCTTGGCACTGTTAGCCGAAAAAGTTCCGCAATCATTGCTGCTGCAGGGCGCCGAGGTATGGGTGGATGGCTTTACTTGGTTTAATCCGCGGGAAATGGCTGTTTTGTCTCAAATGATGCAAACAGCGCAAACCGTGAATATTACCTTATGCCTTAACGATGCGAAGAACCCCTGCCATGAACAGGAAACAGCCCTGTTTCACCGGCAGTGGCTGACAAGGCGTAAATTGATCGATTTGGCGCAGAGCCGCAAGATCGAAGTCAGCGAAACCGAACTTAACAGCAGCAGACGGTTTTCGCGTTCATTGCTTGGTCATGTTGAAGAACAATTTTATTCTTTTCCCCCTGTGCCTTTTGTAGGTGAAAAAGCAGGCCTTGTACTTGTAGAAGCGGCTAACAGGCGGATTGAGGTTGAAGGAATTGCCCGGGATATTATTAGGCTGTGCCGGGAAGAGGGCTGTCGTTGGCGTGATATTGTAATATTGCTGCGCGATGTTGAAAACTACGGCGAGCTTGTTGGAACAGTCTTGGCTGATTATGATATTCCCTTTTTCAGTGATCAGCATATTCAGCCTGTGCATCATCCCTTGGCTGAACTGATTCGGTCCGCACTGGAGACGATAACAGGCAACTGGCATTATGATGCTGTTTTTCGGTGTTTCAAGACTGATTTATTTAGGGTGTCAAGACCAGAAATTGATGAATTGGAGAACTATGTTCTGGAGTTTGGTATTCGCGGCTCACGGTGGAAAAATACCCAGCCCTGGAACTTTATTCGTAAATTTTCGCTTGATGAAGACGCTGAGCTTGGCGAAGTTGCGCTTAGTTATTTAGACCATATTAATGTGATTCGAAATCAGGCCGCTACGCCGCTGCTCCAGTTTGACCAGCAGGTTAAGCAGGCTAAAACAGCTGTTCAAATGACAGAAGCCCTGTACAGCCTGTTACTTAGTCTCAATGTACCGGATAAGCTTGAACAGTGGGCGCAGGCCGCTGAAGTTGATGGTGATTTGGAACAAGCCCGTGAACACCGCCAGATGTGGAACAATGTGATTGATTTGTTTGACCAGCTTGTTGAGGCTTGCGGTGATGAGGAATGTCTCTTAGCCGATTATGCTGCTGTGATGAACGACGGACTTGAAGGGTTAAAACTCAGCCTGATTCCACCCGGGCTTGATCATATTACTGTTTCGCCGCTTGATAGGACAAGTGTCGCCAATGTTGGGGCTGTTTATCTGCCTGGCGTTAATGATGGCGTGCTGCCGATGCGCGGCCGCGGTGAGGGGCTTTTAACTGACGCGGAACGAATTAAGGTTGCGGCAGTCGGGCTTGAGCTTGCGCCTGGGGCGCTGGCCGATACTTTCGCCGAGCGGTTTATGGTTTATACTGCGTTGACGCGGGCGGCTGATTACTTGTGGGTTAGTTATGCTTTGGCCGATGAGGAAGGCAAGGGACTTAGTCCGTCACTGGTGATTAGCCGTCTGAAAGAATTGGCCGGGCAACAGGTTAAAGCGCTGCCGCTGGAACCGGCATTAGGCAGTGAGAAAATGTATATTGCTCATCCGCGAAGCAGTCTATCGGCCCTTGCAGCCGGGCTGCGCTTGCATAAAAGCGGGCAGGCCATAGCTGGTTTGTGGTGGGATGTATATAACTGGGCACTGCAGAACAGTGCGGTTAAAGCACAACTGGGCCGGGCACTGGCCGGCTTGTTTCATCATAATCAGGAGGCCAGCCTGCCGGTTGCTTTGGCCGGACGGCTGTACGGGCCAACCCGCAAACTGCGCGGTAGTGTTACGCGCTTTGAGAGCTTTCGGGCCTGTCCGTTCCGGCATTTCTCTCAATATGGTCTAAGCCTCAAAGAAAGAGCTGTCTTTAAGCTCAAAGCGCCTGACTTAGGGCAGTTCTTACATGCCGCGATCAAGGGCTTTGGCGATAAAATGCAGGCGGCGGGGCGGGAATGGGGTAGTGTTGATGAAAGTGAATACCAAAGTTTGTGTGAGGATATTGTGGGTGAACTTGCCCCTAAACTTCAGAATGAAATTCTCCTGAGTAATGAGCAACACAAGAATTTATTAAAAAGACTGACTCATACTGTGGAACGCTCGGTGCGACGCCTGGTCGAGTTTGATCGGGCCAGCAAATTCAAACCTCGGGCGCTGGAAAAATCCTTTGGCCGGGGCCAAGGGGCGCTGCCGCCGTTGAGCTATCAACTGCCGGACGGAACTAGCGTCGAAATTGTCGGTCAAATTGACCGTTTGGATACAGCCGAGCATGATGGTCGGCAGTATATCCTGATTATTGATTATAAATCAGGCGGGGCGTGGCTCAAGTTAGTCGATGTTTATCATGGACTTAAACTTCAGTTGCTGACCTATTTGCTTGTCGCGCAGCGGGCGGCGGAAGAAATACTAGGTGTTTCTGATTGTCAGCCAGCTGGGATCCTTTACTATTTTCTTAAAAACCCAACCGTGACAGCATCTAATGTACTAAGCGCCGAGGAAGCCACCAAAGAGGTCAACAACCAATTGAAAATGCCGGGCTGGACGTTGGCTGACCCGGAAGTGGCTCGCGCCATTGATAATACTTTGGAACCGAAAGCCGAGTTTTTAAAATTGGCAATTAAAAAGGACGGCGACTTTTACAGCAATTGTCAGGCCTATGTCAAGACAGCCGACGAATTCACGCTGCTGCTTGACCATGTAGAAAAGGTGCTTGTTAAAACAGCGCAAAATATCATGACTGGTGATATTTCCATAAGTCCGTATGTGATCGACCGTCAGTCACCCTGTAGCTTCTGCCGTTATCTGCCTGTTTGCCAATTTGATCGGCTGTTGCCGGAAAATGACTATCGGAAGCTGCCGCATTATGACGATGCAACAATGATGAAGGTTCTGACGGAGCAAAAAAGGGGTGGTGAGGCATGAGTTGGTCAGATAAGCAAATGGAGGCGATTACAGCAAGGCGGCAGAATGTGCTTGTTGCCGCCGCTGCAGGCTCGGGCAAGACATCAGTGCTTGTCGAGCGCATTATCCAGCGCATCACTGATGACAATGATCCCCTTGATGTAGATAAGCTGCTCGTCGTCACCTTTACCAATGCAGCAGCGGCTGAAATGCGAGCCCGCATTGGGGCGGCAATTGCCGAAGCACTTAAACAGCAACAAGGCTCCCGGCATTTGGAACGGCAGTTGGTACTACTCAATTCATCGTCAATTTCAACGATCCACTCCTTCTGTCAAACGACCGTTCGGCAGAACTTCCATATATTAGATCTTGACCCGAAATTCCGGGTGGCTGGTGAAGCCGAATGTGCTTTGCTCAAAAATGATGTTTTGCAGGATATGTTTGAAGAATTTTATACCAACGGTGATGCGGGCTTTTTGCAGTTTGTTGAGCATTATGGGGATGATCATAGTGATGAACCGCTCTACAACCTTATTTTGGGGCTGTATAACTTTTCCCGTAGCCATCCTTGGCCGGATTATTGGCTGCGCAGCCTAAAAGACGCCTTTGCCTTAGAGCCGGATGCGACCATTGAGGCTACGCCCTGGTCAGAACTGATTCGCGACAAGGTAATTATTGAGCTTGAGCAAGTTAGGCAGGAAGTCGAAGCTCTTATGATCGAAGCCATGAGGCCTGGTAATCCAGACGCTTATGCCGGGGTGTTTGAGTCTGACTTGGTCATTATCGATGAGGTCATCGCGGCGGCCCAGGAGACGTGGAACAAAGCAGAAACAGCGCTAACTAATGTCGTTTACACCAAGCTGCCAGCTATCAAAGGCATAGATGATGATGTTAAAAAGTACTTCCAGACCGGGCGGGATCATTTTAAAAAGAAAATTAAAAAGTTTCGGGATGAATATTTTAACAGACCTGCTGAAGATCTTTTGGCTGATTTGCAAAAAGCCGCGCCGCTGGTTGAGGCCCTGGCCGAATTGACGATTGCTTTTGGCGAGCATTATGCCGCTATGAAGAAGGACAAAGCACTGGTTGATTTTAATGATTTGGAGCATTTCTGTTTAAGGGTGCTGTGTCATAGTGAAGCCAAGCCGGGGGAGATCCGGCCGTCTGCTGCTGCCCAAGCGCTCCAGGACAAATATGCTGAAATTATGATTGATGAATATCAGGATACTAACGGTGTGCAGGAAACAATTTTACGGCTGATTGCCAGGCCGAATGAGCCAAACCTGTTTATGGTGGGCGATGTAAAGCAGAGTATTTATCGTTTCCGGCTGGCAGAGCCTGAATTATTTATTCAAAAGTATCTTGAATATCCGCTGGGTGATGGCGAGAACTGCCGCCGGATTGATTTGGCACAAAACTTCCGTAGCCGGGCTGGTATTCTCCATGCTGTCAACTTTTTGTTTACCCAGCTCATGGCACCACGTGTTGCTGAATTAAGTTATGGTGAAGCTGAAAAGCTCAACCCAGGTCCAGATTATCCAGCTTGTGATGGAAGTACGACGGCGGGGCCAGTCGAACTTTGCCTGATTGATGCAGATAGTGAGCAGGAAAAAATCGGGGCCGAAGAAGCACAAGAACCGCAAGATGAGGTGAGTAGTTCCAATAACGGTGAATTCGCTGTTGAGGAAGAACTGACCGGTTTTGAACTTGAAGCCCGGCTGATCGGGAAAAAAATTACCAGTTTGATGAGTGATGGCTCCCAAGTTTTTGACAAACATAGCAAAGGTTATCGTCGGCTTGAATGGCGGGACATTGTTATTTTGTTGCGTTCTACCAAGGGCAAAGCCGGTGTGCTGCTAGAGACATTACGACAGGTCGGTATTCCAGTCTACGCCGAGGTCGATTCTGGTTATTTTCGGGAAATAGAGGTCCAGGTCATGCTGTCGCTCTTAAGCGTCATCGACAATCCTCGGCAGGACATTCACTTGGCCGGGATATTGCGGTCACCTATTGTAGGCCTGTCGGCGGCCCAATTGGCTGAAATGAGGCTGGCCAATAAGGATGGCGATTTGTGGAGTGCGCTCACGGCACTTGAAGTCGCGGTAGAAAACCCCTTAACGGCTGCAGTTGGACATTTTATAAGTCAGCTGAATCAGTGGCGAGCCCTTTCGCGTCGGAAAGGCGTGCCACAGCTGATTTGGCAAATCTATCGTGATACCGGCTATTATGATTATGTTGGCGGTATGCCGGGAGGAACGCTGCGGCAGGCAAATCTGCGGGCATTGTATGATCGGGCTCGCCAGTATGAGGCCACGAACTTCCGGGGGTTGTTCCGGTTCCTCCGGTTTATTGACCAACTGAAAGACAAGGGCTCTGATCTGGCGGTAGCGCGGGCTTTAGGTGAGAGTGAAAACGTTGTGCGGGTCATGAGCATCCATAAAAGTAAAGGCCTTGAATTTCCGGTCGTGTTTGTGGCCGATTTAGGAAAGAATTTCAATCTCCAGGATAGTAATGGTCTGGTATTGTGCCATAAAATCCTTGGGGTCGGTCCGTATGTAACCAATCCTGACCTTCGTTATCGTTATCCGACAATTGCGCGGCGCGCGATTGCCTTTAAAATGGAAATGGAGACTAAAGCCGAAGAATTGCGGATCTTGTATGTGGCGTTGACTCGGGCCAGGGAAAAGCTGATTTTGGTTGGTTCAGTCAAAAAATTGGCGAAGCGGGTACCAAAGTGGTGCCGGACAGTTGGTCTTGTAAAGCCGTTGTTGCCGGAATCCCTGATTGCCGGGGCGAAAAGCTATCTTGACTGGATTTGTCCAGCCGTGGCCCGTCATGAGCAGGGGCGTGTGTTACGGGAATTTGCTGAATCACAGGATCGGCCTGGCAGCCTCTTGGCGAACGATGCATCAGAATGGGAAATAACCATTTGGCAGCGTCAGGATTTAACGATTACTGATGAGAATATAAACGTTGAGACACCGTTGATGACGGCTGTGCAGAAGCTGGAGCCTGTGCCAGAAGGCAGTGGTACTGAATGGGTTGAGAAGCTATTGGGCTGGCAATACACTTATAGCTCGGCGGTTGGTAAACCGGCCAAGTTATCGGTAACCGAGATTAAACGGCGGTTTGAGCTTGAAAATTTTGAGGATGCTCACAAGCTCTTTGAGCGTCCGCCCATCGTGTCCAGACCGCGGTTCGTCCAGTCCAGCGGTAAGCTTTCTGCTGCCGAGCATGGCACTCTTGTGCATTACTTTATGCAGCATATTGATTTAACTGGTGACGTATCAGAAGAAGGTCTTGCCAGACAGCGGGAAGAAATGGTAAGACGGGAGCTGCTGCTGCCTGATCAGGCCGAAGGAATAGACCTCAAAGCTGCCGCTGCTTTCTTTGCGGCTGGACTTGGCCGCCGCTTGCTTGCCTCGCCTTGCGTCAGGCGCGAACTACCGTTTAGTCTGACGCTGCCAGCCGAACGTTTTTACCGCGACTTGGCCGTCAAGGATGAAGGTGTTTTTGTTCAGGGGGTTATTGATGTTCTATTTGATGACCCGGCCGGGTTGATATTGGTCGATTATAAAACTGATCGTGCGGCTGAGGCTGCCGCGCTGGCTGAAAAATATGCTGTTCAGCTTAACCTGTACGCCGAAGCGGTTGGAATGATCCTGCGCCGTCCGGTGGCAGAAAAATATTTATATCTGTTTAGCAGCGGGCAAGTCGCCCGAATTATATGATATCAGGAGGCTAAAAACATGGAGGAAACAACAGTTTTATATGAGAAAAACGATCGCGTTGCGATCCTTACTCTCAACCGTCCTATGGCATTAAACTCGCTCAATCAGCAGATGGTTGACGAGCTAATGGCGGCCTTGGCTTCAATTAAGGCCGATAAAGGTGTCAGAGTGGTTATTCTGACTGGCAGCGGGCGGGCATTTTCGGCCGGTGGAGATTTAAATTACCTTGAAAGTATTGCGGGGACGCCTGCTGCTCACGAGTTTATCAGTCAGGTGGGCAAGCTTGTGGCAATCATCATGGATTTGCCCCAACCGGTCGTTGCCATGGTCAATGGCGCGGCAGCCGGAGCCGGCTTTAATCTGGCGCTGGCCTGCGATCTTGTTATTGCATCAAAAGGCGCCAAGTTTGCCCAAAGTTTTGTTAAAGTGGGGCTGGTACCTGACTGTGGTGGTATGTATTTGTTACCGCGCTTGGCTGGGTTGAGCAAAGCCAAGGAACTCATGTTTACGGCTGATATTATCGGCGCCGAAGAGGCCGCTAGGCTTGGGCTGGTCAATAAGGTTGTTGAGTCGGATGAACTTGGCAGGACTGTCGCTGAATTGGCTGAAAAGTTGACAACCGCGGCACCGTTGGCAATTGCCCATATGAAGCGGGTTCTTAACAAAAGTGATGAGTTAACGCTTCAAGAGTCCTTGAGCATGGAAGCCGAACTCCAGGCGGAAAGCCTGGCAACTGCTGACTATCTGGAAGGGGTAAAGGCCTTTCGGGAAAAACGGCAGCCAGTATTTCAGGGGAAATGAAAAATCATTACCTATGAGGGGAAAGGCCCGGACGACAGTCCGGGTCTTTCCCTTTTTGATAGTACAAAGCAATAATTGCAGCAAATAGGATAATAAGCCGATGAACGACTCATAATAGACATAAGTAACATGTATGGGGGAATGAAATTGAAAGCATCATTGTTCATAACCTGCATAGCAGACCTCATGTATGCCGACGTAGGTAAAAGCGTAGTGAATGTGCTAAAACGGAGCGGGGTAAAACTAGACTTTCCAGAAGGTCAAACTTGCTGCGGACAGCCTGCGTTTTCAAGCGGCTATTACAAAGAGACTGTAAAAGTAGCAAAAAAAGTAATCGAAGTCTTTGAAAGGAGCGAACGTGTTGTTATACCGTCGGGTTCCTGTGCCGCAATGATTCATCACGGTTATCCAACGCTGTTTGCCAATGATCCCGTCTGGAAGAAAAAAGCTGATGAGTTTGTGGCCAAAAGCTATGAATTCTCCCAGTTTCTTGTGGACGTGATGAAGCTTACCGATGTCGGCGCCACCTTCAAGAAGAAGGTGACTTATCACTCGAGCTGCCATATGACCAGGCTTTTGGGGGTAGAAGAACAACCTAAAATCCTGCTTAAGAATGTAAAAGGACTTGACTTTATCCCTTTACCGTTCGCCTTTGACTGCTGCGGGTTTGGTGGAACATTTTCAATGAAACTAGCTGACATCTCTGGCGCAATTCTTGAAGAAAAGGTCGATAATATCATATCGACCGGTGCTGACGTGCTGGCAGGATCAGACTTAACCTGTCTAATGAATATTGGTGGACGATTAAGTCGGCGGGGCAGTCCAGTGAAAGTCATGCATCTGGCTCAAGTCCTAGATCAAGGAGTGTGATGGTAAATGCATATTGAGCCAAGTTTTCGCAAGCGTTATAAAAAAGCGCTGAGTGATCAGACCATGCTTAAAGCGGTGAAACTGGGTACGGGCCGGTTGCGTGCACAACGTGCCAATGCAATTACGGCAGTGGGCGAAGACCGTTGGGCCGCCTTTCGTGACCGAGCCGAAGCGATTCGTCTTCATGTAGTACAGCATTTGGATCAATATCTAGAGAAGTTAGTTGACAATGTGATTAAGAATGGCGGTCATGTTTGCCTGGCCCGAACAGGTGAAGAGGCCGTTAGCTATATTACTGAGCTGGCCAAAAAGAAAAACGCCAAGACTATCGTTAAATCAAAGTCGATGGTTACCGAAGAAATTCATTTGAATCCGGCGCTGGAACAACAGGGCTGCAAGGTTATCGAATCAGACTTGGGTGAGTGGATTATCCAATTAGCTGGTGAAACTCCGTCCCATATCATCGTGCCGGCCATGCATAAAAACAGGTTCCAAGTCGCTGATTTATTTAATGAAGTAAGCCCTCAAAAAATTCCGGCTGTCGTTAAAGATTTGTGTCAGTTTGCTAGGGAACACTTGCGGGATAAATTTTTAAATATCGACATTGGTATTACAGGCTGCAATTTTGCGATTGCTGATTCGGGTGCTGTAACAATCTGCACAAATGAAGGGAATGCCCGCCTTATCACGACGCTGTCGCCCACTGTTGTTACCGTAATGGGTATGGAGCGAATTTTGCCAAGTGTCGAAGAACTGGCGGTGATGCTGTCGCTGTTGGCGCGTAGTGCCACAGGCCAGAAAATGACTGTTTATAACACTTTGTTTACAGGGGTAAGAGCACCTGATGCGCTTGATGGGCCGCAGGAATTCCACCTGGTAATTGTCGATAATGGCCGGTCAAAACAGCTTGGCACCAAATATGAAAAAGTTCTTAACTGTATTCGCTGTGGTTCCTGTCTCAATGCCTGCCCTGTTTTCCGTAATATCGGCGGCCATGCTTACGGCTGGGTCTATCCCGGACCGATTGGAGCAGTCCTGTCGCCGCTTTATCAGGGAATGGATAAATACGGTGAGTTAGCTTATGCGACAACCTTGTGCGGGGCCTGTACCTTTGCATGCCCGGTAAAGATTCCGCTGCATGATATGCTCTACGCATTACGTAATGATAAAGTTGAATTAGAGCACAAAGGTGAGCTGGTTGAGGATATTGCGTACAAGGGCTGGAGCTCTGTCTTTGCCACGGCCAGCCGGTATCGATTCTCGGTCCGCATGGCGCGGCGATTCCAGTTTCCGCTTGTCAAAGCAGATAAAATCGCTTATGGTCCGCCGCCCATATCAGAGTGGCTGAAGTATCGTGATATGCCAGCCTTGCCAGATAAGTTCTTCCACGAAGTATGGCCTGATATCAAGAAGGATTGAAAGGGGTTTTAGTATGGCTAAAGGAGTAATCACGGGTGATAGAAACGCTTTTTTCACTAACATCCGCAACAAGATAAAAACCCCGCCAGGCGGCCGGGCACAGCGGGTTGAGAATCCAATGGAAGGCTTATTTACCCGGCGGGAAACAACGCTTGAAGAACGTCAAGTATTGCGTGACCGGTTTATCGGTGAATGGAATAATCTCGGCGGAGAGGCCTTCAACGTGAAAAACCGTGTTGAATTGGCACAGAAAATGAAGCAGGTTATGCTTGAACGGGGTCTTAAAAAAGCGATGTGCTGGGATCATCCGGAACTTAACAAGCTGAATTTGGAAGAGGTATTCACAGACGCCGGTGGCACACTGTTAAAATGGCCGCTAGGCGAAAACAGTAGTGATGTAAAATATAAAGCAGGTACAATGGAAGCGGGGATTGTCTGGGGTGATATGGCTATGGCCGAATCAGGCACTGTGGTCATTACCGGAAACGCCAAGCAGCCGACAACAGTGGCCATTCTGCCGCTTACCTTTATGGTTGTTTTTACAACAGCCCAGCTTGTTGATGGTATGTATTCGGTTATGAAGGAATTTAAAAAACGGTATGGCACAAGCCTGCCGACGACAGCCACCTTTATCAGCGGACCCAGCCGAACAACCGATATTGAAATGGATTTGACAATCGGCGTTCATGGCCCCAGGTATGTCTATGCGTTTATTTTGAATGAAGAATAAAGTGAGACTTGATTCAGAAGGAGTTTTAACTCCACCTGAATCCTAGTCGAACCGTATCCAGGGGCTTGGCCGCTCTTACTCCCGCTTGTAGAAGCGGAAGTTTTAGAGCGGGTTAGTAATCGGATAAAGGCAAAAACCAAAAGTCGCTCACTTTTGCTAGGCGAGCGACTTTTTGCTATCTTAATATTTTTTATAAGCCGATGCCTTTGCCCCGCAAATAGGGCATTTGTCAGGCGCGTTTTTTTCGGCAACATGTCCGCAAACCGAGCATAGATAGAGGTCATATTGTTGTGCGCTGCCAAGGTCATCAAGTGCCTTTTGGTACAGTGCGCCATGAACTTTTTCGGCTTCATTGGCAAGTTTAAAGCCTCGAGTAGCCGCGGTATGACCTTCATCTTCGGCCTTTTCGATAAAGGGCGGGTACATTTCGGTAAACTCGTAGGTTTCGCCGTTAATGGCGGCTTGGAGGTTTTCCGCAGTTGATCGGACCCCGCCGTTATTTCTAAAGTGGGTATGAGCATGGATCGTTTCGGCATCAGCAACTACTCGAAAAAGTTTGGCAATTTGCTTGTAGCCTTCGGCATCAGCCTGCTGGGCATAGGCAAGATATTTTCGATTGGCCTGTGACTCGCCTTCAAAGGCAGCCGCTAAATTTTCCTCTGTCTTGGACATTAATAACACCTCTCTTTATTAGCATACATAGGTATTATTAGCCATTAAACGGAAAATATGACAAGACTTGATTTAAAATCCGCTAATTGCTGATGTTGATTTTCAATAGGGAAAGTACTATACTAAAAATATCATATGGGGGCGTAGCTCAGTCGGGAGAGCGCTTGGCTCGCATTCAAGAGGTCATGGGTTCGAATCCCACCGTCTCCACCAAGGTAATAAGGGGCTGTCTCAAGATATGATTGAGGCAGCCTTTCGTGTTTGCTCTAGAGTACGACAATGAATCTTAAATGATTAATTGTCGTATTTTTTATTTGATGACCAAGCCGCTCTTCTTCATCAAGTCTTGCTTTATGGTGAGTTTGTGAGAGCGTCTTTTAGCTTGTATCTAAGTACAAATGTGCTTAACAAAAAAACAAATAAAAAATATCATTGACATTTAGGGTGTAAAGGCGTATATTAAATTTCAAGTATAAAATATGGAAAATCCTCATTACATAGACGATCCGACCAAAGTCCTCTGATTAGGAAGGGGTTATGAGTATGAGGAAAAATGAGGGGGCGGAAGAAAGTATGCGGAAAAAACTAGCAGCAGTAATCATGAGCACGTTGCTCATGGCTGGAGTGCTAACTGGATGTAGTAGTGGTACTAAACAAGAAGCAACAAATGAGATTAAAATCGGTGGGAACTTTGAGCTAACTGGTGGTGTGGCCAACTATGGCAAGCAAGCCGTTAATGGCATCCAGCTAGCTATCAAACAAGCCAATGCTTCTGGTGGGGTTTTAGGCAAGCAAATAAAGTTAGTATTGGCAGATAATAAATCAGAAGCAGCCGAGGCGACAAATGCTATAACCAAGCTAATTACCCAGGATAAAGTTGTAGCTGTTTTTGGGCCTGCGACCAGCTCCAATACTTTAGCTACAGTTCGGGTGGCGCAAGACAATAAGATTCCGCTTATTACGCCAACCGGGACTAGTGAAAAGATTACGGTGGAAAATGGTAAAACCCACTCATATATTTTCCGCTCTTGCTTTATCGATCCGTTGCAAGGTATGATCATGGCGAACTTTGCCAGCAACACCTTGAAAGTAAAAACGGCTGTTATTTATATTGATAATAGCTCTGACTATTCTAAAGGGCTTGCCAAATCCTTTGACGAAGTGTTTACGAAAAACGGCGGTAAGGTTTTAGGTCAAGAAGCGTTTTTGCAAAAAGACCAAGATTTCAAATCCGCTCTTACCAAGATTAAAGCTCTGAATCCTGATGTTATATTTTTACCCGCCTATTATGAAGAAGTTGGTAAAATCGTTAAACAGGCCCGTGAATTGGGCATGACTATGCCAATCCTTGGCGCCGATGGGTGGGATGATGCTAAGGTGGTAGAGATTGCCGGAGCGGCTCCGCTTAATAACACCTTCTTCTGCAGTCACTATTCATCTCAGGACACTGACTCTCATGTCGTGAGTTTCATTGAAGCCTACAAGAAGGAATACAATCAAGAGCCTGGCGTGTTTTCTGCTCTTGGCTATGATGCCGGTCTATTCTTAATTGATGCGATCAAACGGGCTAATAGCACCGATCCTGCTAAAATCCGTGAGGCGTTAGAGCAAACTAAGAACCTGCAGCTGAGTACAGGCCTGATGACAATTGACGCCAATCATAATCCGATTAAGAGCGTTGTTGTTCTTGAAATGAAAGATGGCAAACCAACGTTTAAGGAAAAAATCACTCCTAAACTATAATTAGTTCGACTGCGGTCGGTTCCTAGAGACAATGACCTTAGTTAATATTTGTAGTCCCTTTTGATTAACCATCAGGGGACTACATTTTTTATTGATAGTATAATAGTGGTATGGGGGTGTAAGTATGATTAAGGAAGGAACCTACCGGCACTATAAGGGAAACGAATATCGGGTTCTGTTTGTTGCAAAACATAGTGAGACAGAGGAGGCCATGGTTGTCTATCAATGCTTGTATGGAGATTTCGGGTATTGGGTGAGACCGTTAAATATGTTTGAGGAAGAAGTAGAGATTGCCGGGAAAAGGGTAAGACGTTTTGAATATATTGGTTAAGGCCCTGCTACGGTTCGGCTAAGATTCAGAGGAGTTAAAACTCCATCTGAATCAAGTCTCATTTTATGGTATAATAGCTATAATTAGACAGTATTTAGGAGGTTCCAATGGCTGAAGTACATATCTATACTGATGGTGCCTGCAGCGGTAATCCCGGACCGGGCGGCTGGGGAGCTGTTCTTATTTATAAGGGTGTTGAAAAAGAAATCTCGGGTTTTGAAAAAGATACGACAAATAACCGCATGGAGTTGACGGCTGTCATCAAAGCATTGGAAGGGTTAAAGTTTCCTTGCGAGGTGACGATTTATACCGACAGTGCTTATGTCTGCAAGGCGTTTACGGAAGGTTGGATTAATAATTGGATGGCTAAGGGCTGGGTGACGAGTAAAAGAACGCCGGTCGAAAATAAAGAATTATGGCAGTCTCTTATTAAACTGGTGGACATGCACCAAGTGAAGTGGGTCAAGGTCAAAGGCCATAGTGATAATGAAAAAAACAACCGTTGTGATTTATTGGCTAGACAAGCGATTGCGGCAGGTCGACAATAGTCAGATGTATGCTTGGATAGGATTGAGTTGGAGTTAGCTGAATCAAGTCTCGCTTTATATCCAGAAAATTGAAGGAAATTATCAGCCAAGGGAGAAATACTATAAGAGGTGAACCGTATGAAAGTCTCCGGAGGCGAAACGTTGATTGTTACGCTTGGAAATGAGGAAAGGCGCTGGAAGGTGTCAGCGGTTGACAGCCGGGTGGTGAAGCTGTTTGAAGAAGATGGTAAGTACCGCCAGATGCCGTATGTTAACCTTGAGGCAATGATGTCGCAAGGCTGTGTCAAGGTTGAGAAAAAGCCTTTCCCGGAATGAATCCGGATGATGTTAAACCGATAAAAGTGAGGGTGATTGGTCATGATGTGGTATTTGCTAGGGATCATTCTTAGTTTGGTTGTTTTCTTCTATGGTAACTCGGTCGGGATGGGGACAATTCTAAAATGGACGATTATTGCTTTGATATGGGCTGCTTCCGCTCATATGGATATGAAGACTAAAGAACAAGAAAAGGCTAACCGGGAAAAGAACGAGTAGTCATGACAACAAAAGTAAAAGTAAGGCCTGACCCCGGGTCAGGCCTTACTTTTACTTTTGGGTGTTTGAAATTTTTAGCAGAAAGTGGTATTCTTTAGTAGTAGTTTTGGAAAATGCGAGTGGAGTGAAATACATGGCAGATCATTTATATACTGTAAATAAAGCCTGCAGTGTGTGCGGTATGGATTTCCCGGTCACTAGGGTGCGGATGAGGCTTGTTAAGGAGCGTCAGGACACTGATTTTTGCACTTATTATAAAGACATTAATCCTTACTATTATACGATATGGGTGTGCCCGCACTGCGGTTATGCTGCGCAGGACAGTCATTTCCCCAATATATCACCGGCTAATATTGATAAGGTAGCTAAGTTTCTGGCAGGGCGGGAGGTCAATATCAATCTTGGCGGTGAGCGGACACGCGAACAAGCTATTGCGGCCTACAAGCTTGCGATATTCTTTGCCGATATGGAAGGGTTAGCAGCAAGTGAGATTGCTGGTTTATATCTAAGGTTGGCCTGGTTGTTTCGTGAGGGCGAGTTTGATAATGAAGAACAAGCGGCGCTGTCTAAAGCAGCGGGATATTTTGAGCAGGCCTTATTTAAAGAACGCTTGCCTATTGCCGGGATGTCGGAAGTAAGTATTACTTATTTGGTTGGCGAATTATTACGGCGGACGGGGCGGGCCGAGGAGGGCTTGCGCTATTTTAGCAAGGTTGTTGCCAGTCCACAGGCCAAAATGGAGAAACGCATCCTCGATATGGCAAGAGATGCCTGGCAGGAAGCCCGTGCAACTAGGAATAGTAGAATTTCTGGTCAATAGCAAAGAGTTCCCGGCAAGACACCGGAACTTTTTGCTATTTTTTTGTTGTAAAAATTATAAAGTCTATATTTACAAATGAATTAATGTAAACTATGATTACATGGTAATAAAAAAATAAACGATGATATGGGGGATGATAAGTGGAGAACAAGGTCGAAGAAAGAGAATTAACGCGTGGGCTTAAAGGGCGTCATCTGCAGCTTATCGCACTAGGCGGTATTATTGGCAGCGGTTATTTTCTGGGTACAGGTTATGTTATCAGCAAAGCGGGGCCGGCCTCGGTGCTTGCTTATCTGCTAGGCGGATTGATTGTGTTTTCAGTTATGCTGTGTCTGGGAGAGTTGGCTGTTGCTGTTCCCATATCCGGATCGTTTGTTACCTACGCGCGTAAATATATATCACCGGCTTGGGCTTGCGGGGTAGGTTGGTGTTATTGGCTGACTTGGGTCACCTACGTACCGTCCGAGATGATCGCAGCCGGTATTATTATGAATGACTTTTTCCCGACAGTTAGTACAATGTGGTGGGCGGTCTTGTTCGGGGTTATTATAACCGTAATAAATGTGGCGTCAGTTAAAACATTTGGTGAGATGGAGTTCTGGCTGGCGCTTATTAAAATATTGGCATTAGTGATGTTTGTTGGCTTAGCAATCTTGATTGTTTTTGGCGTTGTTGGTGATGCTGGGTATGTGGGAACCAAAGTACTGCTGGGTCATGGCGGCTTTACGCCAAATGGTTCCTGGGCCGTATTCTTGACCATGGTTATTATCCTAGTAAATTTTCAGGGGTCAGAAATCATTGGCTTGGCTGCTGGCGAAAGCAAGAAGCCCGAAAAGGCTATTCCTAAGGCGATAAAAAATGTTGTGTGGCGTATTGTTGCTTTATATATTATCCCCATGCTGCTGCTTGTTACAATTTATCCCTGGGACAAGGCCAGCTTGGAAAAAAGTGCTTTTTCAGCTGCTTTAAGTGCTTATGGTCTGGATTGGGCTGGCGGAGTATTTTCTTTCGTGATTTTGACGGCTGCGATTTCATGTTCCAATTCGGGCTTGTATGGTTGTAGCCGGGCTATTTATGCGCTGTCACGTGAAAATATGGCACCGTCGTGGCTGAGCAAGTTGAATGATAGGGGTGTTCCGCAAAACGCCACAATGCTATCGATATTTACTTGCTGGATCGGGGTTATTGCTTATACAATTGATACCAGCGAGACAATCTATACATATTTATTGGCTCTTTCTGGCTTCTCGGGTGCGATTGCCTGGATCTCGATTTGCTGGTGTCAGCTTAACTTTCGACGGCGGCGTGAAGCGGCCGGCCTTACTGCGAGCAGCTTGAAGTTCCGTGTTCCCTTATTTCCATACTTAACCTATTTTGGAATTTGGGCGCAGGTGGCCTGTTTAGTTGTTGTCGCTTTTACTGAGGATCTTAGAAATGCGCTTTATTTGGGGATACCCCTTCTGATTTTGCCAATTGTGTGGTATAAAGTGCGGGAGTTCCGGCAAAAGATTGCTGCTGTGAATGAGGATTAGTGAAAAAACAAGAGCGAGGCTTACGCCTCGCTCTTGTTTTTTAGTCGTTTGTATAGCAAGCGACAATTTCACCGTAGTATAGGGTGTGGTAATCGCCTTGGCCATACCATCTTTGATTGTAATCGGGGTCTAATGTTGTGGCATCCATGGCCTGCCTATATACTATTTTGCACTCATAGGTGAGGCCGCAGTCGGCAATGACCGGTGTAGAGGTTTTCTGGCCGGGTGCAGTGGTAATCTCCATGACGGTAATTTTATCCACTTCACGGCCGGACTTGCTTCCGCAGAAATTTAACTTTTTCTTCATATCATGAAAGGGTAGACTCACAGTAAATTCACCGCTTTTTTCGATGAGTTCATAGGTATAACGGGAGTGGCGCACCATGACCATGAATACCGGCTTGCCCCAGATGTTGCCGATACTGCCCCAGCCGATGGTCATTGTGTTTACTTTTCCGTCATGCGCGGTTGTCAAAAAGGCGCCTTGGCTCAAGAGATCGAGGGCCTTGTTTGCGTATTCGTTATAGGCTACTTCTTTCATAATAATCCCCCTTGGTTTTGTTATATAAGATTATATTCTTCATGAAGGAAGTTTTTCCTGGTTTGGAATATTATATGTGGAGTTCAACTTCTTTAGCTGTTTTTCTTTTGGAATTCAATCATGAAGTTGCGCAGAGCTTCGCAGCCTTCCTTCGGCATAGCGTTGTAGATAGAAGCCCGCAGGCCGCCGACTGAGCGATGGCCTTTAAGGCCGTTGAGTCCGGCTGCGGTGGCTTCGGAAACGAAGGATTTTTCAAGCTCTTCACTAGGAAGACGGAAGGTGACGTTCATTAAAGAACGGCTGTCTTTGTCAGCATGACCGTTGTAGAAGCCGTTGCTTTGATCAATGACATCATAAATCAGCGCAGCTTTTTCCTTATTCATTTTTTCGATTGCGGCAAGTCCGCCTAAGCCCTTCAGCCAGCGCAATACGAGATTGACGATATAAACGGCAAAGCTCGGCGGTGTGTTATAGAGAGAGTCCTTGTCAGAATGAGTGGCATAGCGCAGCATTGTTGGGATGGTCTTAGGGTTATTCTCGAGCAAGTCTTTTCTAATGACAACAACGGTTACGCCAGCCGGTCCAAGGTTCTTTTGGGCACCAGCATAGATCATTGCAAAGTCTTTGGCGTTAAAAGGTCGGGATAGCATATCAGATGACATATCGGCAATTAAGGGAATGTTGTCAAACGCCGGGAGGTTTTGCCATTGGGTTCCGAAAATCGTATTGTTAGAAGTGATATGAACATAAGCAGGGTTATCGCTTAATTTAATTTCATCAAAGCCGGGGATGCGTTTATAATTTCCATCAGCCGTTGTGGCAGCGACATGAGTCTTGCCGTACAGTTTGGCTTCTTTTTGGGCTTTTTCCGACCAGGCCCCTGTTAGTATGTAGTCAGCAGTACGGTCTGGCGTTAAGAAGTTCATAGGTATCATGGCAAATTGGGTGCTGGCTCCGCCTTGTATAAAGAGCACCCGATAATCATCGCCTAGTCCCAATAGTTCTTTCATATTAGCTTCGGCTTCGGTGTTTATTGCTTCGTACGGCTTGGAACGATGGCTCATTTCAAGTACTGACATGCCGGTATTCTGGTAATTTAAGAGTTCTTGCTGGGCTTCCTGTAAAACGGCCAGCGGCAGGACGGCCGGGCCGGCGCTAAAATTAAAGATGCGGTTATTCATTATTTTTCCCTCCAATTATTTTAAGGTTACTTGCAAGGTGCAAGGTGAACTACCATGGCATCACGCAGTTTTGGTTCAAACCATGTGGATTTAGGCGGCATAACCTGACCGGCGTCCGATATCCATAAGTTCTTCGATAGAAGTGGCAAACATCGAGAAGGCTACGGCATAGCGACCGCTGTCGACAAGCCGTTCGAGTTCCTGCATTCCCCGGATGCCGCCAACGAAATGGATACGTTTATCGATGCGGGGATCTTGGATTCCAAGTACAGGGGTTAAAAGATTATTCTGCAGGATGCTGACATCGAGTTTGCCAACAGGATCACTTGTGTCAAAGCTGCCGGCCTTTGCTGTCAGCTTATACCACCCTGCATTCAAATACATCCCGAACGTATGAGGCTGTTGTGGTTTGAAGGGGCCGGCGGGATGCTTCTCAACCGTGAAGTTTTTCAACAATTGGGCAATAAAGTCGGCCGGTTTTAACCCATTAAGGTCATGAACCACTCGGTTATAATCCATGATGTACATCATGTCGTGAGGGAAGGCGACTGCAAGAAAGGTATTATACTCCTCAGTGCCATTATGATTTTTATTGGCGGTTCGGCAGGCTTGGCACACGCGGGCTGCCGCTGCTGAGCGGTGGTGGCCATCAGCAATATAAAGGATAGGAATGTTCTTGAAGGCGGCTTCAATTGCGGCAACTTGACTAGGCTCATTGACGACATACAGCGTGTGGCTGATGCCATCATCGGCCGTGAAGTCATAAGCAGGTGGCTTGGTCATTGCTTGATCGAGCAGTTCCTTTACCGTCGGGTTGGCCTTATAGGTAAGGAAGACAGCACCTGTCTGCGCTTCTGTGGCTGTTATATGATCGACCCGATCCTGCTCTTTGTCAGGGCGGGTAAATTCATGCTTCCTTATTATATTCTCCTGATATTCGTCAACAGAGACCGCAGCTGCCAGACCGACTTGGATATGGTCGCCCATTTTTTGTTTATAGACGTAGTAGCAAGGCTGGTCATCTTGAATGAGAATTTTATCCTGGATAAACTGCTGGAGGTTTTCCCGAGCCTTTTCATAGACGGCAGGGGAATGGGTATCAATATCGGGCGGCAGATCTACTTCGGCTTTGGTCACACGTAAAAAGCTATAGGGATTATTGGCAGTAAGCCGACGGGCTTCCTCCGAGTCCATGACATCATAGGGTAGTGCGGCGACACGATCCGCAAGTTCGGGAGTGGGGCGTAGACCGCGAAATGGTTTAACTATAGCCATAATTGCCTCCTTATGCGTTAAGGTTGACGAGTTGGGCACCCAACATACCATCAATTGCCTTGATTTTTAGCAGAACTGGGGTTGGAACATCGGTTTCGACATTAACAACCATGATATTTGTACCAGCTATGTCACCGCGGCCAACCTGCATGCCAGCGATATTAATCTGTTCTTCGCCGAGAATTGTACCAATTTTACCGACAATGCCGGGGCGGTTGCTGTGTGGTCCAATTAGCAGCCAGCCGTTAGGCTCAACATCGACGCGGAATCCGTTGATTTTAACAATCCGTTGTTCTTCTCGGCCAAACAAGGTGCCCGAAACGGACTTAAGGCCTTTGTCAGTATGAACATTCACGGTGATTAAATCAGCAAAGTTATCAATTTCCTGGCTTTTAACTTCTTTAATTTTAATGCCGCGGGCTTTAGCAAGACCAGGGGCATTCACATAGTTGATTTTTTCTTGGAGGATTGGATTGAGCATGCCTTTGATAACGCCGGTTGTCAGCATTTTAGTATCAACTTCACTGATTTCACCATTGTACTCTACCTCAACGGCATTGATACGGCCGTCAGCCAAATGAACGGCTAAGCAGCCCATCTTTTCGGCGAGGTTAAGGTATGGCTGAATGGTCTCAAGGACATGAGCGGGAATCGGGGCCATGTTAACGGCTGTCGTAACAGGCTCACCGTTGAGTGCTTTGATGATTCCTTCTGCAACATCGACGGCTACACCGACTTGCGCTTCGGCAGTGGATGCGCCCAAATGCGGGGTAAGAACAATATTGTCGACATCTAACAGCGGATTATCAGGACCGGCTGGCTCTTTTGCGAATACGTCAATGGCAGCGCCGGCTACTGTACCGTCTTTCAGGGCTTCAGCCAAATCGACTTCATTGATGACACCGCCCCGGGCACAGTTTACAATACGAACGCCCTTTTTCATTTTGGCGAAACTTTCTTTATTCAGCATGTTTATAGTCTGCGGCGTTTTTGGAAGGTGAAGGGTGATAAAGTCGGCTTTTGTTAGGATTTCATCAATTTCAGCTACTTTAATGCCGAGCTCCTCAGCGCGTTCGGCATTCATAAACGGGTCATATGCCATTACTTTCATTTCCATGGCCAGCGCCCGTTTGGCAACGCCGGTACCGATGCGGCCCAGGCCTAATATGCCAAGTGTTTTGCCGCGCATTTCAACGCCCATAAACTTACTGCGCTTCCACTCTTTATTTTTCATTGAAGCATGAGCTTGGGGAATGTTGCGAGCTAAGGCCAGCATCATGGCCATTGTATGTTCAGTTGCGGCAATGGTATTACCTTCGGGGGCGTTGAGGACAATGACCCCTTTCTTTGTTGCAAATTCGACATCAATGTTGTCAACGCCGACACCGGCGCGGCCGATGACTTTGAGATTGGCTGCCGCTTCAAGCACTTCTTTGGTCACCTTTGTTTCGCTGCGGACGACAAGGGCGTCATATTCCGGGATAATCTTGATCAGTTCAGCGGGGTCAAGGTTTACCTTTACATCAACATTAAATTCCTTCTGTAACAGTTCAACACCGCTTTGGGCTACTGCGTCGCTTACAAGTACTTTCATATTCATAACCTCCATTAATTTTAGATTCTACAAACTTTAAAGAAACAAAAAAATCCCGCCCCAATTGGGGCGAGATTACTCCCGCGTTGCCACCCAAGTTGTTGCTGAAAATAGCAACCAACTCTTACCGCTGTATCGGGCGGAACCCGTCGTGATTCTTCATCAGCCGCTCCGGGGCGGAACTTATGGTCAAGTTGGCTGACTTTCACCGACTGTCAGCTCTCTGCACAACTTGAAGCAAAGTTTCCCGTTCATTGCGTTACTTATTGTTAATATGAAATCATTATAATTAATCCGCTCTTGAAAGTCAAGTGTATTTTTCAAGAAAACATTAAGGTACAGAAAACGGTGTTTTTGGCTATTGTGATTACATTACGCCGGACTAACGTTGAATTCGTCCAATGATAGCAGGATTTAGGCTCACGCACGAGAATAAACACAGAAAGTTAGAAAACAGGAATAGCAGGGGGAATTCAAATGGAAAAAAGACAATTAGGTCGGACAGGCATGGAGGTCAGTGTGATAAGTTTTGGTGCGTTGCCGATACAACGTTGTACCATGGAAGAGGCAGGTCCTGTCCTGCACAAAGTACTTGATGCAGGCATTAATTTTATTGACACGGCCCGCGCCTACACCGATAGTGAAGCTAAAATCGGCAAATACATTGCTAGCCGACGGTCCGAGTACTACCTTGCCACCAAGAGCATGGCCCGCGATAAAGCAGGCATGGCGAAAGATGTTGATATTAGCTTGCAGACAATGCAGGTCGAGTATATTGATTTATATCAGGTTCATAATATAAAGACACGTCAGGATCTTGATGCAGTGATGGCTCCGGGCGGAGCGCTCGAAGCCCTGAAAGAGGCCAAGGCGGCTGGAAAGATTCGCTTTATTGGCGTTACCGGACATAGTGTTGACTTATTAATGGAGGCTGTTAAATCAGATCAGTTTGATACAGTGCAAGTGCCGTTCAACTTCATTGAAACCAAGGCAAATGAGAAATTATTTCCTTTAGCTAAAGCGATGAATGTTGGCCGTATCGTAATGAAACCGCTCGGGGGCGGTCAAGTCAGAAGTTTTGATTTGGCGCTGCGGTTTATTCTTGAACAGGATATTAGTGTGGCTATTCCCGGTATGGACGATATTGTCCAAATCGATGAAAATCTTGCAGCCGCCAAAAATTTCCGGCCGTTGACTCAAGAAGAACAGGCAATACTAAAAAAAGAAGCTGCGGATATCGGACCTAATTTCTGCCGCCGGTGTGGTTACTGTATGCCTTGTGCTGCTGGAATCGATATTCCTCAAACGTTTATTTTTCACTTGCAATATTCCTCATATGGCCTAAAAGAGGCGATTCCGCTCCGCTATGCTGGCATGAAAGCCAAAGCTTCGGATTGCATTGAGTGTGGAATCTGTGAAGAACGCTGTCCCTATGATTTGCCGATCAGAGATCGCATGAAACAAGTGGCCAAGGATTTAGGCTGATCCATCG
The DNA here is from genome assembly GCA_028707635.1 of Negativicutes bacterium. GTDB lineage: Bacteria > Bacillota > Negativicutes > JAAYSF01 > JAAYSF01 > STF2-20. The sequence continues at coordinate 25,070 of JAQWAQ010000013.1, forward strand.
TTGATGGCGCTGGGGTCACAAGGCGCCTCGGGGGGAGTCATTATGTCCAGCTTCACCGGCAAACCGCCGATGTAGGGAGCAAGTACATTGAAGACAGCTGTTAAGACAAGACCAAACACGGCTGCGGTGATGCCGCAGACAAGCCCGAGAAATAGGCCACCCAGTAATCCGACAGTATCATGAGCTATTGCGCCAAGGACTACTCCGCCTAATCCGCCGAAGCATATTCCGGCGGCAAACAAAATGCCGGCAACCGGGACATATGGCAGGCGCGTGATAGTATAGTTAAACACAAGACTCACCCCTCTCCTTGATGTTCTTGATAAAGTGAGACTTGATTCAGATGGAGTTTTAACTCCACCTGAATCCTAGTCGAACCGTATCCAGGGACTTAGCCGCCCTTGCTCCCGCTTATAGCAGCGGGAGTCTTAGATCGGGTTAGTCATCGGATATCGTTTGCCAATAGCCGATGGAAATTTTTTAATAAAAGGAGGATCATTATGGCAGATAATATATTTGATATTGCAGTCATTGGCGGAGGACCGGCCGGACTATCAGCCGCTCTAACCGGACGCATTCGTAACAAGACGGTGGCGATATTTAATCATCTGGAATTCAGCCCTAAGCTGCAAAAGGCACATATTGTCGATAATTATCCCGGGATGCCTGAAATTACTGGGAAAGGATTAATGCAGCAGATGTCAGCGCATTGCCTAGCGCATGAGCCGACATTGATCAAAGAAAAGGTTCTTAACATATTTCCGACTGAGGGGACATTTACCCTGTTGACACCCGCCCAAACGTATGAAGCACGGGTGATTGTTATTGCCACAGGCGTTGTTGCTACTGCTCTATTCGAAGGTGAACGGGATTATCTTGGCCGCGGTGTTAGTTATTGTGCTACCTGTGATGGGATGTTTTATCGTGATAAAGATGTTGCCATCATTTCTTACACCCAGGAAGAAGGTGAACATGAAGCAAATTTTCTGGGAGAACTCTGTCGCAATGTCTACTATTTGCCCCAGTATAAAGGCGAAGCACCCAAGCTTCGTTCTGAAAAAATCAAGGTGCTTAGTGGAGTGCGGCCTAAAGCTATCAAAGGTGAAGGACAGGTTGCCGGGCTCGTGACGGATAAAGAAGAACTGAAGGTGGACGGCGTATTTATTCTCCGACAGTCAGATCCTGTCGAAAATATCCTTCCCGGTCTGGAACTCGAAGGTGAGACCATTAAGGTCAAGCGTGATATGTCAACAAACATACCTGGCGTGTTTGCAGCCGGTGACTGTACCGGTAAACCTTGGCAGATCGCCAAGGCAGCAGGTGAGGGATTGGTCGCTGTACTGAGTGCCATTACTTACCTCGAAAAAAGTGCCAAATAAGGCTAACGGTAAAAATTAAGGCGATATAGCCAAAAATGGGGTAGACTGTAGCAATTAGGTTTGAGAAACCGACTTGACTGCAAATGACAGCACTAAGTGTAATCACAACAAGGCTAGCCGGAAAGCTCAGGCCTGCGGCGGACTGCAGCTTGGTGCTGCAACCATATAAACTGGCCATGGCGGTACTGTACATAGCCTTTACCAGCATGGCTGCGTAGCCGGCATGGGTAAATTCATGCTGGAGGTTTGATACATACAGCATCGGGACTTCGTGCTGAAAGACTTCTGGGCTGTGATATGTGATAATCATGGCAACAAATAGACCCAAGAGAGTTAAAAGCAGGCCGCCAATGAGGCCGCCTAAGATCCGGACTTTGCGGCTGGCAATCTGGCTGCCCAAAGGGGCCAGTATAGTCGTACCAAGGATAAGATTATAGGACGCATAGAGCAGGGCGGACATAACCCAGTGTGTGGCTGGAGTACTGCTAGGCTGAGCCGGGATGGAAAGCAAGGTAGGATTGAATCCGTGATACAGAATGGAATTGATGCCAATGACGATGGTTGAAATGACTAATAGCGGTGTTACTAGCGAGTTAATGATTGAGATACCTCTCACCCCAGTTAGCACAGTTAACATGACGAGAAGAGCCATCGCTATCAGGCCTGTATTGTAACTGAGGCTTAAAAAATCGCGGCTCACTGTGCCGGCCCCAGCCAGCATGATGGTCAAGCCACCAAATAAAAACACTCCTGTTGTGACATCAAGAACGCCGCCGATTCGTTTGCCGCAGATATAATACAGTACTTGTTGATAGCCTGTTGCATTAAGGCGGTGGCCGAGGTTGATTATATAACTTCCCAGCCAGGCAAATAATAACCCGGCTAGGAGAATTCCTACCAGTCCGATATTTCCGTAAGAAATAAAGAATTGGACAATTTCTTGGCCGGAGGCAAACCCTGCGCCAATGACTGTGCCCACATAAGTGGCCGCAACCCGAAAGACGTCAATGAACTTCTTGGTCATAAAGCCGAATCACTCCATTGCAGCGGTGATAATACAATTGTATGAGCGACACCGAAGATTCTGAAGTGGATTTTAATGGCAAAACGGCAAAGAACCATCAGTCATAGCCTGGCTGGTGGTTCTTTGCCGTTTTACGTAAAAGTGCTTCGACAAGACCGTATGGGTATTAATTGGTATGCCATCACAGTTTTCAATAATTCGGATATTATGGGTAAATTCTGTCATTAGGTAAAGGAATTTGCTAAGATAGAGAAGAATATAGAGGTGTCGAAATTTTATTAAAAATTGACAATAGAGGAGTCGCAGCTATTGAACGCACAATTGTTTGCACAAATTGCTAATGCTGTACAAAGTAGTTCAGTACACGGTTGGCTGGTGATTGACAGGGATTATAAGATTGTTTTTGTCAACGATGCCTTTTGCCGGTTATGGCATATTGACCGCGAGAACTTGCTCGATAAATCATTGCTCGATATATTTTACAATGGGAATAAGAAAGACAAAAACGATAGTTACCATGGTCCCTTAATTGAAACAATCGATACCGGACGGGAGTTTCCTCTGATGGAGGCTTGCCTTAGCAATCATTATGACAATTCGTATATCTGGTATCTTGCCAGCACCTTTTTATTGCGTGAACCCGAAACCGAGCCGCGCTATGCGGTCGGGGTCTATGTTCCTATTGATAAATTTAAAATGATTGAAGCCAGGCTTGATGGGATCAATATAAGCATTATCAAAGCTTTCTGTAAAGCAATTGGCATCAGGGATACTTATACGAAACAGCATAGTGAACATGTGGCTGCCCTGATGGTCGAATTAGCCGAATTTATGGAAATGCCCCGTGAAGGCGTTACCATTGCCTACCTTGCCGGAATTGTTCACGACGTAGGCAAGCTCGGCGTACCTGAACGGATTTTAAACAAGCCTGGCCTGCTAAATGACAATGAATACGAATCAATCAAACGTCATGCCATTACAGGTGCCGATATTTTAGCCGATATAAATGGTTTTGATACGATTGCCAGTATTGTCCGTCACCATCATGAGCGCTTTGACGGACGCGGCTATCCTGTCGGACTTGCTGGTGACGCAATTCCTATCTATAGCCGGATGCTAGCGGTGTGCGATGCCTATGATGCTATGACAACAGCGCGGTGTTACCGTGAGCCGTATCCTGTTAGACAGGCTTTAGATGAAATCCAGCGGTGTTCAGGCACCCAATTTGACCCTGAGATTAGTGAGGCCTTTATTCGTTTTATGGAGCAGAGCCGAATCAAGACCGACTTACAGGACCTAGCTACTTAATCACTTTACAAGTAAGCGGTGTATATTGTAAAATAATCAGTATAAACTAATGATTGGGAAATATGCGGCGGTGCCCGTTTGAACGGGAAGGTACTCTCGTCCCTTACAGGCGGGAGTTTTTTCATGCCGACCGCTACCGGCCGTTCATTCGGGGAGATAAGCTTTTAGCTAAAAATAGGGGGTTCATGTATGTTAGATATCAAATTCGTGCGGGAAAATCCGGAAAAGGTCCAGCAGGCGCTTCAGAATCGTGGTGCAGCTATGAATTTGGACGAATTCTTGAGATTAGAAAAGGAACGTCGTAATCTTCTCGGTGAAGTAGAATTACTCAAAAGCCAACGTAACACGGTATCACAGGAAATCAGTAAGCTTAAAAAAGCCAAAGAAAACGCCGATGACCTTGTCGCAGAGATGCGTGTGGTCGGTGACAAAATAGGCGAGCTTGATGCCCAAGTCAAGGCGACAGAAGCACAGTTAAACTCAATTATCATGAATATTCCTAACATACCACATGAGTCGGTTATTGTTGGTCGTGATGAGGCTGACAACAAGGAAATCCGGCAATGGGGTGAGCCACGCAAGTTTGACTTTGCGCCGCTTCCGCACTGGGAAATTGGTGAGAAACTTAGTATTTTAGATTTTGAACGAGGTGGCAAAGTCACCGGTGCGCGCTTCACTTTCTATCGCGGACTGGGGTCGCGGCTTGAACGTTCACTTATTAATTTTATGCTTGATCTGCATACAACCGACCATGGTTATACCGAATTTTTCCCGCCCTTTATTGCAAACAAAGACAGTATGACCGGCACTGGCCAACTACCCAAGTTTGCCGATGATATGTTTAAATTAGAAGGGCTTGACTACTATCTTATTCCGACTGCCGAAGTTCCAATCACAAACCTTCATCGCGGTGAAATTTTTGATGTGAAAGACCTGCCCTTGTACTATACTGCCTATAGTGCTTGTTTTAGAGCTGAGGCTGGCGCGGCTGGCCGTGACACCCGTGGACTTATTCGCCAGCATCAGTTCAACAAAGTCGAAATGGTCAAGTTCACTAAACCTGAAGAATCCTATGAGGAACTGGAAAAACTGACAAATAATGCGGAACGCGTGCTTCAGCTCCTTGGCCTGCCTTACCGGGTGATACTTCTGTCAACCGGCGATATGGGCTTCTCATCAGCGAAGACGTATGACCTTGAAGTATGGTTGCCGAGCTTTGATAAATACCGTGAAATTTCGTCCTGTTCTAATTTTGAGGACTTTCAGGCTCGTCGCGCCGATATCAAATTCCGTCGCGAGCCTAAGGCTAAACCAGAGTTTGTTCACACATTGAATGGTTCGGGTGTGGCAATCGGGCGGACGGTTGCCGCTATTTTAGAAAACTATCAACAGCCTGACGGATCAGTAGTTATCCCCGAAGTATTACGGCCTTACATGAAGACTGATTGCATTAAGGGATATTAATACGCGATCTGATACAAGTTCTAATTGGGGAATATTATATGAAATAAGAAGTTCATCCGATGACCAAGCCGCTCTAAAGTTTCCCTTCTGGAAAACCAAGAGCGGCTAAGTCCCTGGGATACGGTTCGACTAGGATTCAGGTGGAGTTAAACTCCATCTGAGTCAAGTCTCACTTTATGACCACATAAATTAAGGGGTTGTGCTGGAACTAAGTTCCGACACATACCCCTTAATTTTCCCTTGACATTGATATTCATTCTCGATATAATCAGAGTACAAATAAGCCTAATCGCGCTTTTTTTTACAGCGATAGTGATAATGATTATCAATGACGAAGGGGGAATTCATATGACATTAGATCAAGCTAAACGTGGTCAACGCTTATATATTGCTAGTATTACCGGTGATACTGTTCGAGCTCAGGCAATTCGATTTGGTATTTTTGAAGGCTCTGAAATACATTGTGCTGAAAAGTTGCCTGCTGGCCCCATTGTAATATCTAAAGGCAAACAGGAGATTGCTATTGGTCGAAGACTTGCCGAGAATATTGAGGTCCAACCCGCGTGAAACGGAGGATAGCACATGCATTGCCATAATAATTTAACTACTATAAATATACCAGAAGGCGCAAAGAAAATCGTTCTTGTGGGTAATCCAAATGTTGGCAAATCGGTATTTTTTAATACACTGACCGGAGTTTACGTTGATGTATCTAATTTTCCGGGAACCACAGTTGACATATCACATGGCCGCTTTGGCAGCGATGTTGTTATCGATACTCCTGGGGTCTATGGAATATCTTCCTTTAATGATGAAGAAATTGTCGCTAGGGATGTTATTCTGTCAGCCGATCTTATTCTTAATGTTGTTGATGCTGTTCATCTTGAGCGGGATTTGTTTTTGACATTACAGGTAATTGATACCGGCATTCCAGTTATTGTTGCTATAAACATGATGGATGAAGCAGCCGAGCAGGGCATAAAAATTGATATTGATTTGCTAGAACATCTTTTAGGGGTGCCAGTCATTCCTACTGTTGCCATAAAGAATAAGGGACTTGATCAGGTCAAAGCGCGTTTGTATGAGGCGCAGGTTGGCAACATCCCGGCTGATCTAAAAAAACAGCTTGCAGAAACCCTGAATCGCATTGGTTGTTGGGCTGAAGCTTTGCTGGTTCTGGAAGGAGATCCTCATGTAGCGGATCGTCATGGTGTTGAGCCAGGCACACAGCGTGATGAAATTTATCATGCACGCCGGCATCGGGTCAATGACGTTCTTCAGCATGTTGTTAGTGAAACCCAAGAGGGTATTAGGTTCTCCACTAAACTGGGGCGGTTGATGCTTAACCCGCTCACAGGAATACCGTTCTTTTTTGTAGCACTTTATATAATGTATTATGTAATCGGCGTTGTTGTTGCTCAGGATATCGTGGGCTTTACCGAGGAGACGATCATGCAAGGGTTTTATGAACCTGCGATACGATCGTTCATTGGTCGATTCATTAGTGAGGAATCTATCCTTGGGATGATTCTTATCGGCGAATTCGGTCTCTTGACAATGACAGCTACTTATATAGTGGGGCTGCTGCTGCCGCTCGTTGTCGGATTCTACCTGATCTTATCGATCATGGAGGATTCAGGATATCTACCCCGCCTGGCTGCTCTAGTTGATAGGTTGATGAATGTAATTGGTCTAAACGGGCGGGCTATTATTCCCCTGATTTTGGGCTTCGGCTGTGTAACTATGGCGACAATTACCACCCGGATTTTAGGGACCCAGCGCGAACGGACAATTGCCACCGCAATTTTAGGGCTCGCCATTCCCTGTTCAGCCCAGCTTGGGGTTATCGCCGGGATGCTGGCCGGGTTGGGAACAAAGTATATTACGATTTATGTAGTCGTTTTAATCCTTGTTTTAGGCATTGTTGGTAAGGTGCTTCATAAAGTTCTACCTGGTGAATCATCTGATCTGCTAATTGACTTACCGCCCATCCGACTGCCTGGCGTAAAAAATGTTCTCAAGAAAACTGTCACCAAGTCCCACGCCTTTCTTGAGGAAGCCGTTCCGTTGTTTGCCCTTGGGGCTCTTATTATCAGCGGGCTCCAGATCACTGGTCTTTTAGATGTTATTCAGACTCTCTTTGCCCCAATTACCGAGGGCCTGCTGCTACTGCCGAGAGAAACGGCCACCGCTTTTATCATGGGGATGATCCGCCGTGACTTTGGGGCTGCCGGCTTATCCGATATGGCTCTTACGCCGGAGCAAACGTTAATTTCGCTGATTGCCATTACGCTGTTTGTGCCATGTATTGCCGCAATCATTGTGATGTTTAAAGAGCGGGGTGCTCGTGAAGGCTCGCTCATTTGGATTGGTTCCTGGATCGCCGCATTCCTTGTCGGCGGAATCGTTGCCCATATTATCCTATAGCATGAGGTGATTTTCAATGGAACAGCAAATATGTCCTCAATGCGGTTATGAAATACATGAGCCGGGCACGATCCGCTGTCCGCGCTGCTATAAATTACTGCTTACCTCTTGTAATGGAAACTGTAGTAAATGTAAACAAAACGGAAAATGCTCAACGTAAAGACAGCCGAGTGCTGTCTTTTTCTTTTCAGAAATAATCTGCAAACCAAGTTTTATTGTTCGGAATAATTCTTTCTAGGTAGGCGATGGCTTCATCAGAGCCTTCAATTCTTCCAATATTGTTAAGAAATGTTGGCCGTTTATAACTTAGCATCATAGTAGTAAAGGTTTGAATATCTAAATGGACTTCAAGCTTTTGAAGTGAATCATCTATAATAATGTTTGTATTTTCCCCTAATACTACGGAAATCACGCCGCAGTTCCAGTCGGCAAGCGGATCAGAGATGTGAAATGATATTCCTTTGGTTTTTTCATTCGGTTTAGTATCTGCAAAAGGGAACTGATTCATAAAATTTCGTACATCTACGACACGAGCCATAATATAAGGCGAAATCTTTTCTTCTAATTCGCCCTCTGAGAATAGAAAGGCCATAGGTTCATTTGAGAAAATAGTTCCTTTAACCGAATAAACCATAGAAAAATGAGCTCGGATAAAAACCCAAATTCCCTTTCTTGCATCTTCATTAATGTATACCATTTCTCTTACAAAAAACGTTTCATTCTCTACTTTATAGTATACATAGCCTGCTGGTAAATCATTTGAGTCATAGTAGATAGCAACAGACAAATCTTGTTTCTCCCAACGGAAATGTTCCTCCCAAGCAACATCATTTCTTAACATAGCAACATTATTTCTGCGCGAAAAGGCTGAGTAAATTTTCTGTATATCTGGATGATGAATATCGACTCGGACAGTATGACCTAATGCATTGTAGGACTTCGGTAATTGGGTATCTTTAATTGTATAATTAATTATATCTGATACTATTTCCCAGCCTTTTTTCTTATAGTAGGGGACTGAATAAGGATAAAGATATGATATAGTTTGCCCTTTATCGCGCATGTTTTTTAGAGCTTCTTTCATTAATGAATGCATTAGACCATAGCCTGCATATTCGGGATAAGTTCCTACTCCCGTAACCCCCCCCATTTTATAAGGGCGGCCATGAATATTCACACTAAATGGGTAAACCATCAATTGAGAAATTAACTTTTCATCATCAAACCAGCCAATTACATCGCATGACTTTAGGAGAGGCCTTTTCCACCTAATAATATTGTTATCTCCAAATTTAGTGATAACATTATTGGTTACTTGAAAAACATAATTCATAAGGTCATTAAATTGTTCAAAATGTCTGCTATCAACTTTTCTGATTTCAAACTTATCTTTGATACTTTCATTATCCATAAAATGGCCTCATTTCATTTGCTTTACGACCTGCTAAGCGATAGACGGGTAAATACCATATGGCATAACGGTCTTTAAAAAGAATCATATATATTATTCTCTATTTATTGGTGGATATGCATAACGAGAAAGAAGATTCCCATTTGATACCTAAATGTAATAGCCAGGAAGGCTGCCTTGTTTACACAGAATAACGGCGTATTCGGTCGCTGTATCCAAGTCTTGGATATTAATCTTGTAATACTTAGTAATACCGTATTTTTAATTCCATATGTGGAGGGAAATAACATTATATGAAGAATGTTTTCCCATATAATGCTAGCTGCAAATTAGCACTATTACCTCGCGATAGTGTAAGACAAGCCGGGAATAAACGAGGAGTTAAGAGGTGTATTCTGAAAGGGAGCAAAAAACAAAAGGAGTGTGTTGTTCATGAATAATGAAATCTTTGCCGACGGCATCAGTGCCGTCCATGTTACGGGTAATCTTATTCGCATCGACCTCATGACAGTGCAGCCTCACCTCAAAAGTGACAGTGGCCAGGCAGTAGTTGATGTTAATACCCGCATCATAATGCCACTAGAGGGGTTTGTTCAGTCGCTGGCGGTGCAGGACAATATTATCAAAAAGCTGATTGAGGCTGGTGTGCTAAAAAAGAACGCCGCTCCGGTAGTGGAAAGCCTAGACAAAGAGGACTAAATCTTAATAGAGCGTTTTACTAAAAGCATCAATAGGTTCCCAAAAATCATTATGAAAGAAGGTTAAGCAAAATGAAGTATATAATAAAAAACCGGCTTTTCCCCGCCCTGCTTGCCCTGTGTTTGTTATTGGGAGGCTGGAGCACAGCACAGGCCGCCACCGGACCAGTTGGTTATGTTGATTTTATTTATCTAGTGAACCAGCATCCGGATACAGCACAGGCCAACGCCGCTCTCAAAGCAGAGCAGGAAGCGGTGAAACAGGAATTTGAAACGAAAGCTCCTGACCTTAGTGACCAGGATAAACAAGCGCTTGATAGACAGCTTGTGCAGCGGCTTGAACAAAAACGGCTAGAACTTGTAAAACCGATTTCGGCTAAGGTTGTGGCTGCCGCCAACGAAGTAGCCAGGGAAAAGGGACTATCGATTGTTATCAGTAAGAACGAAGTTATTTGTGGTGGTGTGGATATAACAGCAGACGTATTGAAAAAGATTAGTAAGAACTGAAAAGGGCGTCACAGCAAATTGCTGTGACGCTTTTTAGCATTGAAGATTAAAGTCGCCTATTAAATTGAACTTGCTTGTTTTCTAATAAGGCAATCCTTTTACGCAAAGCGTCAAGTTCCTCGTTAATCCTAGTTTCTTTTTCTTGCTGTTGTCGTTCCGCCTTTTTTTCACATCTTTGGTTCATTAACTCGGCAAGCAGTCCGAGAGAGTCCCCAATTACAGTTAATACTAATGCCAAAACAACTATATTATCAATGTTTTCACATTTCATACTAACCCCCCGGTTCTGATTTTAGTTGTATAATATATTCTCTATTTAGGAGATAGTTACCACGCCTCCTAATTTTGGTCATCGGATAGAATACATGAATAACTAACGAGCTACTTTCATAATTATGTACAAACATTTTAGTTTTGGGGGTATAGTAATGGCTATAGACACCTTAATGCGATACTTAGAAGAGAGTAATAAGAAAATGAATATCCAATTTAGGCAAGGCTTTATTAATAAGGCAACCATTAGTTCTCATGAAATAATAGACAATAATCTATTATCAATTCACATACACGAAGGGCATCTGATAAAGATCGATATATCAAATTTTAAAAGGATTTGCTTTGATTCAGTAGTTTATGATGCAACAAATAATGAAGAGATGAAACTTTGTCTTGAATATCTACGTAGTTTTAAACGTTTTAACGCCTATCTACAAGATGAAAATGGAAATTATATTTTATATTTACTCTTTATTTCTGATAAATAATTATGCCTTTTTCAAAGATAGCAGCACCTGGCACCCAGGACGATAAAATAAATGCTTCACGGCAGTTATGCTGTGAAGCATTTTAATTGCTTATCATAAAGAGCCCGTAATGATTTACGCTACAACCAACGCCAGTCATTACATACCTATACGCAATCTTTCGACTACCCACAAGCATTACACAACCAACGCTGATCTTTGCTCGACTGCCACAGATAGCTACCGAACCGGTCGCAATCTCTCGACAACGGCCGCCCCCTATTACTTCGCAACCCATGACAGTCTTAGCTCGACCGATGCACATCCCTTGGGACCATACGACAACAGTTGGGCTGCCGTACAGCCTTTCAGAACATGCACCAATCTTCCCGCCGACTACCGCCGAACCTGTTGGAGCAGACCCGACAGCAATCTTTGGCCGACTAATGCCGAACCCCATCACTGAGATCCGACACCAATCTTGGCTCAACCATTACGAACCCTTTACGCTACTTATTATCTCTCCAAAATTAATACTAATACCTGGTACTTATATCCATTTAATTGTAGTTTCTTTCATTGGTGTCATGCACAACGGGATCAGCATATTATGTAATAAGAAAATTATGGGGGTGAGGTTGATTTGGATATCTTTTGTCCACAAGTAAAGCCTTATGAGTGTGTGAACTTGAAACGGGTGCAATTTTGGCTAAGAATTATGAAAGAGCATGCGTTATTTATGAAGCTAGGGTTTGCCTGCTCGGATGAGGAACTGATTTGCCAGGCGGAAAATTTTTATAATGAGTTCGCGGCTCTCGAAAAAAAGTCTCATGCTATTCGTTGTGATGAAGAACTTATGGAATTTGTCGAGTGCATTATGCTTGCAGTTAAAAACATCTTCGCATTTAAGCGACACGTATTGCATTTAATCATACATTGCGAGATTGGAGGGTATAATTACCCACTATTGATTGATCATATTTCCCGTGAAGCAATGTATTTTTATAAGTTGCTTGGTAAGATGCGAGAGGGCGATATGAAGTATCCCGTAGATTCTATTGTAAGTGATAATGTTTTTTGGCTCCGGCACATGTCGGAGCATGCCAGATTTATTGTTGGACTGCTTGATCCATCTGAGCGTGGTTTTGTAGAACAGGCGAATAATTTTGCCGTTCAATTTGAGCAATTACAGCTTCAGGCTCGTGATTTGGATAGTATGCTATGGCATTCTTGTCCAAATAATGACTTAGTGAGATTTGAAAAAGATGTAACGACAGCGACAAATCAAATACGAGATTTTAAAAAGGCTGCACGAGATTTAATTGCGGCATGCAAAGTAATATCTCTTATTCCACCCCTTTTAGCAGATCATGTTCTTCGGGAGGCCGAATACTTTTTAGATGTTCTCGAAGTCATCCAACAAGATTTACAGTGTATGGAGCCCCAGCCAATTCAAACGTGTGATTATTAAAATTCAGGCTATAGTGATCAAGGCTTCAGCAATTTGTGGTGGAGCCTTGATTAATTTAGTTTAATAAAGTGAGACTGGATTCAGATGGAGTTTTAACTCCACCTGAATCCTAGTCGAACCGTATCCAGGGACTTAGTCGCTCTTCACTCCTTCTTGTAAAAGAAGGGAGTTTTAGAGCGGCTTGGTCATCGGATAAAGAAATTCTAAAAATTAGTGGCTATATTAATAGTATAAAAATCAGGTAGTTGCATAATAATAGACTATTGCTATTAAGGGAGGCCGCATACAAAATGCAATATTTTTTATATTTAATTATTGTGATCAGTGCAATTGCGCTCTATTTTCTCATTAGGGAAATTCCGAGTCGCCAATAAAAAGAGAAGGCGCCTGCCGTGATGGCAGGCGCCTTCTCTTTTGTTGACGATTTAACCGCAAGTATCGCTTTAAACAATGAAATAGATCGCTTGTGTAATCTGTTCCTATCGCGGAGAGCAGAATCTAGGCCTACAATTTCGAGGGAAGCAATTTTGGTGAGGAAAGCAATTCTGGTGAGGAAAGCAATTCTGGTGAGGAAAACAGTTCTGACGAGGGAAGCAATTTTGCCGAGGAAAACAGTTTTGCCGTGGGAAGCAATTTATGCGAGGAAAACAGTTTTGCCGTGGAAAGCAATTTATGCGAGGAAAACAGTTTTGCCGTGGGAAGCAGTTCATTCGAGGAAAACAATTTTGTCTTGGAAAGCATGAGGTAGTAATTATCCTGTTCTCATATTCATCGTCATCCTCGCGCATGTCATCTTGCCATTCAATGAATTCTGGAAAGTCATCCTCCCAATCAAAGTACTTATTGTTTGACATAGCGTCACCTCCAATAGCGAAATATGGTAACTTAGTACATAATATGCATGCGTGTGAACTAAGGTGACGGCCGGTTAACGAAAAAAACAAAGCTAACTTGTTAGCTTTGTTTTAAGAAACTATGTTAGTTGTGGATGAGTAGATGATTTAATCGGCGTTTTCTTTTGTACCAAAGTAGTAATCAAGACTATATTTGCCAGGCCCAATAAAAGCGGCGGCGAAAAAACTTAGGCCATCTTCGAATGACTGCGATGCTTTGGCAAAGCCCTTGTCAGCAGCCATTTGACTCATGTATGCTATCATCATGTTAAAGAATAGTAATAAGCTTGCAAGACGATAGAATAGTCCCAATGCAAATAGCAGTCCGCCACCAAACTCAGCAAAACCGGACATGAAGCCCCAAAATGCAGGAGCAGATTCAATCCCAAAAGTAGCCATCGCTTGCCCAAGCCCAGACCACTTCTCAGGACCGCCAATGATTTTAGGCCATCCATGCCACATAAAGGCACCACCAAGTCCAATTCTAAAAATTAATAAAGCCGAATCGCGGTATTTTGAAAGGGTGCGCGCTAATCGCTGCAGAAAATAGTTCATTAGCCACCGCTCCTTTAATTAATGCTACTAACTTTATATTTTCCTTGCTCGAAGGAAATATGTCATCATAATATTCCCAATCAAATAGCATGATGAGCGCCCGTGTACATTACGGCAGAGGGACGGGTCTTAACTCCCACTTGTATAAGAAAAAGAGCGACTAAGTCGTCGGATAAAGGGTTTTGCCGATGTTTTTAGAAGTTTAAAAAGGCTTACTTTATTACCTCATAAAGGGGATTATTATGAACAGAACCGTTCCGTTTAAATTTATTCATTGCGCTGACTTGCATTTGGCAACTCCGTTTGAGGGGGTGTTTGACAAGGTGCCGCCGCAAATCGGTACTGCTTTGCGGGAAGCAACTTTTCAGGCTTTTGAAAAGGTCATCCAGGCGGCCGTTGAGCACCAGGTTGATTTTGTGGTTGTTGCCGGAGATGTTTATGATGGAGTAAGGCACAGTACAAGAGCACAGATACGCTTTGCTGAAGCGCTTGAGATATTAGATTCACGAGAGATTAAGAGCGTTATTGCTCATGGCAATCATGACCCGCTTGAAGCCTGGTATGCGCAATATCGCCTTCCGGCAAGCGTACATCGTTTCGGCGATCAAGCCGTAGAATGTGTTCCGATCATGAAAGATGGTCAAACGATTGCTAATATTTATGGTATAAGTCATGGCAAGTACAATGTTGAGGAAAATCTCGCTAAACACTTTACCACAGTGGAACCTGCTGTTTTTTCAGTAGGGGTTTTGCACTGTAATGTCGGTAATCTGAATGATGACAGGTATGCGCCCTGTACCCTGGAGGACTTACGGACGGCCGGGATTGATTATTGGGCACTAGGGCATGTGCATACCCGGAAGATTCTTCAGGACAAGCGTCCTTGCGTTATTTATCCAGGGAATACCCAAGGGGTAAGTATTCGTGAGATAGGCCCGCGCGGCTGCTGCTTGGTGGCTGTTGACGAACACAGAAATGTCGTTTCCACCTTTATTGATACAGATATTATCCGCTGGGAAAAGCGTGAAGTATCGATCAACGAAATGACAGAGCTTCATGATGTAATGATGGCCCTTCGCAAGTATAAAGAAGAAGTCCGCGGTCAAGCTGAAGGGCGAGGGACGATTCTAAGAGTCGGCCTGATAGGACGAGGGCCGCTTGATAGCGTTCTGCGGGGAACAAGTAAAGTTATGCCATTAAGCCTCGAAGAGGATTTAATGGCCCAGCTTAGACTAAATGAAGAAAAGCGTTCTGATTTTGTCTGGCTTGAATCGCTGCAAGTTCAGACCCGACCCGCGATTGATATCGAAGTCCGACGGACAACACCTGATTTTGTGGGTGATTTCCTCCGGCGGTCGGCTGAGATGCGCGAAAGCCTGGCAGGGCTAGGTCCCTCCGAACAGCGTGAGGCGCTGCAGAAGGTGATTAGCGGCTTTTTGGCTAAACGGCAGGAATTCAATAAAATCAGCTTTATGCTTGAACAAATGACAGCTGATGACCTGATGGGTTTGCTGGAGGAGGCTGAAACACTAGGGCTGAATCTGTTGGTTGAGGGTGAAGAGACGTGAAGATAAAAAATATTCATTTAGATGGTTATGGCATCTATCACAATCAGGCTTTGCAAAATTTATCGAAGGGTCTTAACATCTTTACCGGAAAAAATGAGAGTGGTAAAAGTACACTCATGCAGTTTATCCGCATGATGTTTTTCGGCAACAAACGGGGCCAGAGAAATACGTATCCGCCGTTAAGGGGTGGCAATTATGGCGGCAGTATGGACATTGCTTTAGAGGATGGCAAGCAATATGTGCTTAAGCGAACGGTGCGGAATCTTACAGTGATGGATGAAATGGGCGCTCCGCTTGGTATTAGTCCACAACTAGCGTGGCTGGGTGGGCTTGAACGGGAGACTTATGAAAGTATATTCTCGATTGGTTTAGCAGATTTGCAGGGGCTTAAGCTGCTTGATAGTGAGGATGTTAAGGGACGATTTTTTACCGCTGGGGTCGGGATCAACGCCAGTGCGCTTAATGAGACGTTAGCGGCTCTTGATGCTAAGATGACGGCTTTGCTCAAGAAGAAGGGTGATGGGGTGATTAATCGTCTGCTTGCTGAAAAGAGCGACACCGATGATCAAAT
>JAQWAQ010000098.1 GCA_028707635.1 Negativicutes bacterium
TTTTACACCGTCAAAAACATTGCCCAGCAGGTACTCTTCCCGGCCGACAAATTGATGGCAGGGATAAAGCTCACCATCAGGTGTTACCGCAAAATACTCGTGACCGGCACCGAAGCCGCTCAGCCGTTTGGCCACACAAGGACCATTATTAATATCGACATTAAAATGAAAGAACTCAAACCCGTTGCCGGTAAGCTTCCGATTAAGATATTCCACGGCAAGCTCTTCATATTGCTGATAAAGCTTAGGCAAATGCTCTTCTGTTAAGGCATAATCACAGTCTTTGGCAACAACCGGCTCAACCGATAACAAATTAAACCCTAAATCAGCCATTGCTAAAACGTCGGCAGCAAAATCAAGATTGTAAGCCGTAAATGTGCCGCGCAGGAAATAATTCTCACCGTTGCGGGAATCGACCGTTTTACGCACATTGGCCAGAATCCGGTCAAAGCTGCCGCGGCCATCAACCTGCGGCCGCATATTATCATGAACCGCGGGCCGGCCATCCATGCTTAATACAAGCGCAATATTATTATCATTAAGATATTTAATATTCGTATCATTGAGCAGCACCCCATTAGTTGTCAGGGTCAGCTTAAAAATCTTGCCTGTTTCGGCTTCGCGCTGTCTTACATACGCAACAACAGCCTTAACCGTTTCCATATTCATCAACGGTTCGCCGCCAAAAAAGTCAAGTTCGCAGTGGCGCCGCGCCCCGCTATTTTCAATAATAAAATCAACCGCCCGTTTGCCCACCTCTTGCGGCATTAAACCACGGTCATGACCGAAATCACCTGTTCCGGCAAAGCAATACTTACAGCGCAGATTGCAGTCATGCGCCACATGAAGGCACAGCGACTTGACCAAGGGCTTATCACGAAACGTCGGCGGTACATTGATATCAGGCGCAAATAACTCGCCTTTTTTCATCAATAAATGCAGTTCAGCCACTACTTCCTCAAGCTCGGCTTCATCATATTGTCCCGCCAAAGCCTGCATAACTTCCTGATCATTATCACCTGTAAAAATATCCATTATATCATAGACAATTTTATCAATAACATGCACGGCGCCGCTATTGATATCAAGCATGATATACATCCCATTCTGATAAAATTTATGAATCTTCATTAAATACAACCTCTCATTATCCATTCAAACATTAATTTACTCTTAACTGAAAACAGCCCCTCGCCGAACGTACGGCAAGGGGCTGTTCCACCGGCCTATTGTTTCTGGCAGACCTGATTGCCAACAGTGCAGGAAGTTTTGCAGGCTGACTGACATGAAGCCTGGCATTCACCACAACCGCCTGTAAGGACAGTTTTTTGCAAAGAAGCTGTATTAACAGTCATAATATGCTGAGCCAAAGTAAATCCCTCCTCGAACATGGTACATATCGTTACTTATATTATTTTATCCTTTTTCTGGCTTGGAATCAAGTAATTATTGTCCTTCATCAGGCGCAAGAACGAGCTTAACAGGCAGATTTGATGCACCGGGGGGGCTGAAACTCAACCACAGGGACTGTCCGCCGTCAAAGGTGCCGATGTAGGCAAAATCTTTTATTGTTGACCCAAAAGATGTTGTCTTTTCCGGTGTAGGAACTACTGTCTGAAACTGATGCTGATAGTGAAGACCGATCCCACCGGCATATTCACCGCCGCGCGGATTTAGATGATAAGCAATTTTTCCATCATAAGACGACGGAATAAACATCTTATAAACAACACCATAATTGCCATAATTAAGCACCATGCTGCCATCAGTCTTATCAATGCCTGTCACATACTTGTCAAGCTTATTATCAGCAAGGGTAATAGCTACCGGACCATCCTTCTTAGGGTTATAAGCCTGGTCAGACACTAGCAGACGATCTGCGCCTTCAAAGGTTCCGCGCAAGCGCCATTGATCAGCAGGAAGTACCTTAGCTGTTTTAGCAAACTCTTTAGCATCAGCATCGGCCGGCAGCATCATAACGCTGACCTTTACCGGACGATCGGTTTTAAAGTCGTACATGCCATTTACAAGCTCATTGTTCTGAACAACTGCATCTGCCAATTCGGTAGAGAGTTGCTGGGAACCTCCGGCTGGAACCTCAACTAAATACAGATTATTATCAGCAAAATACTCCATCTGGACTTCCTTGCCAATTGCTAAATAATCTAGACCGGGCCCACCCAAACCAAATTTCGTTACCGTAATATTAGCCGGTTTATCACCGCTATTTTCAAACAACACGACGATTTTCTTTGGTTTATCGGTAGCGTTTACATGGTGAAAAAACAGTCTGGCTTCCCCGTCTACAGTATCCTGATATGTAATACCGTCCTCGGGCACCATCTCCGGACTATCAGAAAGCAATAACTTACCACTGCTATGTGTTGCCTTGACCTGCCATTCTGGCAGCTTCAGCCCATTAATACCGTTAAAGCGTTGAATATCCCCTTTATTATCAGCTGCCAAGGTAACACTGTTCATACACATAGCCAAGGCTACTGCTGGTAATATGTAACGAAAAAACTTCATTCTATCCCTCCTTGATATGTACATTATAGCAATATCGTCATTTTATGTAAAAGTTATTATCTGTAAAAAAAGACATTGACCAGATGGCCAATGTCTTTTTGTTTATAATGTGTTTACTCCAGCGGCCCGGTTAGCAGCCTCAATAGCCTGATTGGCAAAATCTGCTGATTGACCTAAGGTGTGCAAGGTTTGAATTCCATTATGGAACCCGCCACCATTGGCTGCGGCCACGAAATCCCAATACCACTGGGCGCGCCGCAAAAGTTCGCGGGCGTTAGCCAATTCGGTCTGATTGACATCCGGCATATTGGCCGCTTTTTGCACAGCGCCATGGGCCCGGGCAACAAGCTCTCCGGCCCGTCGCTGCATCTGCCAGGTATTGTCCTGGGTAGCCTTCACCTGATTATAAAGCTGATCCTGAGCTTGCACATGGCAAGGATAGCAGGCTTGCTCCATTGTACGCAGCGGACTTGTCATCCAATGTGATGAATATTTTTTACCACTTTCCCGCATAAATGGCATATGACAATCGGCACAAGATACACCAAACTTACCGTGCGTGCCGTTGGCCCACTCTTCAAAATCCGGATGTTGAGCTTTTAGCACCTTAACCCCGGAATCGGGATGAACAAAATCCTGCTCAAAACCGTTCGGTTTATCAGCATAATATTGATACATTTCTTCCGGTGAATAGCCCTTATCCCATGGGAAGACGACCTGGGTTGTGCCTGGTGCGAAATAATATTCGGCATGACACTGACCGCAGACATAACTGCGCATTTCTTCGCGAGTCGCCTTCGTCACGTCAACCCCCTTGCGCGACATCGCCTCAACAAACGCTGGGTTGATGACCCGTAAATTCATTGTCTCCGGATCATGGCAGTTGGCACAACTTACTGGGTGTTTCGATCGCTCCTGCAGCTCGGTCAACGGTTTGTTGGCAAAGCCCCAGCCCATTTCATTGTAGAACTCTTCAAGATGTGGAGTTTTACAGGTAATGCAAGCCCCCTTGCTTGTCGGACCAATCCGCTTGGAATGCTGCAAATCCTCAAGCGCATACAAGTGACCGCGGTCTTCGGTATAGTCCTTACTAAACGGGTTTCCTTTAAAATTAACCGTTAACTCCGGCTGTCGTTCAGCTTTTTGATAATTTTCACTTCCGTTGTAGCCGGTAGGGGAAGCAGCCATTTCCAAATTCTTTTGGTAGCTTTTGTATTGCAATGGATAAGCCTTGCCCCAGACGGCCGGATCGTATTGTCCGGCTGAAATAACCGTATGCTGGATCGCCGCCGGTGGTTTAACCGCCCAGACCCGGACAACAACGAACCCAAAAAACACTACCAGCAGTCCAGCGAAAACAGCTAAAAACTTTTGCATCCTACTCAACTTTTATCCCTCCATCCGGCTGACTTTGTCGGTGCGGAATCGTGCGATGGCATTTAGTGCAATTAGGCTCACCCGCTACCATAAAGGTATCTTCAACAGTCGAAGCGTGACAGCGCAAGCAATTTTTATTGGCAATTACTCTGGCATTTTCAGTAAAACGAATATTGTCCGGATAATCCCGCAGAACTTCATGGTAGGTATGGCGCATACCATTTTCCCCTTTTGTATACAGCTTGGCAACTAAGCTATCCTGGGGTAAATGACAATCACCGCAGCTGAACTGCTTGTGATTGGAAGCCTGCCAGGTTTGTGTAACATGCTGCATTGAATGACAGCTGCCGCAAAACCGCGGATTGTCGGCATACGCAAAACCGGCCCCAAAGAGCCCCATGCCCAATACGGCTGCGACAACCCCCAGCAATATCAGCTTAATGGCATTGCGGCTTAAAAAATCTCCAGTCTCCAAGACAATTCACTCCTTTCTCATCCGATGAGTGCTCATGTTGAGACTAAAACGCGTAACTATGTAGGCCAGGCAGCAGCACATTGACACCAATAAAAGTAAACAATACAGTAATAAAACCTACGATAGCCCAAGTCATGGCTCTGTTGCCCCGCCACCCAAGCACACTCCGCCCGTGAAGATAAATCGCATAGACCAACCAAGTAATGAGCGACCAAGTTTCTTTAGGATCCCAGCGCCAGTAAGATCCCCAAGCATACTCTGCCCATACCGCCCCTGTGAGGATCAGAAGCGTCATAAAAGGCATTGCTAAGGCAATCAATTGGTTCACCATATTTTCCAAACTCTCAAGCTCGGGCAGCACAGCAGACAACGGACCGTCATCCCCGTTTTTTTCTAGTCTGTGCTTTAAAAAGTAGGTGGCAGCTATAGCGCAAGACGCGGCCAATGCTCCATAAGCAAAAACAGCCATAACAACATGGATCAGCAGCCAATTGCTTTTCAAGGCCGGAACCAGCGGCCGTGCTTCCTGATAAAATAAAGCAAAGACCCCGGCCAGCACAAACGCCAGCGGTAAAACAAAAGCACCCAGCGCTTTGCGCTTGGACTGGTACTCAATAACAAAATGGATAATCACAAGCCCCCATACCAATACCATGCCAAATTCGTACATATTAGCAAAGGGCAGATGTCCGGCTTTCATGGTCCGGGCAATTATGGCCAATGTGTTAAAGCCCACTCCGATGATGCTTGCTATCCGGCCAAGTAAAGCCAGCTTATCATTAAGCATTACCAGATAACCGATGTACATACAGCTTGCTGCAAAATAACTGAAAAAAGCCAGATTGAATAATTGCGCTTCATATTCTGCCATATTAAATTTTCCTCCTGCTTGCTGTATCTGAAACCAGCTGGTTATTTAACTCTTCAACAACTTGGTCAAATAAATTCCGGTTCCCCCGTCCGCCCGCCTGGACGATGACGGCACCCTGGCCAGGAGCCACTGTCAGCCAGATTCTTAACCGTTTTGTGTAAAGACTAATGAAGAAACCAACCGTCATTAGGATAAAACCAAACCAAACCACCGGCACCCCAGGATCATGTTTAATCTGTAATCCCGAAAATGGCTGCGCTGCAGTGAATGTAACATGCCCTTTATTTTTACTTAACGGAATTTCTTCGCCGAGCTTTGCCGCACCCCAGTCAACCTCACGTCCGTCACGATAAATAATGTAAAGAACATGTGGATTACGCAATTCAGAAGATGCACTTGCCATCGGTTGGGCCGGATTAAAGTCAGGCACAAACCGAACCGGCCTGATAACAAACCCTTGACTTTCCACCCCACCACGTTCCGCTACATCGGCCTCTTTTATGAGATGGCCCTGTGCATCGGTGACTTGCGTGCTGATTGTTGTACCGTAAGAGAACTGATATACCATGATGCCATTGTAATCAAGCGGCTGATTAACCTTAACCTCCTGGCTCAATACCTTGGTGCCATTCTGCTCTACTGTAATATTACTGACCCAATCAGAAACCGACCCATCATCATAATACTGCGTAGTAAAAGTATTTAACTTGAGACTAAACGGCTGTGCAACACCAGGGTACTGCGAGCCCGTTATTTCAACACTACTGCCAACAGGCAAAGCAATATCTCTGTCAAAACCATAAAAATTACCGTAGAGGGCGCCTGCCGTAATCACTAAAATCGACAGATGAACCGCCAGCGTCCCCCACGGCGCCCATCGGCCCCGGTCGGCATAAAGGAGCGGCCCTGCTCCGTCCTTATCTGTTTGTACACGAAATCCACGCTGCGTCAGAAGCGTTGCCGCTGTGATGACCACACTTTCAACTGATGACTCTATTTTTAGCTCTTGATAGTGCGGCAGACTGTCAAGCTTTACTGACGAACTTGCTTGGGGCATGGTCGTGGACCGCCATAATGCCGGCAACCGCCGAGCACTGCAGGCCAAAATATTTACGCATAACAGTCCGAGCAACAGCCGAAAGCACCAAGTATGATAAACATCCCCTAAAAATTTATGTTCCCGGCCTGGTGGAATGAACGTACCGATAAAGGCCGCCGCCATAACTAATAATAATATAAAAATGCCTGTGCGCATTGAAACAAACCCACGGAAAAACTGCAAAATCAAACTGCCACGCCCCTGACTTACCGTCTCCCGAGTTACCGCTGGTTTTTCATCCATCAATCGTCCTCCTGACGCAATATTCTGAATTTAACAATAATATTCGCCAAAACTTACCTATTTCCTACCTATTCTTGATGATTTACAAAAAATTATCCCTGATAACAGAAAAGACGAGCTAGCCACATCGGCTGACTCGCCTGGGGTCAGGCCTTGCATTATTGCATTAATCAACAAAATCAGAGTCAGTCCCGACCCGCTACATCCCAAACTTTGCATATAGATGAGCCCGAAGAAGGCGAGCGCGGAACTCCCACAAATCATATTTGGGCTGCGGCACGTTGACGCGTTTGAGTAAATATTGATTGGTGGCAATAAAGTTAAGACCAGTGACGCCTGTGCAGGCACCGCGGTAGCCGGCCTGTTGCAGAATATCAGGCATAGCAGCATCATACTTACCAAAGGGATAGGCTAGAAATTCAACAGGCGTTCCCAATTGCTGTTCAAGAACACCCTTAGAAGTCCGAACCTCACTTTCACGCCCTTGCAATTCCAGCTCACTCAGTGCCGCATGACTGGCTGTATGTGAGCCGATCTCGGTTTGCCTGGCCTGCAATTCACGAATCTGATCCCAAGTTAGATAGGTTTCCTGGCCTACAGAACTGCTAATGATAAACACAGTAGCCTTCAAGCGGTATTTCTCTAAAATTGGAAGCGCATTCAGCAAATTATCGGCGTAACCGTCATCAAAAGTGATCACGATAGGCTTATCCGGCAAATTCCCCTTACCCTCCCTGGCATTAATCAATTCAGCCAAGGAAACTGCCGTATAACCACGTTCAGCAAGGTAGCGCATTTGACCATCAAACTCTGTTGGACTGACGCTATAAATTTCATGATCGTCATTGACGCGGTGATAAGCTATAATTGGTACACCGCTTGTCGGAATAAATGACCAAATAAAAAGGCTTACAACTAAAAAGGCACATAGCGCCAAAATTTTGTTCATATGCCGCACTATCTTCCCTCTTTCAACTCTTCAGCAATTTGCTGCAATTTACGCAACCGGTGATTCATGCCTGACTTGCCAATGCGGCTCCCTAAGATTTCGACCAATTCCTGCAATGCGGCTTCTGGCTGATTCAACCTAACCTCGGCAGTCTCGCGCAGAGCTGGTGGCAGCTTTTCAAGTCCGATCGTTTTCTGGATATACTTAATGGCTTCCACCTGGCGTATGGCCGCATTGACTGTCTTCTGAAGATTGGCTGTCTCACAGTTTACCAACCGATTGACCTGGTTGCGGACATCTTTAACAACCCGCACATTTTCAAAGGCCATAAGGGCATTATGAGCGCCGATAATACGCAAAAATGTCGTAATAGCATCACCGTCTTTTAAATAGACAATTGAGTCCTTTTTACGGCCTGTCATGCCAACAGGGAGTTTGAAGTTTTTCAGCAAACGTACTAAAGTCTTGGCAAAATCGACATTCGGGGTTACAAGCTCCAGATGATATTCACCTTCTGGTTTGCTTACTGACCCACCACCAAGAAAGGCTCCGCGTAAATAGGCCCGACGGCAGCAGGATTTCCGCAGAATTCCCGAGTCACTGCCGATATTAATCCCGTCACCCTTCATAATGCCTAACGCCGACAAAAGCTCGGTCACAACGGGTGATGGGACAACCTTGATGAGATAGCTATTGCTTTTCTTTAGGCGACGCCCCCTGGTAACCACAACCTCGGTTTTTAGATGAAAGCCGCCTTTGATTAAACTAAGGACCTTACGAGCCACGGCAGCATTTTCCGTAGTAAAGGTGATCCCCAGATTGCGATTACCGCCGATGAGCATTGTTCCGCCCATCCGCATAAGCGAAGCCAGCTCAGCCAAGTGACAGCAGCTCCGTTCGCCAACCACGCGCGCCAGTTCATTTTTTACATCAGTAGAATATGACGACAAAGCAAGTTCCTCCGGTTAATCCTCTAAATCTTTTAATTTCTTAATATTGTCGGCAATCAGATAATAATCTAAAAGCCGCATGCGTTCCGAGTTTGTTTTGAGATTATAGATCATCGAAATAATGGTTCGTGACAATTTCACCGGGTCATGCCGAACCAAATTCGTTTCGCTGATAATATTGGCTTCAACGACTTTAACCCCCATTGCTTCGATGGCCTCGGTATCGGCCAGAACAGGAAAGGCCCCCTGGCTGGCATAAGTTGCCCGCAAGCTATGCGCGACATCTTGCGAGTTGACAACAACATAATCAATCACCGGCCCAGCGTGATCCAAAATCGCTTTGACATGCTGGGAAGCCGTATAATTATCAGTTTCACCAGGCTGGGTCATCACATTGCAGATATAGATTTTAACAGCTTGTGTCTGACGCAGCTTTTCAGCGACACCTTTAACAAGCAGATTAGGCAAAACACTAGTATATAAACTGCCGGGGCCTAAAATAACGGCGTCAGCATCATTAATTGCCTCAAGAACACTTTTTACCGGCTCAGCATTTTCCGGCCGCAGAAACACCCTTTTGATGGCTTTTCGGGCCAACGGAATCTGTGACTCCCCTTCCACACAGGTACCGTCTTGCATTTCAGCGACAAGACGTACTGTCTGGGTTGATGCCGGAAGCACCTGGCCGCGCACCGCTAAAACCTTGCTTGATTCTTTAAGCGCTTTTTCAACATCACCCAAAACCTCAGTCATGGCGGCAATAAATAGATTACCAAAGCTATGTCCGGCTAAATCGCCGACCCCGCCAAAGCGATGCTGAAACAGTTTTTCCATCAGCGGCTCAGTGTCAGCCAGTGCTACTAGGCAGTTGCGCAAATCACCCGGAGGAATCATCCCCAGGTCATTCCTTAGCCGGCCTGATGATCCACCGTCATCAGCCACTGTCACAATAGCCGTGATGTTGCTAGTAATACTTTTAATACCCCGCAGCAGCACTGATAGACCAGTCCCGCCGCCAACAACGGCTACAGCCGGGCCCCTGGTAAGCTTACGCTTCTCGAAAATAATTTCAATGAGCCGATCAGCGCCTTCCGGAATGATGACACTGATAACTGAACGAATAATCTGCCGGGTCGCTAATGTCATAACGACCAAACCGCTAAGTATGATTGTCATACCAACAATCGTCGTAACAGTATAATAATAGTTGCCTGTCATCACATAAGCCATCCGAAAGATAGCTTCTTCAATAACACCAACATACTTATAGTTAAAAACAATGGCCAAGCCAATGCTGGCAGCAATAACGCCAACAGAGAACAGCAAAAGCCAGCGCTTTAATTTTATGCCAGGATACATCCATTTCAAAAAGTGCATTAATTACACCTGCGCTTAAGCGGGATTAGACGGCTCCCGCGATATTCTCTTGTTAACATTCCGGATGAACTTCAACATCGTTATGCTTAATATCACGATGTTCAATGGTTACCTTGTAGCCCTTACTTTTTAAGCCTTCATACACTTTGTGGGCAACAAACACTGAGCGATGCAGACCGCCCGTACAGCCAATCGCGATAACAAGCTGACTTTTTCCTTCCCGGATATAGTTCGGGACGAGGAAGTCAACAAGTCCGCCCAATTTTTCCATAAACTGCTGGGTAATCGGCCATTTCCAAATATAGTCGCTGACCTCGGGAACGATGCCGCTTTTACGGCGCAGTGATTCAACATAGAATGGGTTGGGCAAAAACCGAACATCAAACACCATGTCAGCATCAAGCGGAACCCCATATTTAAAGCCAAAAGAGAGAACGGTAACTGTCATCCGCTCTGTTTCACTTTCGCCGCCAAACAATGCCGTAATTTTTTCCTTGAGTTTGGCTGTTGGCATATCTGTG
>JAQWAQ010000099.1 GCA_028707635.1 Negativicutes bacterium
TTATATTGTTATTTATTGGAATTGCATTGTTAGAAGATACTGGCTATATGGCCCGTGCTGCTTTTGTTATGGATCGCGTGATGCGCGCCGTTGGCTTAAACGGCAAGGCCTTTATACCGCTACTTGTTGGGTTCGGTTGTACTGTTCCGGCTGTTATGGGAACTCGTACGTTGGATAATCCCCGTGATCGAATGGTTACAATCATGGTTTCGCCATTGATGAGCTGCAGTGCCAGGCTGCCGGTTTATGTATTGTTGATCGCGGTGTTTTTTTCGGAAAGTGTTGCAGGAACAGTGCTGTTCTCGATTTATTTCCTCGGTATTTTACTGGCAGTTGTTATGGCAAAAATTTTCCGCAAATGGCTATTTCCTGGCAGTACCGAGGCTTTTGTTATGGAAATGCCAGCTTATCACCTTCCGACATGGCGCAGTGTCTTAACTCATATGTGGGAACGTAGCCTGCTGTACTTGAAGAAGGCTGGAACCTTAATTCTTGCGGCATCAATTCTTGTTTGGTTTATGACTAATTATCCAAGTGATGTTTCTTATACTAAAGACTATGATCAGGCCAAGGAACAAGTAAGTGCGGCGTTTAGTCTTCAAGTGACAAACGATATTCTCACTTCCTTGGGGCATGAAAGTTTGGAAGATGATGTTGCTTTAATGGCAGCTGTTGAGCAATTGCAGGCTATTGAAAGTCAGGACAAGGAGACTGTAGACGTTGCGGTTCTTGATGAACAGAAAATTGTTGTTGCGCAGGCTTATCCGCAGGTATATGCTTCGGCAGAACAATACCTGGTGTTGGAAAGTCAGCTTGAAGAAAATATAGCACAATTAGAACAAGAGCAAGCTGGTGAGAAATTAGCTGCTAGCTATGCGGGACGTTTGGGCAAAGTCGTTGAACCAGTGATTCAGCCGCTTGGTTTTGATTGGAAGATGGGGGTAGGCTTAGTGACGGCAGTGGCTGCTAAGGAGGTTTTAGTAAGTACCCTAGGTACCATTTATAGTGTGAGTGCCAGCGAAGATGATTCTGTAGCCCTACAGGAATTGCTTGCTGCTGATCCGGCTTTTAGTCCGCTCGTAGCATTTAGTTTAATGGCGTTTACCTTGATTTATTCGCCTTGTCTGGCCGCATTAGCTGTTGTTCGGCGTGAGACGAACTCCTGGAAATGGACATCATTTACCTTCCTTTATTCGACAGGTTTGGCGTGGATTGTTTCGTTCGCAATTTATCAAGTCGGTACAAGCTTAGGTTTCTAAATTTCGCTGCATCGTCAGGGAAGGTGGCTTAACTTAGTTGAGGTTGAAAAGTTTTATTGTTTTGCTGATCAGGCGCTTTTATTAAAGCAATCGATAAAATTGCCTGACTCAAAGGAAAGTGATGATGTTGAATTTGATTACAGTAGATGATTTACACGATATTGTTAATGCATTGTCTGTAGCACTAGATGCTAAGAGTTCTTATACAGGTGGTCACTCTGAGCGGGTGGCCGAGATTTCCTTACTATTGGCCAAACATTTAGGGTTATCAATGAGTCAATTTGATCCCCATGTTGTGGATGCTCTGTTGGTTCTCGTCGAAAAGCAAGAACTGTTAGTAAATGACTTTCAAAATGAGTATGCTGTCAGCTAAGAAGATAGTTATGGTCTAAATAGAGGAGGAGTGGACATGGAAAAGTTGATTCTTATAGGAATCGGTGTTGCGGCTCTTGGCTACTTTGCATATATAGTATGGTCAAGTGTTAATGGAAAGGGAAAGTGCAATTGTGGTAGCGGTGGCTCGTGTCCAAATGCAGGCAAAAGCCATTCGTGCTGCAGTGAGTCTAAAGTATAAACCCAGTGATTCAGTCGTTCTTAAATCCGCTGTTATCCTAGCAGAGAGGATATATTGAGCGGCTTGGTTATTGGATAAAGTGAGACTTGATTCAGATGGAGTTTTAACTCCACCTGAATCCTAGTCGAACCGTATCCAGGGACTTAGCCGCTCTTACTCTCGCTTATAGAAGCGGGAGTCTTAGAGCGGGTTGGTCATCGGATAAAATAAAAAAAGGAGAGATACAATGAAGAAAGTAATTGCTCTATTGGCTTTGGGGACTAGTCTTTTTGCAGCTACAGCAGCTTTTGCTGCGCCAGTTAATTTAAATGGGGAAACTTCTGTCAAGTATGTTCATGAAGACTTCGAGGGGGAGTCCAGTCAAACAGGTATGGTATACACATTGAAATTAATGGCTGAGGCTGAACTGAATAAAAATTTATCGGTATATACTCGTCTAGGGGCCCAACGTACCAGACAAAATCAAGTCGGTAGTGATTTTAATCCTGATGCTTATTCTAATAAACGGTCAGTTCTCGAATTAGACCAATACGGATTTATTTTTAATGATAATGACTGGGTATATAAACTTGGACGGCAAGATGCTACAGTAGGAGCGACGGCGCTTTTATATAGTCGGTCTGATTCTAATATCGGGAAGCATAACTTTGTTGACGGGTTTTCTATGTCTGGTACTGCCGGTGTTTTGGATATGAACGCGTTACTGGCTCGTGAAGATAATGTGGGCCATGATAAAAGCCGTGTTTATGCACTCCACACCGGTTATACGATTTCCGACAATATGAATGTCGGACTTACCTTGGGGCGTTTTCACGGTTCTACTGTGCCAAGCACAAATCATTGGGCTGTAGATGGGACATATCAGCTTGGCAGAAACAGCTGGACGGCAGAGTTTGCTAACTCAAGCAGCAGTTCTGATAATAAGGCTTATGCTGTTGCGTGGAATTATGATGTTGATGATAAAACGGCCGTTTCTGTTACCGGTTTTCGTGTTGAAGCCAATGGCGATATGGGAGGACAAACGGATTTTGAAAATGACAGCCGCGGTGTTCATTATGCCATTGCCCATTCATTAAAAGATGATACGGTGTTGGAATTGGTTGTGAAAGATGAAAAAAATCTTACCAGCCGGGCGAACAATAAAACCTATGAAATTACTTTAGGTTATTCTTTCTAACGATACCGGTAGAATAGCCTGGTCAAATAGAAATAAAGAAATAAGCCGCTCTAAATTACTATTTCCATAAGGAAAGCAATGAGAGCAGCTTATGTATTGCATGAATTGCGAGAAGGTTCTAGCAAATTTACTTGACGTTATAAAGGGGACTTGGTAAAATTAAACTATAAAATACATATAAGGATGAAGGTTATGGGAGAGACCGCTAAGCGGCGCCGAAGGAGCAATTTCTTTGTATTAAACTCTCAGGCAAAAGGACTGTAACCGGACTAAACTCTGGAGAGTACATCTTTTAGAGATGTCACCGACGGGGCGCCTCAAGGCAATCTCTCAGGTATCAAGGACAGAGGCAAAGAAGCAACTATGCTCCTTTGTCTCTTTTTTTATTGATTTGCCTAAAATATAAAATTCGGAATAAAAAAACGAAATAATTCAATCTTAAAAAGGAGGAAGCTAAGATAATGCTAGGGGATAGAGTTCTATTTTTATGGACAATTTTATAAAGGAGATGATGTGCATGATGCCGCGGAAAACGCCACTGTATGATACTCATGTCAAATACGGTGGTAAGATTGTAGAGTTTGGAGGCTGGTTACTGCCTGTTCAGTATTCAGGTGTAATTGAGGAGCATAAAGCAGTTCGGCAAAAGGCCGGCTTATTTGATGTATCTCATATGGGTGAAGTGCTGGTTAAAGGGCCAGAGGCTTTGAAATTTCTGCAAAAGTTAGTAACAAATGACGTTGAAAAATTAGTAAAAAATCAGATTCAATATACTCCCATGTGTTATTCTAATGGCGGTACAGTAGATGATCTTTTAATTTATAAACAAAACGATGAGGAATACCTTTTAGTCATTAATGCAGCAAATATTGACAAAGACTATAACTGGATGAAAGATAATAGTGCAGGATTTCAGGTTGAATTAACAAATCTTTCAGATGAAACAGCCCAACTGGCGCTGCAGGGACCTTTAGCTGCTACAATTTTGGAGCAGTTAACAGAGGCGCCGTTTGCCGAAATTAAGTTCTATTGGTTTATGCCGGAAGTTATTGTTGCCGGAAAGAAGGTCATGATTTCACGGACGGGTTATACTGGCGAAGACGGTTTCGAAATTTATTGCCGGCCGGAGGATGTAACTGATTTGTGGGAGGCGGTCATGGAAGTAGGACGACCCCTTGGCCTTCTTCCCGCCGGACTAGGTTGCCGTGACACTCTCAGGTTTGAAGCCGCGTTGCCGCTCTATGGTCATGAATTATCTGCTGATATTACCCCAATTGAAGCCGGAATCGGCAAGTTTGTCACGGCCAATAAGAGTGACTATAACGGCAGTGCTGTGCTTTTACAGCAAAAAAATGAGGGACCGAAACGTAAAATCGTCGGTTTTATCATGACAGGCCGAGGCATTCCCCGCGCAGACTATCCGGTAATTTATGAAGGCAGGCAGATTGGTAAGGTAACAACTGGTTCTTATGCTCCTAGCTTAGATAAAAATATTGGTATGGCGCTGGTTGAAGTTCAATATAGTACAGTCGGCCAGAAATTTGATGTTGAGATTCGTGGTAAATCTGTGACTGCTGAAGTTATTTCTAAACCATTTTATAAACGAGAGGGGAAATGAAAATGAATATTCCGCAAGAGCTTAAGTATTCCAAAGATCATGAATGGGTGAAGGTTGAAGGTAACCGAGTTACTATCGGAATTACCGATTATGCCCAACAACAGCTTGGTGACGTTGTATTTGTAGAGCTTCCTGAAGTGGGAGCTGACCTAACTGTCGGTGGCGGATTTTCAGTGGTAGAATCTGTTAAAGCTGTATCTGATGTTTATGCGCCAATTTCGGGTAAAGTGATTGAAGTTAATGAGGCACTTGTTGATGCACCGGAAACGGTTAATCAGGAGCCATATGATGGTGGTTGGATTGCTGTTGTCGAAGTAGCGGATTCCAGCGAACTTAATGAACTGTTAAGCAGTGACGATTATGAAAAATTACTGGCGGAGGAAGGGGATCACTAAGATGGCTTGGAGTTATCTTCCCCATACAGAGGAAGACCGGAGAGCCATGCTTGACAGCATTGGTGTCAAGAGTGTTGAGGATCTTTTTGCTGATATTCCGGCCGAACTTCGTATGGATCGTTCGTTAAATATTCCGGCGGCTTTGTCAGAGCCAGAGCTTGTGCACCATTTCGCCACACTAGCAAAAGCCAATGCCAATGCGACCGAATACACTTATTTTCTTGGAGCAGGTGCTTATGATCATTACATACCAAGTGTAGTCGATCATGTTCTGCGCCGTTCAGAGTTTTATACTGCTTATACCCAGTATCAGCCGGAAATTTCGCAGGGGTATCTGCAGGCATTGTGGGAATACCAGAGTATGATTGCCGAGCTGACTGGCATGGCAGTAGCGAATGCCTCATTGTATGATGGCGGTACGGCAGTAGCGGAAGCAGCATTTATGGCAGCGGGTGTTACCGGACGCCGTGAATTTTTAGTGGCAGGAACGGTCCATCCGAATTATCGGACAGTCCTTAAAACGTACGGGATAGACCGAAATTACAGTATCTTAGAGATGAACCACAAGGATAGCTTAATTGATGTAGATCAATTAAGAATGAAGTTAAACAGGAATATTGCAGCAGTAATTATCCAGACACCTAACTTTTTCGGCTCAATTGAAGATGTGAAGACCCTGGCTGAATTGGCTCATGCGCAAGGGGCGCTTTTGGTGGTTGCGGTAGATCCGATTTCTCTTGGTCTATTAGAGGCGCCGGGCGTGCTTGGTGCGGATATTGTGGTCGGTGAAGGACAAAGTTTGGGAATTCCCATGTCGTTTGGCGGCCCTTATCTGGGCTTTTTTGCCACTACCGAAAAACTAATGAGAAAAATGCCAGGCCGTATTGTCGGTCAAACGGTTGATCATGAAGGAAACCGGGGGTTTGTCTTGACATTGCAAGCTCGGGAGCAGCACATTCGCCGTGAAAAGGCTACATCGAATATTTGCTCCAATCAAGCGCTGTGTGCACTCGCTGCAGCTGTTTATTTAGGCACTGTAGGCAGAGCAGGTCTGCAAAAAGTAGCTTCCTTGTCAATGAACAAAGCTCATTATGCGTATAAACAATTGACGGGTCTTCAAGGCTGTGAAACAGTATTTAATGCGCCGTTCTTTAAAGAGTTTGTAGTGCGGTTAAGTAAACCTGTGGCCGAAGTGAATCAAGCTCTTCTCGCCGATCAGATTATTGGTGGTTTGGACTTGGGTCGCTATGACGCGAAACTGGGCCATTGTATGCTTGTCTGTGTGACCGAAAAGCGTACCCGTGCAGATATTGATCGGTTGGTAGCCAGACTGGGGGCGATTTTATGAGAAAGGCTAAGGCGTTGCTGTTTGAATTAGGTCAGCCTGGTCGTTGTGCTGTTGATTTGCCACAGTGCGATGTACCAGAGGAAACAAGTGAGAATTTGATTCCTGCTAAATTTTTGCGTAAAGTACCGGCCGCCTTGCCGGAAGTCAGCCAGCAGGATCTCATGCGCCATTATACCGGATTGTCACAGCGGAATTTCGGGGTGGATTCTGGCTTTTATCCATTAGGATCTTGTACCATGAAATACAATCCCAAAATTAATGAAGACGTCTCCCGATATTCCGGATTTGCTTTGGCGCATCCATTACAAGATGAAAGTACGGTACAGGGTGCTTTGGAGCTTCTTTATAATGTGGAACAATATTTAGCAGAGATTGCTGGTATGGATGCAGTTAGTATGCAGCCGGTTGCCGGAGCACATGGCGAACTTACAGGTCTGAAATTGATTAGGGCCTATCATCGGCATCGGGGTGAAAACCGGACAAAGGTAATTGTGCCAGATTCGGCCCACGGGACAAATCCCGCGAGTGCAGCGGTCTGCGGCTTAGATATTGTGGAAATCAAATCAAATTCTGACGGCTCAGTTGATATTGAAGCTCTTAAGAACGCAGTCGGGCAAGATACTGCTGCCTTGATGCTGACGAATCCCAGTACATTGGGAATGTTTGAAACAAGCATTAAAGAAATTGCGGAAATTGTTCATGACGCCGGGGGCCTTCTCTATTACGATGGAGCTAACGCCAATGCCATCATGGGGATTATCCGTCCGGGCGATATGGGTTTTGATGTTGTTCATTTTAATCTACATAAGACATTCAGCACGCCTCATGGCGGCGGCGGTCCCGGTTCCGGCCCGATCGGGGTGAAAAAAGATTTGATTCCGTTCTTGCCTGTTCCGGTGGTTGTTAAACAAGGTGATAGACTTCACTTAGATGAAGAACGTCCGCTCTCTATTGGTAAAGTCCATGCTTTTTATGGGAATTTTGGGATTATCGTTCGCGCTTATGCCTATATTCGCGCTCTGGGGCCGGATGGCTTGAAGCAGTCCAGCCAAGATGCTGTTTTAAATGCCAACTACGTCTTAAGTCAGTTGAAAGATGACTATTACGCCCCCTTCGAGCGTTTTTGTATGCACGAATGCATTTTAACCTCCAAAAATCAAAAGTCAGCGGGAGTCCGAACGCTTGATATTGCTAAGCGCCTATTAGACTATGGTTATCATCCACCAACAATCTATTTTCCGCTCATCGTTGAAGAAGCACTGATGATTGAGCCTACCGAAACGGAAAGCAAAGAAACGCTCGATAGTTTTATCGGAGTGATGCGAAAAATTGCCGAAGAGGCTAAGGAAGACGCATCTCTAATTACTAATGCTCCTCAGACTACGGTGGTAGGCCGTCTTGACGAAGCCACTGCGGCGCGTAAGCCGGTTGTAAAATGGAAAGCCTAAGCAGGCTTCCGATTCCGGATGCGATTCACTTTGCTTATCCACTAAAGACGAAACCGGTGAGCGTGACTGGAACAAAATGCGAGCTTAATTGTGCCCATTGTGGCGGGCATTATCTTAAACACATGAAACCGCTGGCTGAAGTCTCTGGCACTGATGGCAGTGCCAGTTGGCTAGTCAGCGGTGGATGTCGGCCGGATGGCGGAGTCCCACTTACGGAAAGCATTGATCGACTGGCTGAATTGAAGCAGGGACGGCGCTTTAATATGCATGTAGGATTGGTCGATGAGAAAGAAATTAATAGTCTGGCAACAATCGCCGATTGTGTTTCTTTTGATTTTGTTGGTGATAATCAAACTATCAAAGAAGTATTCGGGAACGGACGTACAGTGCAAGACTATGTGGACTGCTATGCGGCCCTTTCCCGTAAAGTCCGGGTGATGCCGCACATTTGTATTGGATTGGCTGGCGGTGAGCTGAGGGGGGAGTATAAGGCAATGGAGCTTTTGGGTGAATTGGGAGTTGAAGCCCTTACTTTCATTATCTTCATACCAACCCGAGGCACGCGGTTTGCGGATCGCAAGCCGCCTTGTCTCGCGGAAGTTGCCAAGCTTTTAAGTGATGCCAGATTGAAATTTCCTTCTATTCCTCTGCACCTTGGGTGTATGCGTCCTGGTGGACGCTATCGAGAAGAAATTGATAATTGGGCGGTGCGCATAGGTATAAATACGATTGTCAATCCGACTCCCAGTGCAGTACGGCTAGCAGAAAAACTTGGGCTTGCCATTACGCGGGGAGAGGAGTGTTGTGTGCTTTGACAACTTGGAAATTGTCGGCGGGTACTGCTTGTGTGATCGGAAAAAAGCAAATGAAGGTTGACGTTTCGCCAACAACAGCCTACATCATGCTGGGCGAAAAATGCCGGAACCACTGCGGCTTTTGTGCGCAGTCACAGGATAGTAGTGCTCGCTCTGATATGTTATCTCGTGTGATTTGGCCAGAAATACCAAGCGATGAAGCCATTGAGGGGATTTCTGGGGCTTACCGGACAGGGAAGTTGAAAAGAGTTTGCCTACAGGTGGTTAACAATAGGGATAGTCAGCAGAGCAGCTTTGCCGCATTACAGGCTATAACGGCTAGAAGCCCTGTGCCGATTTGTATATCTAGCAATATTGATTCGGTTGAGCAGGCCAGAGAATTGATTGAATGCGGGGCAGAGCGTGTTTCTCTCGCGCTCGATGCCGCTACGCCTGAGCTTTTTCAGGTAATTAAACGTGATTCATGGGAACAGCGCTGGGGATTATTATTAGCTTGCGCACAAGCATTGCCGGGGCGGATTAGCACCCATCTTATTGTTGGTCTCGGTGAGACCGAAGCAGAGATGGTTGCTACCATCGTTAAATGTATTGCAAATGGTATTAATGTCGGATTGTTTGCCTTCACACCGCTAAAAGGGACTGCGTTTGAGCAAAAGGAGTCTCCGTCTATCAGCCATTACCGCCGGATTCAGATTGCCTTTCATCTCATTAAAAAGGGCTTTGATCCAAATCGGTTTCAATATCGAGATGGACAACTTGTACATTTCGGATTATCAGGAAGCGAAATTATTACTCTGCTTGCCGATGGCAAGGCGTTTGAGACAAGCGGCTGTGAAGATTGTAATCGCCCCTATTATAATGAACGTCCAGGCGGTATTATGTATAATTATCCTCGCTCGCTCACCCAAAAGGAAGTGAGCCGAGCTATTGAAGAAAGCCAGATTATCAATTCTAATAAAGAGGTAACAGGCAATGAATAAATGGCGGCTTATTAACAGCGGCATCAATACAGCTGCTTATAATATGGCCATTGATGAAGCCATGCTGAAGGCTCATGCTGCCGGAGAGGTTCCGCCCACGTTGCGTTTCTACGGGTGGCGTCCAGCAGCTGTTAGTCTCGGCTACTTTCAGTCGTCAGCAGCGGAAATTGATTTGGAAGCCTGCCGTAGCAATGAGGTTGACGTTGTAAGACGGCTAACAGGTGGTCGGGCAGTTTTACACGACATGGAATTAACATACAGCCTTGTGGCGGCAGAGAATAATTCATTGATACCGCCAACCATCACGGCATCCTATCGGTACTTTAGTCAAGGTCTTATTGCCGGGCTCAAACACTTGGGCGTAGAAGCTCAGATGAGTGTGCCGCAGGCAGCCTATGGCCAGAGAAAACATCGTCATGCCTCGGCCGCCTGTTTTGATGCTTCATCTCATTATGAGATTACATTTGCCGGACGAAAGCTTGTTGGCAGTGCACAGGTACGCAAAGAAGGAGTCATTCTGCAGCATGGATCGATATTGTTGGCCTTCCGGCCAGCAACT
>JAQWAQ010000100.1 GCA_028707635.1 Negativicutes bacterium
CAGACGGCTTTTAGATAGATTCCTCTAAGTAATACATGATCAAATTTAAAGGGGGACAAGAAAAAATGTTTTGTTACCAATGCGAACAAACTGCTTCCGGAACCGGTTGCACAAAAGTCGGTGTCTGCGGTAAAAACCCGGATATCGCTGCTTTGCAAGACACACTAATATTTGGCCTAAAAGGAATTGCCGCTTATGCTCATCACGCTCGTAAATTAGGCGCCCGCGATGAACAAGTTGACGCCTTCATGCATGATGCCTTGTTCTTCACCTTGACAAATGTAAACTTTAGCCTTGACCGTCATCTTGAAATGGTTTTAAAATGCGGCGAAATCAATCTGCGGGTTATGGAGCTTCTCGATAACGCGATTATTACGCGGTATGGTTCACCGGCGCCGGCTCAAGTAGCAACCGGTTCCAAAATAGGTCATGGCATTTTAATCACAGGCCACGACTTCCTGGATCTTGAAGAGCTATTAAAGCAAACAGAAGGCACAGGCATTAACATTTACACTCACGGTGAAATGCTTCCTGCCCATGCTTATCCTGAACTTAATAAATATCCTCACCTTGTTGGAAACTGGGGTACTGCTTGGCAGAACCAACGTAAAGAGTTTGCCGAGTTCCCTGGCGCCATCGTTGTTACCACCAACTGTGTAATGCCCCCGACCGATAATTCACCCTATAAAGACCGCATCTACACTCTCAGTGTTACTGGTGTAGAAGGCGGCCAACATATCGAAGGGCGCGACTTCTCGGCTGTTATCGCACAAGCAAAAGCACTGCCTGCCTTGCCTGAGAAAGCAGGCGATTACACACTGACAACAGGCTTCCATCACAATGTGATCTTAAGTCTTGCCGACAAAATTGTTGATGCCGTAAAAGCTGGTAAAATCAGACGCTTCTTCGTCATTGGCGGCTGCGACGGCGCGAAACCTGGCCGTAACTACTATACCGAACTCGCACAAAAAGTACCGAAGGACTGTGTAATTCTCACAGTTGCTTGCGGCAAATACCGGTTTAACCATCTTGACTTTGGGGATATTGATGGCATCCCTCGTCTCTTAGACCTTGGCCAATGCAACAACTCCTTCTCGGCAATCCAAGTCGCCATTGCTTTAGCTCAAGTGTTTAAATGCGGGGTAAATGACCTGCCGTTATCCATCGTACTGTCCTGGTACGAGCAAAAAGCAGTTGCTATTCTGCTTACCCTCTTGCACCTTGGCATTCAAGACATGCGTCTGGGCCCAACCCCACCGGCCTTCCTCACTCCGAACGTTCTCGGCGTTTTGAGCGAAAAATTCGGCCTAAAGTTGATTACAACACCAGACGAAGACTTAAAAGCCATCTTCGGAAAATAATAGTAAATCCCGGCGCCTAGGCGCCGGGATTTACTATTATTATGGTATGAGCCTTAAAAGCTGATCAGGTTTAATCAGCATAATCTTCTGTCCAGTAAAGTCAATTAGTCCATCCCTCTTTAGAGCAGCCAGTGTTCTTGTTACCGTTTCACGAGTCGTCCCAACAAGACTGGCCAAATCCTGGCGTGATAAATCAAGCATGATATCAATTCGTCCGCCATTTTTCTGGCCCTGCTCACGCCCTAATCGCAACAGCACTTCAGCTGTACGAGCTGTAACATCGTTCAGCGCCAGGTTTTTTATTTTCTGCTGAGTATATAAGAGACGTTGGCTTAGGGCCTTAATAAGTTCAAGTGCCAACAAATTACTCGAAAGAACCAGCTTCTCCAGATCAATGTTTTTAATAACCCCAATAGCCGAATCTTCAACCGCTACGGCAGTAGCCGGATAAGGACGGTTGTTAAACAGCAGTACTTCAGCAAAAAGGTCGCCTGCACCTAAAATTTTAATGATATGTTCCCGACCATCATCAGTCATTTTGACGATTTTGACTTTACCTGTTTTTACATAATGAAAGCCTGCGCCAGGATCGCCCTCGAAAAAAATCACAGTCCCCTTACGGTATAACCGATCAATTGTTTTCGCATGAATACTCTTTAACAACTCATCCGGCAATGCGGCGAAAACCGGAATGTTTTTTAAATAACCAAACCCAACATTTTTTTCATCCATACCTTCACCCATCACTTATTATCATTATAATTATTCTATCACATTGCCGACCATTATTAAATGGGCATTGTCTGAAGCAAATAGAGAAGTCCCGGATTAATTAATCCGGGACTTCTCTTGCCGCAGCACCCAGTGATGATGTCACCACAATGACAGGGGCGAGTGCCTGAAAGCGTGTATCTTCAAGTAGAGTGAGATCAGCGCGCAACTTGGTCATTTGTTCCTCGAGAAGAGCTTGAGTATAACCATAACCGCCTAACTTTGTTGCAGCCTCCTCGAGTTCATTGATTCTAGCATTATATTCGTGGTGTAACCGCACAATCTCTAATCCACTCTTAACATTCACTGCTAATTCTCTCCTCACAGGTATAATCTAACATTATTATTGCCATGTGCAGAGCAAATATTCTTCTGTTAATCTTTAAGGAGCTGCTTGCCGGCAATCCCCGGTCTGGTCATTTCCTCTGGCGAGAGGATAATATCCATTGCTTGCTGGGTTAACAGACCCTTTTCCAAAATAATTTGGCGGACAGGGCGGCCCGTTTTATAGGCTTCTTTAGCCAACATCGAAGAGTTCTCATAGCCGATATGCGGCAACAAGGCGGTAATAATACCAACACTCTTATCAAGCCATTCAGCACATTGCTCTTCATTTGCCTTCACAGTCTTAACACAAAGATTGGTGAAGGTATTAACTGCATTTGTCATATAAGAAAGCGAATTAAAGATATTAAACGCCATAACAGGTTCCATTACATTAAGTTCAAATTGACCATTTTCAACGCCCAAGGTAACAGCCAAATCATTACCAATAACCTGATAGCAAGTTTGGTTAAGAACCTCTGGAATAACCGGGTTTACCTTGCCTGGCATAATGGATGATCCTGGCTGGCGGGGTTGAAGATCAAGTTCATGCAAGCCGCAGCGCGGTCCTGATGCCATAAGACGGAAATCATTTGCCATTTTTATTAAAACAAGTGCGGTCACTTTAAGAGCTGATGAAACATCGGCAAAACCATCCGTATTATTGGTCGCATCGATCAAATTATCAGCTGTCACAAACGGTTCATCGGTAATTTGGGCTAGTTGTTTAGCCACTTCAACGATATATTCAGGTTCAGCATTAAGGCCTGTGCCAATTGCAGTAGCCCCCATATTGACTGCATACAGGTTGCGCAGCGCATTTTCTACCCGACCAGCTCCACGACGTACTGCTGATGCATAGGAAGCCATTTCCTGGCCAAGTGTCACAGGAATAGCATCTTGCAGATGGGTGCGGCCCATCTTAAGGATATGCTTAAACTCAACACCCTTCTCATCGAGAGCATCTGCTAAATTCCGGAGAGCAGCCATAAGTATGCGGCCTTTGTGAATCGTACAAACCTTTATCGCCGTTGGAAATGCATCATTAGTAGATTGTGCCATGTTCGCATGGTTATTTGGTGAAACACGGTCATAATTTCCTTTTTTATCACCAAGAAGCTCCAACGCGCGATTACAGAGAACCTCATTGATATTCATGTTGATCGTAGTTCCGGCACCACCTTGAATAGGATCAACCGGGAACTGATCGTGAAGCTTTCCACTGATGATCTCATCGGCAGCAGCAACGAGAGCGTCGCCGATAACCTTCTCTAGGCGACCTGTTGCCATATTAGCCTTAGCAGCGGCTTTTTTCACCTTTGCCAGCGCAACAATGAAATCAGAGTCAAGTTTCTGACCGGTAATTCTAAAATTTTCCATGCCCCGCATAGTTTGAACGCCATAATAAGCATCATCCTGTATTTGTAATTCCCCTAAGAAATCGTGTTCTATTCTCATATTCAACACCCCTTATATATTATTTAATTATTCATTACCCTAATTTTATCATACCTAAAAAACTTTGTATACAGTATTAACAAAACGCTACTTAACGTAAAAGGCTACTTAATTAAAGGGTTCTCACGATAAATGCATCATATTTACTACTGATAATCCAATTATGCTACATTTTATTTGCCGGAAAGCTTTGTTTTGTTAAATTTGTCCATTAGTTTAAAACAAAAGTATTCTGACAACAGAATAAACTTATTGAATTATTTTTCACCTTTTTTAATAATTTATCCTCTTCAATTATTCAATTAAATAAACCCGCGCAGATTTCTCGCACGAGTTTGAACCCTAAACAGACACCACACCTAATTCAAGTCCATTAACTTGGTACATTCTTTCAAGCTCATCATATTGCCGTTCATCCGAAAATACGGCGGACGGCGCAGATTAATATCCTTGATAAATTTTCGTTTATAAGAACTTTCATCACTGCGGCTAAGTTCATTATCACGATTGAGCTGCTTATAGGCCACAACGATGGCATTAATTGTTCTTCCTACCTTGGCCTGATCAGGTGACTGGACGGCAATTCTGATAAAAGTTCGAACAACAAGGCCCTCGGGCTTCCTCGGATCGGCAGCCTTGCGTAACAGCAACAAGCGCGATTCGGCTGTCGGTTCATTATGCTCTGAAATTGACTGACAGCCTGATGCCTTGAACACTAGACGAATCATCTCCGCAAATAAAGACCCGGAAAAGCAGCGCCCCAACAGCCCCTTTTCAATGTGTGATGGCATAGTCATGCGTCCCCGCAAGAACTTCGAATATGTTGAACAAGCGCGGCCTTTCCAATGAATCTGATTAATTGGTTCAAAAATTACTTGCACAACCGCCCTATCCTGACCAGTGAGCCCTTGAGCGATCTTTCGAGCCATTTCAACAGTACCGGTTTCATCATCTGTATTGAGCGAAAAAATATCCTGTCGCTTATATCTTAATTCACAGCCTGCCGCCTTATCATAGTCAAAGCCAGCAGGCATACGAACCTGTTCAATAGTGGCATTTCCCCAGACGTGATGAATCTTCAAGGCTAAAAACCGGGCTAACCGCTCAGGACAGATAAGGTAACAATGAACCTGTCCATTTTTTAACTCGATTTCCCAGGAAATATAGTCTTTTCTTTCAAAACGAATGCCGCGCCGCGAAAAAGATAACCGTGCCGCTAAGGGCCGATAAAGCCCGGCAATTGCCTCAGCCAATTGGGATCC
Source organism: Negativicutes bacterium (assembly GCA_028707635.1). GTDB lineage: Bacteria > Bacillota > Negativicutes > JAAYSF01 > JAAYSF01 > STF2-20. The sequence goes on from JAQWAQ010000100.1 coordinate 5,177, forward strand.
ATATTCACTAGAAGGGCAACCATTTTGAACTATCCTGTAGCATACAAGATCATCCTTCAAAATCCTGATAAACCCCATCTTGCTCCCTCACTTTTTCAGCTATATCTGCTTTTAATCCATTGTATTCAATGGCCCGGCCTGTCGTAACCAATTATAAGCATGATAGCAAAAAACAAAAGGGCATCCGGCATTCAATTGAAAGCACCTACTACTCTAGCATGTAACCTACTGTCTTTTCTTACCTCTTCTCTCAAACACTTGACCATGCGATAAAGCTTTCTTGGTAATCGTGATGCTTAAAGCCTGCTCGAAAGCTTCCAAACGCTCGGCTTCCTTGGCGGTCACAAGGGTTACTGCCGTCCCGCTTTGACCGGCCCTCCCAGTACGACCCACCCGGTGTTGATACACATGCGGCGTTTCAGGCATATCAAGATTAAACACATGGGTCACACCCTGTATATCCAGTCCGCGGGCTGCCAGGTCAGATGCGATCAGCAACTGAACTTTCCCTGTGCGAAACCCGTCGAGGGCTGCTTTGCGGCCAAGCTTATTGGCGTCGCCATAAATCGCCGCTGCCTTTAGCCCATGATAGTTAAGCTTTTCTACCGTTGTTTCGATCTGGTCACCTTTATTAATAAAAACCAGCGCGCGTTCAATTTCAAGGTGTCTGACTAGCTTGCGCAGCATTTCGATTTTATCCCGCTGGTCGCTGATAAAATAGATATGATTAATATCCTGCGGTACACTGGTCTGCTCTTTTAATTTAAGGATAACGGGATCCTGCATCAGCTCTTTCGCCTTGGCTATAATGGCGGCTGGCATTGTTGCTGAAAACATCATAAGCTGGCGGTCACGCAGCGTCGTCTTAATGACCGCCTTAACACTTTCAAGGTTATTCTCATCAAGCAGGCGGTCGGCTTCGTCGAGAACAATCGTCCGCACAGTCGGCGCGGCTAGCTTTTTCTTCTGGATCAATTCCAAGATTCTTCCGCTCGAACCGACGATAATCTGCGGTTTCTCTTTCAGCTTGTCAATCTGGCGCGCGATGTTGACATTACCAATCAGCAACGTCGAAGTCACTGGCAAGCCTGATTGATCAGCCAAGCTCACAATTTGTTGATGAATTTGACTCGCCAACTCGTGGGTTGGTGCCAAAACCATGGCCTGTACCTCATGTTTAGCAGTAGCGATTTTTTCAAACAGCGGCAGTAGATAGGCCAGTGTTTTACCGGTTCCTGTGGCTGACTGGCCAACAACATCCTTCCCTGTTAAAGCCACGGGAATGACTTGCTGCTGGACTGGGGTGGGGTCAGTCAAACCAAGCGCTTCAAGGCCACTGACCAACGAGGCGTTTAGACCAAGCTTTGTGAACGATTCGCTCATAATTTTCTCTCCTATATATGAAATATTCTCTTTTCCTCTTTAGCAATAGCTTTCCACACAACAGGCGATTTCTTGCAGTTATGTATTTAGCGCAACGCGTTGTACAGGAAGCTTGGGCTTACCCTGATCATCAGAGCAAGTCGTCTTACACTCAGGATACTTGCTGCAGCCCCAAAATGGCCCGTTCTTGCCATTACGAAGCTTAAGCTCACCTTTCTGGCACCGCGGACAGGGATATTCCGGTTTCTGGGGTTGTCCATCAGCATCATTATATGCCGCCTTACAAACCGGATAGCTCGAACAGCCCCAAAACTTCCCGTTCTTACCATTCCTCGCCTGCAATACACCCTTACCGCATTGCGGACAGGTATGTTCACCATTTAAAGGGATACTCAAGGTCACTGCCGCAGCACATAGTTGTGATGCAAACTGGGCTTGCTGCTGCAAAAACGAATGAAGACTTTCATTACCGCCCGCCATTTTATGCAAAATATCTTCCCAGATAGCCGTCGAATCAGGATAAGTCAGCTCATCAGGAAGAGTATCAATAAGTAGATAGGCAGAGCTCGTCGGGCAAAGGTATTTCTTCTTTTTTTCTTCCCGCAAAAAGCCACGATCAACAAGCTCTTTAATAATTGTAGCCCGAGTTGCTTCGGTGCCAATCCCAGAAACATCTTTGAGCTGTTTTTTAAGCTCGGCGTCTTTGACATATTTATGAATTTCCTTCATGGCCGCCAATAATGTTGTTGCCGTAAATCGGACGGGTGGTTTGGTCGCCTTTTTATCGGCCCAAGCCTTAACAAGAGCAGCGGCATCGCCTTTTTGCATGGCCGGCAGTACGCCGCCATCCTCATCTTTGCCTTCATCGGCTTCGGCACCATACAATGTCTTCCAGCCAGGCTCCAAGACAATTCGGCCGCTAGCCGTAAAGCGTTCACCAGTGTAGTCGACCTCAATGCGCGTTTGATCATAAACATGCACCGGATAAAACTGCGCGATATAGGTTTGCGCAATCAGAAAATAAAGATTGCGTTCGGTTTCACTCAACGTCGAAAAATTACATTTTACAGTTGTGGGAATAATGGCATGATGAGCCGTAATTTTTTTATCATTCCAGGCGCGGCTTTTGATTGTAAAATCAGCGTCCGCCGCCCACGCCGCTAACTCTTTATGATTAAGATCCCGTAGGTTGCCAAGAATCACTTCAGCATCAACCTGCTGGGATTCAGGTAAAAATTCACAATCAGAACGAGGATACGTCGTCAGTTTCTTTTCATACAGCTTTTGCGCTGTATCCAGCACAGTCTGAGGATCATAACCAAATTTTTTCCCGGCCATTACTTGCAACGTTGACAAGGAAACAGGCAGCCGCTGCGACTCTTTCTTTTCGGTTGTCTCGCAAAGCGCAATGATTCCTGGCTGTGCAGCAGAACTAAAGCCGCCAATCAGCAAATCGGCGATTGCCTGATCAGCCAGTCGTCCCTCATGATCCAACCCGGCCTGTTCTTCCTTAGGCTTCCAATAAGCGATAAACGAGCCGTTTTCGTGCTGAAACTCGGCTTTTACAGTGAAGTAGGTTGCCTGATCGAAACCTTCAATCTCCCGTTCACGCCGAACGACAAGGGCTAGCGTCGGCGTCTTTACCCTGCCGACCGGCAAAGTAACCTGATGCCCGGCCCGCCGGGCAGCTAACGTATAGGCCCGTGACAAGTTCATGCCAATTAGCCAGTCAGCCCGCGATCTCGCTAACGCTGACTGTTTGAGGTTATGAAATTCCTGGTTATCTCGCAAGCTGACGATGGCCTTTTTTATGCTTTTTTCATCAAGCGCATTTAACAGAATGCGCTGCACCGGCTTTCGATTGCCTAAATAATCCAAGACCTCATCAATTAACAACTGTCCTTCACGATCAGGGTCACCGGCATGGACAACTTCCGTCGCCTGCTCTAATAGCCCTTTAATAATACCGAACTGTTTTTGACAAGAGTCCGCAACAAATAACTTCCAATTCTCCGGAATAATCGGCAAGTCTTCCAATCGCCATTTTTCATATTTCTTATCATACTCACCCGGTTCAGCCTGACGGAGAATATGGCCAAAACCCCACGTAACCACACCATCGCCTGTAATAATATAACCGTCTTTGCGACTTATCGGGCCTGGTAGGCACTTCGCAAGCTCTGCCCCCATACTGGGTTTTTCAGCAATAAAAACTCTCATTAAGCACCTCGTAAACTTGCTGTAAGAAGTCATACTTTCTTATCGTAAAAAATTAGAATCCTGCCAGCTGCAGGATTCCCGAAGTTCCCTTTAATCGAAGCCATCTAACACTAAAATTATAGCCTGGATAAGCATTCTAGGCAACAACAATCTCCACCGCGGCTTGGCCGGCTTCTCCTAGACAGCGTTAAAGCGGCAATCACTTGTTTACTGGGCATCCTATTGTTTTACTGTACGCCGAATTCTATAAAGATTGCAAAACGCCCGCTTGATACTATCGTAGTATCGTTCTAAGCCATAGGCTGCCAGCACAGTGCTATCAAAACGAATTCTATCCGCTTGGTCGATTTCCGCCAGCGCCGGAAGTACCCGACGCGTTAAAAGTGGAGCAAAGTCATTCAGAATCTGCTGCCGTTGCGCAGCGGTAATAACAACCGGATCTAACATCCTAAACCCGCTGGACAATTTATTTGAACTAAGATCCAATGCTGCCAGCCCACGACCAAACCCCATGGCCTCAATGTAAAAAATACCCAGAATCGAATTCAGCAGTGCATGACATAGTTCAGTATCTACATCCTGACTACGACGCGTTAGCCTGATCAATCGCTGATTGACAAAACTGCGCTCGCGTAATTTTGCAATGAAAATACGCTCATCATAATTCATAAAAGCAACTAAATCTGCGGTAGTATCATCTCTCATCTCGTACCAATGATAACCTGACCGCGCCAACACTTCGGCCAGCGGCTTGCCTGTTTTATTCACGCCTTGTTCAAAGCGTCTTATCCAGGTCAGGGCGCCCAAATGACCATTGGCCGCTAACTCACCTATATGCCGCGAGCAGCAGAATGCCGTGGCATCCGGGCTGGCAATCAGCCCTGTAATACTGCGCGGTGTTTTAAGAACCGGCCGCAAATATTGAGGTTCAATACCATGACCTGACTCTGGATAAAACATGGGATCCCAGCCGCGTCGTTCACCGCGATTGATGACAAAATAGTCACGAGTCGGCACTAGGTGTGGTGCTACATCGTTCAGCCACTCTAAGTCTGCAAATAACGCAGGCCACTCTAGCCCAAGCTCCTCAAGCCTTTCAATATCGCCATGCTGCCTAACGATAATTGACAAATTATCGTTGACTAGCTGCTTGCGCAGCACTAATGTATCGGCTATTTCACCCTTGATCTCCTCATTTTTTAGTGCGTCAAGCGGCTGCTTTAGAACAGCAAACGCCGTTGTTTCGTCTGCAGCTGGTAAGCAGGGTGTCAGCCGTCTTTCCAGCACAGTAATCGTTGTAACAACATCGGCATTATTAAAC
>JAQWAQ010000014.1 GCA_028707635.1 Negativicutes bacterium
ATCCTGATTCGATTTGTCATGATACATTAGAGGCGAGTTACTATGATACTCCCCGGCATGCGCTCAGGAAGGCCAAACTGGCTTATCGTATTCGCCGCGAAGGCGGACGGTGGGTTTCAACAGTAAAGGGGTGCGGGTCATCAGCTGGTGGGCTTCATACCCGCCAGGAGTGGAATATTGTTGTCGAAGACTGTGCGGCCAGCGTTGAGCCCTTTTTAACGACACCGATTGGTGAGAAGCTTCGGGAGACAGTTGGTGATGATAAGCTTGAACTACTCTTTATCACCCGATTTGAACGACGCACACTGCTGATAAAAACAGCTGACGGCAGTCTTGTTGAAGCAGCCGCCGACCGCGGTGAGATTATTGTCGATGATCAACGTGAACCCATCATGGAGTTGGAACTTGAGATCAAAGAAGGCAATGCTGCGGCCCTGCTTGATTTGGGAGCAACACTTGCCGAGCGGTATCCACTGTTGCTGGAGCCGCGCAGTAAGTATTACCGGGGGCTGCTGCTGGCGGGAATTGAGCAGCAGGATGATTGTATCCAAGTTGTTCCAGTAGCCGTTGAGGGCGGAAACTGTGCCTCGCTCATCAAGGCTATTACGCAGGTATTAAATGCTAAAGCCTATTTTATCCGCCAGGCTGATCAGGAGGAAAGTCTCCAGAGGTTACAGGAGAGTCTTGATTATCTGCTGATATTTTTGGGTGTACTCCAACGAGATATGCCGGAACTATTATATGAAGATGTAAAAGCTGGCTTGTTCCAGTTTCAGCAAGAAGTTCACAACAAGCAAGGCGCTGCTTTAGCAACTGTGCTTGGTACAGGTCGGTATACGGCACTACTGTTAAAGATGTGGGCTTGGGCAGCGAAAAGAACCCCAGAAGGTGATTAAACGCCTTCTGGGGTTCTTTTACATTATTATCTTGTGCCGAAGTTTTCGCCTTGGCTTACGGCTGCTTGGGCTGCAGCTAAGCGGGCAATGGGTACCCGATAGGGTGAGCAGCTGACGAAATCCAGACCAATTTGATGACAGAATTCGACTGAGCTTGGGTCACCGCCATGTTCGCCGCAAATGCCGATGAGGAGATTTGGTCGTGTTTTCCGGCCGCCTTCGACGGCAATTTTCATCAATTTGCCAACACCTTTGCGGTCAAGTACGGCAAAAGGATTGTCTTTGAGGATCTTCAGTCTCAGGTAGTCAGGCAGGAATTTTCCTTCGGCATCGTCGCGGCTGAAGCCGAGGCAAGTTTGAGTTAGGTCGTTGGTGCCAAAGCTGAAGAACTCTGCAGACTCAGCAAGTTCGTCAGCTAGCAGGGCAGCTCGCGGCAATTCAATCATAGTGCCGCTGGTATAGTGGAAGCTGACCTTGCCTTCAGTCATGACCTCTTTAGCAATCTGGTCAATCTTTTCTTTAAAGAAGACCATTTCTTCCTTGCTAAGGGTAAGGGGAACTTCTACTTCAGGTAATACCGTGTAGCCCTCTTTGGTCAAGCGAGCAGCAGCATTAAAGATGGCCCGTATTTGCATTTCGTAAATTTCTGGGAAGGTGATGCCTAATCGGCAGCCACGATGGCCAAGCATCGGGTTAAATTCATGAAGCTGTTTAACCTTCTTCAGCATGATCGCTTGTTTGGCTAGAAGAGCTGGGTTCTCGCCTGATGTACGCAGACGGGTCGTTTCGATAAGCAGTTCTTCCATGCTCGGCAAAAACTCATGAAGAGGTGGGTCAAGCAGACGAATACAAACAGGATAACCTTCCATGGCTTTTAAGATACCATAGAAATCGCCTTCCTGAATTGGCAGCAGGTGGGAGAGTGCCTCTTGGCGTTCTTCCAGTGTTTCGGCCAGAATCATTTTCTGAACAAAAGGCAGACGCGCTTGTTCCATAAACATATGCTCGGTACGAGTTAACCCAATTCCTTTTGCGCCAAATTCTCGGGCCTTCAGAGCATCTTCCGGGGTATCGGCGTTGGCCCGTACCACAAGGTGTTTCAATTCATCAGCCCATGTGAGCAGTTCCAGGTATTCAGGGGAAAGTACCGGGTCTTTCATTGGAACATCACCGATGATTACCCGTCCGGTGGAGCCGTCAATAGAGAGGGCCTCGCCTTCTTTAATTGTCAAATTGCCTATCGTGAGCTGACGGTTGGTGTAATCAATCTTTAGGGCATCACAGCCGCAGACACAAGGTTTTCCCATGCCGCGGGCCACAACGGCCGCGTGACTTGTCATGCCGCCCCGGCTGGTCAAAACGCCTTGGGCTGTAACAATGCCGTGAATATCGTCAGGTGTGGTCTCAGTTCTCACGAGCAGGACTTTTTTGCCGGCTTTTGCTTGCATTTCCGCGGTGTCGGCGTCAAATACCACTGTGCCGGACGCTGCCCCAGGTGAGGCCGGTAAGCCTGTAGCTACAACATTGAGTTTTATAGAACTATCAATCTGACGGTGCAGCAGTTGGTCCAGTTGTCCTGGTTCAACGAGCAGAATAGCATCTTGCTTGCTAATCAAGCCCTCGATTACCAGGTCGTGGGCTACTTTTACCGCTGCATGGGCAGTGCGTTTGCCGTTTCTGGTTTGCAGCATAAAAAGTTTACCTTTTTCAATGGTAAATTCGATATCCTGCATGTTGCGATAGTGTTTTTCCAGGGTATTGGCGATTTGAGAGAACTGGGTGAAAATTTCCGGCATCTCATCTTTTAATTTTGAAATTGGTTGTGGAGTCCGGATTCCAGCGACAACATCTTCGCCCTGGGCATTGGTTAAGTATTCACCATATAATAGGTTTTCACCAGTCGACGGGTTTCTAGTAAAGGCTACGCCAGTTCCGCAGTCGTTACCCATATTCCCAAATACCATCGATTGAATGTTGACGGCTGTGCCAAGTTCGTGGTCGATTTTATTCAGGTTGCGGTAGATAATAGCTCGGTCGTTATTCCAGGAGCGGAAAACGGCTTCCAGGGCCATAAACAGCTGCTCCATCGGGTCTTCCGGGAAGGAGCGGCCGGCTTTCTGCTCGACAAGTTCTTTATAAGCGTCAATAATGTCGCGCAGCGATTCCGGAGTCAGCTCTTGGTCATATGTAATGCCCTGCCGGTCCTTTTGCCGGCTTAAGATAAATTCAAAGTCATGTTTTTCAATATTAAGCACAACATCGGAGAACATTTGGATAAAGCGCCGGTAAGCATCATAGGCAAAGCGGAGATTACCGGTGTTTTTAGCCAAACCTTGGACAGTCTGTTCGTTTAGGCCAAGATTTAAGATGGTATCCATCATGCCGGGCATCGAAAATACGGCCCCAGAGCGTACTGATACCAACAGCGGATTCGTTATGTCGCCAAATTTCTTGCCTGTTTGCTGTTCAAGTGTAATTAGATTGCGGCGGACTTCATCTTCTAAACCGGCCGGAAGCTGTTGGCCTGCTTTATAATACTGGCGGCAAGCTTCGGTTGTAATCGTCATTCCCGGAGGTACAGGCAGGCCGATGTTAGTCATCTCGGCTAAATTTGCTCCTTTGCCTCCCAATAGCACACGCATATCGGCGCTGCCTTCCTGAAATAGGTATACATACTTAATTGACACTAGCGATCTTCTCCTTTTCCTTTACGGTAAAATTCAAGGACCTTGGCGGCTGTTTCCTCGGTAGCCTTGTTGGTGACATCAATGACCGGACAGCCTATTCTACGCATAATTCTGTCGGCATATTCCAATTCTTCTAGAATTCTTTCATAGTTCGCATAGTCGGCGGTTTGGGCCAAGCCCATGGCCTTTAGGCGTTCTTTGCGTATCTCAAAAAGCAACGCTGGTTTTATTGTCAGGCCGACTACTTTACGGGGTGAGACCTGGAATAATTCCTGCGGTGGTGGTACTTCGGGAACGAGCGGCATATTGGCCGCTTTTAATCCTTGATGAGCAAGATAAATACACAGTGGTGTTTTAGAAGTTCGCGAGACACCGGTAATGACAATATCGGCTCTTAGTAGACCGCGTGGTTCTTTGCCGTCGTCGAATTTAACAGCAAATTCAAGGGCCTCTATTTTATTGAAATACTCTTCATCAATTTTGCGAAGAAGACCTGGTTGGTTTTTAGGTTTGGTATGGGCAACTTGATTAATGGCCTTGACCATAGGGCCCATTACATCGACAGTCGTCAGCCCCAGATCATGGGCTTTTTCTTCTAAAAAGGCCGTAAGATCAGGACGTACCAAGGTATAAACAACGATTGCATGGGCTTCGTGGGCCTCCAGCAGTGCTTCTTCTACCTGACGGGTGGAAATCAAATAAGGAACGCGGCGCATGTCAATATGACCTGCGTCAAATTGACTGGCAGCTGCTTTGACTAGCATCTCGCCTGTTTCACCGATGGAATCTGATAATATATACACGATGGGGGAGCGGCTATGTAATTTAAGATTAATTGCGATTCCTCCTTTTGCAATTATATCAAATGCGAACCTTATTCTTTATTTTCCACAAGTTGAACGAATAGACGGGTGATGTTGGTTTTGGTAAATCGCCCGACTACTTGGAGCTTTTCCTTGCCGTTGACTTGTACTGCATCAACAACAGGCAGTGAATCTACCTGGTGGGTGATGAGCTTTTGAGCGGCCCGCAATACTGATTCTTGCGGTGAGGTTACAATGATATTGGGCATACGGGTCATGACAACAGTGACTGGCATGTCACTGATATTTTTCCCGCCCATAGTCGATTTCAGGAGGTCTTTGCGTGATACTACCCCTTCTAGGCAGCTTCCCTCAGATACGATGAACACTGTGCCGACGTCTTCAATAAACATTGTGACAATAGCGTCATAAACAGAACAGTTTTCTCGCACTACAATTGGTATAGAGTGGATTTCGCCAACCCGAAAGCGGCCAAGGGTCGAGGCAATCAGGTCAGTAGGGTTCTTTCCGGTAACGTAATAACCAACTCTCGGCCTTGCACCGAGGAGTCCGGAACGTGTTAAAATGGCTAAATCCGGCCGCAGCGCCGCCCGGCTCAGATTCACTTTTTCAGCAATCTGATTGCCGGTAATCGGGCCGTAGGTTTTTACAATATCCAAGATAGTGCTTTGTCGAGGTGTTAGTTCGATATGATTCACCTGCCTTTCGTTATATGCAGCATTTATTAAAACAATAATACATATATTATACTATATTTACAGCATAATACCTGCATAATTGCAATAAAATTTCCTATTAATAGTAACTTAAATAATAAATAACCCATATGGAATATGATGGATAGGGCTTTAGAAAGGATTTAAATAGTTATTGGTAGAATAATAGAATAGATTTACAATAGAGGAAGTGATAGGATGCCGCAATGTTTACGCCGGGTCATAGCCTTACTAATTTGTTTTGTTTTTGCCTTGAATATGGCCGGTTTGCCTAAGGCTGAAGCATTTTCCCTAATTAGCACAAAACAGGAAGTCGCTATTGGCCGTGATGTTGCCCAGCAGCTTGAAAAGCAATATGGCCTTGTCGAGGATCGTGAATTACAGGAACGAGTGAACAGGATCGGCCAGAGTATGGTTGCTGTGAGTGACCGTAAAAGTTTGACGTATAGCTTTAAAGTCCTTAATTCTAAAGAAGTCAATGCATTGGCCGCACCGGGGGGCTATGTCTATGTTTTTCAAGGGTTAGTTGATCTGATGCCGTCCGATGACGAACTGGCCGGAGTTATCGGCCATGAAATTGGCCACATAACAGAACGCCACACAGTTAAGCAAATGGAAAAAAGCTTAGGGATGGGGATCTTGTTTGGCGCAGTTTTCGGGAGTAATGGTGTTCTGCTCCAAAACCTGGCTCTTAACGCCATTATGGCGGGTTATAGTCGGGATGATGAGCGCGAATCCGATAAGTTAGGCTTCCTCCATTCGTACAAGGCAGGGTATAACCCTTACAGTATGGTAATGGGCTTACAAAAATTATCCGAGCTTAATCAAAAGTATCAACAGAATTTATTCTCTGACCATCCGGAAGGGCGGGCCAGAGTGGCGTTAGTAAAGAAATATATGGATGAGGCCAAGATTAGGCCGCAGGTTGTCTTGCTCGAGGAGGGAAATTCAGCCCAAATTCTTGATGGCGAATGGAAGTTACCGCCTATAACGGCAACATTTGATGGGTATAAGCCTTTACTCCGGGCCTACTTTGCAGCGGGAACGCTCTATAGGTTAAGTCAGCTTGCTGATTACTCGGATGATAAGTTTATCACCGAAAGTGATGGCACGAACTGTACCATTTATTATGATGACCAGAAAGTAATCACCTTAACACCGGACGATGCTGCAGCCAGCGGTACAAGTGTAATGGATTTTGCCGGATCATACATAGCTAAAATTAAAGAGTGGAAATAAAGTGAGACTTAGAGAAGGGGAAAAGACCTCCTGTTGTAGAGATTATCATTCTACAACAGGAGGTCTTTAATTTTTTAAAAGACGAATATTTAAAAAAACTTTTTCATAATGTGTTATACGCCGCTGAGGGCGCATAGCAATATAGAGTGCATCTTTTTAGAGTTAGGGAGGGTATTATGCGTAAAAAAGAGTGTATCGCAATGATTTTGGCTGGTGGGCAAGGGAGCCGATTGGGACTGTTGACCAAAAAAGTAGCCAAACCAGCTGTGCCGTTTGGCGGCAAATATCGTATTATTGATTTCACGTTAAGCAATTGCCGTAATTCCCAAATCGACACAGTGGGTGTTCTAACCCAGTACCAGCCATTTGCCTTAAATAGCTATATCGGGCTTGGCAGTGCTTGGGATTTAGATCACAGGGATGGCGGTGCATTTACGCTGCCGCCGTATACTAAAGAGAGCGGGGCCGAGTGGTATAAAGGGACGGCTGATGCCATATGGCAAAATATCCATTTTATTGAACGCTATAACCCCAGCTATGTGCTGGTGCTGTCAGGTGACCATATCTACACAATGGATTATGCCAAAATGATTGATTATCATAAGGCAAAAAAGGCTGATGCCACCATTTCGGTACTTGAAGTGCCTTGGAATGAAGCAAGTCGGTTTGGAATCATGAGTACCGCCGATACAGGCCGAATCACCGATTTTCAGGAAAAACCAGCTAATCCTAACAGCAATTTAGCCTCCATGGGAATCTATATTTTCAATTGGAAACACCTTAAAAAACATCTGGAGGAAGACAGTAATGATTTCACCTCTAGCCATGACTTTGGTAAGAATGTCATTCCTAAGATGCTTGGGGAAGGTCATCGCCTATTTGCTTATCCGTTTCAAGGCTATTGGAAGGATGTCGGTACTGTCGACAGTTTCTGGGAAGCAAATATGGATTTATTGGCTGAGGAGCCTCAGCTTGATATCTATAATCCTGATTGGAGGATTTATTCGGTCAATCCTACGCGGCCGCCTCACTATATTGCGGCTGGTGCCAAAGTAAGCCGCTCACTGATCAGCGAGGGGTGTTTGATTTTGGGCGAGGTCGAGGATTCGGTAATCTTCCCGGGGGTTTGTATTGGCGAAGGAGCAAGGATTATCAAGTCGATTGTAATGCCGTATGTGAATATTGGAGCAGGTGTGCAAACTTATCAAGCCATTATTGGCAAGCGTGTCGTTGTTGAAGAGGGAGCCCGGGTAGGCTGGGCCGGATCGAGCATGAGTCCGGACATAACAGTCGTTGCCGAGAACGCTGTCATTGGGCGGGGGATGGAATGGGGGCCTGAAGGGGTCATTCCTAAAAAGAATGTTGGCTAGCAGATGCGTGGGGCGGAAAATTTACTAGGGAGGCTTATCAATGCAAAATGTCATGGGAATTATCAATTTAAATGAGAGCGAGGAACTGCTGCGTGAGGTTACCAAGCATCGCCCGTTGGCGGCTGTTCCTTTTGCAGGGCGATACCGGGTTATTGATTTCATTTTATCTAGTATGGTCAATTCCGGCATCCAAAATGTTGGAATTTTGGTGCTGAGTAAATACCGGGCACTTATGGATCACCTGCGGTCTGGGAAAGAGTGGGATTTAGCCCGTAAACGCGACGGGCTATTCATTCTGCCGCCGGCAGAGACTCAGCCCTGCGGTTCTGGCGATATTGAGAATTTCTATCGAAATCTTGATTATATAAAAAGCAGCCGGCAGCAGTATGTATTAATTGCCGGCAGTAATACTATTTGTAATCTTAACTTTAAAAAAGCGTTTCAGTTTCACCAAGCCAAGCAAGCGGATATTACTGTTTTATACAAAGAACAAGAGATTCAGCAGGATGACTTTAAGCATTGTGCCATCGTGGACTGTGATGCAGATGGCCGGATCGTTGACATGGCAGTAAATCCTTCCAGGCAGGAAAGCCGAAAAGTATCGATGAAGATGTACCTCATGGCCAAGACGACATTAATTGATCTGATTACTGACTGCGCTGCGCGGGGCGGTACCGACTTCTTGATGGACGGAATCGTAAAAAATGTTGGCAAGTTGGCTATTTACGGTTATCCCTATAAAGGGTTTATGGGCAGGATTCATTCTGTAGCAAGTTACTACCATCAGAATATGGAGCTTTTAAAACCGGACAGGTGGCAAGAGCTATTTTTTAAATCAGGTCCAATCTATACCAAAGTTAAAGATGAAGCGCCTGTAAAGTATAAAGAAAATGCTCACATCGCTAATGCCATGATTGCAAACGGATGTGTTATTGAGGGAACAGTTGAAAATAGCATTTTGTTTCGGGGTGTCAAAGTCGAACTTGGTGCCTATATTAAGGATAGTATTATTATGCAAAAGTGTACAATCGGAGCTAATGCCAAGCTAGAGAATGTTATTTGTGATAAAGATGTCTCCATATCAGCCGAAAAATGGCTGAAGGGTGAAGTTAATTATCCGCTTGTTATTGAAAAGGGAACAGTCATTTGAAAAGTGTAAACAACTTGTTAAAATTCCATAATATAGAAGGAGTTTGCAGCCCGCAAACCGAAGGGTATCTTATATTATAGTTAGTCATCAACAGTCATGATACGGAGGTGCTCATGGATAATCTAAAAGAATTAAGTGATCGGAAAGAGGACGCCAAGGAGAAATTTAAGGCGATCTTTATGCATAAATTACAGACAATGCATGGTAAAAGTTTGGACGAAGCCACCCTTCATGACAAGCACACCGCGCTTGGCGGATTTATTCGGGATTATATCAGCCAGAACTGGATTCAAACTAACCGCAAGTATAGCGAAAGCGCTGTAAAGCAAGTTTACTATTTCTCGATGGAGTTTCTCCTCGGTAAATTGATGGGTATGAATCTAATTAACCTTGGTATTAAGGAAGTCTGTCAGGAAGCCCTGGCGGAGCTTGGGATTGATCTTGATGAACTTGAACAAGAAGAGCCTGATGCCGGCCTTGGCAACGGTGGACTGGGGCGGCTGGCAGCCTGCTTTCTAGATTCACTGGCATCACTTGGATTACCAGGTCATGGCTGCGGGATCAGATATCGCTATGGGCTGTTTGAACAAAAAGTTGTTAACAAACACCAGGTGGAGCTGCCTGATAATTGGCTCAAAGATGGTTACATCTGGGAATTCCGTAAAACTGATAAAGCCGTTTCGGTCAAATTTGGCGGCACTGTAAGTTGGGAAGAGGTTGATGGCAGGCTGAAATTCCGTCTTGACAACTGCGAAGATGTTTTGGCTGTTCCTTATGACGTTCCAATGATCGGCTACCATAATAATACTGTCAACACCTTAAGGCTTTGGAACGCTGAACCATCGCAGCGCGAATTTGATCTATCGTCTTTCAACAAAGGTGATTATCTCAAGGCTGTAGAGTACAAGCAGTCAGTTGAGCGAATTTCCACAATTTTATATCCGGAAGATACCTTTTACGAAGGTCGTCTGCTTCGCTTGAAACAGCAGTATTTTTTCGTTTCGGCTGGGGTTCAAAGCATCATCCGGCGGTTTAAGAAAAAACAACATTCAATTTGGGAGATTCCCGACAAAATTGGAATCCATATTAATGATACTCATCCGGCCGTTGCCGTTCCAGAGTTTATGCGGATTCTCATGGATGAGCAGGGTTTGGGCTGGGATGATGCTTGGCGGATTACCACCAATACCATTTCTTATACAAATCATACTATTATGCCTGAAGCCCTTGAAAAGTGGCCTGTCGAGATGTTTAAAACCTTGTTGCCGCGGCTTTTCATGATTGTGGAGGAGATTAACGAGCGGTTTTGCCGGAGCTTATGGAAGAGGTATCCTGGCGACTGGGATAAAATTGCCGGGATGGCGATTATTGCCGATGGACAGATTCATATGGCGCGGTTAGCTGTTGTCGGCAGCTATAGTGTTAATGGAGTAGCCGCCATCCATACTGATATTCTAAAAAATCATCTCATGAAGGATTACGACGCCATCTATCCTGCCAAGTTTAATAATAAGACCAACGGCATTGCGCACCGCCGCTGGCTGTTAAAAGCTAACCCGGGCTTGGCCGGCTTGATTACCCAGGCGATTGGGCCAGAATGGGTGACAGATGCAGAGCGGTTTGCGGATTTAATGAAGGTTCGTGAGGATGCTGCCTTTTTGAGTGAACTTCATAAGGTAAAGCAAAATAACAAACAAAACCTGGTCAAGATGATTGCGGCTAAGTATTGTATTGCTCTTGATCCCAATTCGATTTTTGATGTACAAATTAAACGGATTCACGCCTATAAGCGTCAGATCCTCAATGCTCTGCACATTATTGATCTCTATAATAAGCTGAAAGAAAATCCCGGCCTGGATATTGTACCGCGGACCTTTATTTTCGCTGGTAAAGCAGCCAGCAGTTATAGTGAAGCTAAGCTGACCATCAAGTTAATTAATAATTTAGCAGCTATCATCAACAATGATCCTGCGATCCAGGATAAGCTGAAAGTCGTTTTTCTGGAAAATTATAGTGTTTCGTTGGGCGAGATGATTTTTCCGGCAGCTGATATCAGTGAACAAATTTCAACGGCCAGCAAAGAGGCGTCCGGCACTGGTAATATGAAGTTTATGATGAACGGAGCGATTACCGTTGGAACTCTTGATGGGGCGAATGTTGAAATTAGACGAGCTGTTGGGGATGAAAATATCTTCATTTTTGGGCTGACGGCTGAGCAGGTGATTGAATATTATCAGAAGGGCGGCTATAGCGCCTGGGATGAATACAATACAAACCCGCGGCTTAAAAAAGTTTTGGATCAGCTTGGTTCCGGTCAGTTCTCTGATGAGCGGGAAGAGCTGCGTATGCTCTATGACTCACTGTTATATCACAACGATGAGTTCTTTGTGCTTAAGGATTTTGCGACCTATAGTGATGTTCAGGCTAAAGTGGATAAATGTTATCGTGACCCGAAGGCCTGGCTTAAAATGAGTGCTACCAATATTGCCGGCGCCGGAGTTTTTTCCAGCGACCGGACAATTGCCGAATATGCAACCGATATTTGGAAAACGCGGCCGGTGGGGATGAGCCGCTGAGCGTGATGGGAGTTGAGAAAATGAAGACATCGCCGTTAAGTGATCATGATTTATATCTGTTTCATGAGGGCAGCAATTTTCGCAGCTATCAGATGTTGGGGGCGCAGTTGACAAAATATCGAGGTAAACCGGGTGTTCGGTTTGCAGTTTGGGCTCCAAATGCGGCAGAAGTACGTGTTGTCGGTAGTTTTAATGATTGGCAGGGAGAACAGCATGCCATGCGGCGCGTTCGCAAATCCGGTGTGTGGTCGCTGTTTGTTGCCGGGGTAGAGCCAGGGGATGTATATAAGTATGAGATCATTACCCCCGACGGTCATTGTTTTCTAAAGGCTGACCCTTATGCGTTTCGCGCCGAGCTTAGACCCCAAACAGCTTCAGTCGTAGAGGATTTAAATGATTACCAATGGCAGGATGATGCTTGGCAGGCGCAAAAAAAACAGCAACCTGCTTATCAGCAGCCTGTGCTTATTTATGAAGTTCACTTAGGCTCGTGGCGGCGCAGCCCGGATGGCGAGTTTTTATCTTATCGTCAGTTAGCCGAGGAATTATCCGATTATGCTGCCGGAATGGGCTATACTCATATTGAAATCATGCCGCCTGTTGAACATCCTTTTGACGGATCATGGGGGTATCAGGCGACCGGTTATTTTGCTGTTACAAGCCGGTATGGTTCATCAGCCGACTTTATGTATTTTATTGATTGCTGTCATGCGAAAGGTCTGGGTGTTATCGTTGACTGGGCACCAAGTCATTTTTGTAAGGATGACCAGGGACTGCGTCAATTCGACGGAACACCACTTTATGAATATGGGGATCCGCAGCGGGGCGAGAACGCCGACTGGGGAACAGCCAATTTTGATTTAGGCCGTCCAGAAGTAAAAAGCTTTTTAATTTCAAATGCGGTATTTTGGTTTGACGTATATCATATTGATGGTCTACGGGTTGATGCTGTAGCCAACATTTTATATCTCGATTATGGTAAACGAGAGAATCAATGGGTGCCCAACCGATTCGGCGGCAATGACAACTTGGAAGGCGTTGAGTTTCTGCGCCGTCTTAATCAGACGGTCTTTGAATATTATCCCGAGGTCATGATGATTGCTGAAGAGTCAACAGCCTGGCCGATGGTATCCTGGCCGACCGATATAGGAGGACTGGGCTTTAATTTTAAATGGAACATGGGCTGGATGAATGATATGCTGCGCTATATGGCGACCGACCCAATTCATCGAAAATGGCAGCACAATCTTGTGACTTTTTCGTTTATGTATGCGTTTTCGGAAAATTTTATTTTGCCATTATCGCATGATGAGGTTGTTCATGGCAAGAAATCGTTGATTGATAAAATGCCGGGCGACTACTGGCAGAAATTCGCTAATCTCCGCGCTTTCTATGCTTACTGGATGGCTCATCCCGGGAAAAAGCTGCTGTTTATGGGCAGTGAATTTGGTCAGTTTATTGAATGGAAGTTTGACGACAGCCTGGATTGGCATTTATTAGACTATCCGATGCACCGGAAAATGCAGGATTTTTCAAGAAACCTCAATCAATTTTATCAGCAGGAGAAAGCCTTTTGGCAAATTGATTTTGCGTGGCAGGGGTTTGAGTGGATTGATTGTCAGGACTACAATCAAAGCATTATCAGTTTCATGCGTAAAGGCAAGGATGACGAGGCGGTTATCATTGCCGTGTGCAATTTTACCCCGACAGTAAGAGAGAATTACCGCATCGGTGTATCGTCAGCCGGGGTTTATCAGGAGGTTTTCAATAGTGATTCGGGAGCTTTTGGCGGGTCTGGTGTAGTCAATGCCCAGCCACTGCACGCCGAGGCGATTTCATGGCACAGCCGTGATTACTCAATCAGCCTTCGTCTGCCGCCTCTGGCAACGATTTATCTTAAACAGCAAAAGCCTATTGCTGAATAATTTACAGATGCAGAGAGGAGTAGTGCTATGCCGAGAAAAGAATGTGTCGCCATGCTGTTGGCCGGAGGGCAGGGCAGCCGATTGGGGATACTGACTAAAAAACTTGCCAAACCGGCCGTACTGTTCGGAGGTAAGTATCGCATTATTGACTTTGCTTTAAGCAACTGCAACAACTCGGGTATTAATACTGTTGGAGTACTTACGCAATATAAGCCACTAGCCCTTAATAGCTATATCGGTATCGGTGCGGCTTGGGATTTGGACCGTAAAAATGGCGGTGTCTATGTGCTGCCGCCCTATGTTAGAGAACAAGGCGGCGAGTGGTATAAGGGAACAGCGGATGCTATTTGTCAGAATATGAATTTTATTGATTCGCTTAATCCTGAATATGTGCTTGTTTTGTCGGGTGATCATATTTATAAAATGGATTATTCCGAGATGATCAAGTTTCATGTAGAAAACAAGGCCGACGCGACAATTGCCGTTATCGCTGTACCGTGGGAAGAGGCCAGTCGGTTTGGCATTATGAATACTGCGTCTGATCGGCGCATCACCGAGTTCGTCGAAAAGCCGCGCCATCCGCAAAGCAATTTAGCGTCAATGGGGATCTATATATTTAATTGGCAAATGTTAAGGCAGTATCTTGTTGCCGATGAGCAGAATCAGAAATCAAGTCATGATTTTGGGAAGGACGTAATTCCCCAGATGCTGGAGGACGGCCAAAAAATGTATGCGTTCCCATTCAGTGGTTACTGGAAAGATGTTGGGACAGTTGATAGCTACTGGGAAGCCAATATGGACCTTCTGGCCGAACAGCCCGAACTTGACATTCATGACCCGGCGTGGCGCATCTATTCAGTTAACCCTACGCGGCCGCCGCATTATCTGGGGCCGGATTCTCATACGGCTAATTCAATTATCAGTGAAGGCTGCCTGATTTACGGTGAGGTAGAGCACTCGGTCATTTTTCCTGATGTATATATCGGGCCAGGCGCAAGGGTGAAAGATTCAATCATTATGTCACATGTCAGGATTGAGGCCAACGCGACTGTTGACAGGGCAATTATTGATCAGCAGACCGTGGTAGGTGAAGATGCTATTGTGGCCGGGCTGCCCGAAGCAGACGGACGGAAGATTATTGTGATCGGTGAGAATGTAACAATTTCGAGCAGCGCTGTTGTTGATAAGGATGTAGCATCAGACCAGCAACTGGCCGCTGGGTCGGGACAGGAAGAGAGGTAATGGCCATGGATTTAATGGGAGTTATCAATCTTTATGAATCAGAAGAACTGCTGCAGGAGCTTACTCGTCATCGACCATTGGCGGCTTTGCCATTTGGCGGTCGCTACCGCTTGATTGATTTTGTTTTGTCTAATATGGTCAATTCAGGGATTGCGAATGTGGGTATTCTGTTTAAGGATAAGTATCGTTCGCTGATGGATCACCTGCGTTCAGGCAAGGAATGGGATTTGGCCCGGAAACGTGATGGTCTAGTGCTTATGCCGCCGTCTTATTCGGCTTATCCTGGAGTTGGTCGGTGTGGCGGTGAGGTTGACAGCTTTTTTAGTAATTTAGATTATCTTCGGTTCAGTCGGCAAAAGTATGTCGTTATTGCGGGCTCGAGTGTTCTCTGCAATCTTAATTACCAGCCGGCTCTTGACTATCATCAGCGTACCGGCGCTGATGTGACAGTATTATACACGGACAATAAATGTCTAAACGATTGTGCGGGGGCAGTACTAGTTGAAGTTGCTGCCGATGGTCGGGTCACTGACATGGAGGTTGCTGCCAGCGCCAACCGACTAGGCAGATTGTCATTGGGAATGTATATTATGAAGCGAGAATTGTTAATCGACCTTATTGATAATTGTGTTGCTCATGGCGGCTATGACTTTGTCAAACACTGCCTGATTAGAAGGTTGGAGTTTTTAAAGGTCTTTGGGTTCAAACATGATGGCTATGTGGCCAGAATATCCTCGCTGTCCAATTACTTTCAGCATAATATGGAGCTCCTAAATCCGAATGTATGGCAAGAACTGTTTTCAAGTAGCGGCCCGATCTATACGAAAGTCAAAGATGAACCGCCTTCTAAATATAAGGGCGGGTCTAAGGTGACAAATTCATTGGTAGCCGGCGGCTGCATCATCGAAGGCTGTGTGGAAAATAGTATTTTATTCCGCGGTGTTACCGTGCACAAGGGTGCTCATATTAAAAACAGTATTGTTATGCAAAAAGGCATCATTGAAGGCGGTGTAATGCTGGACCAGGTCATTTGCGATAAGAACGTGCACATTAAAGCAGAACGGCAATTGAAGGGTGATAGGGGTTACCCGCTTGTTGTCAAGAAAGGGATGGTGGTTTAAGTGATAAAGGTACTGATGGCCGCTGCCGAGGCGGTGCCC
The DNA here is from genome assembly GCA_028707635.1 of Negativicutes bacterium. Classification (GTDB taxonomy): domain Bacteria; phylum Bacillota; class Negativicutes; order JAAYSF01; family JAAYSF01; genus STF2-20. The sequence continues at coordinate 15,786 of JAQWAQ010000014.1, forward strand.
TTTGTTAAGACGGGCGGGTTGGCCGATGTAATCGGATCACTGCCCAAGGCCCTCCGAGAACAGGGCGTTGATGTACGAGTCATTCTGCCGAAGTATGATGCAATTGGTGCTGACTTTAAACAGCAGATGACGCTTAAAGCCGAGCTGTCTGTGCCGCTAAGCTGGCGACAGCAGTATTGTGGCGTCGAAGAACTTGTTTATCAAGGTGTCACCTTCTATTTTATTGATAACGAATACTATTTTAAACGGCCGGGACTTTATGGTCATTATGATGATGCTGAACGTTATGCCTACTTTGCTCGGGCAGTGCTGGAGTGCCTGCCGGCGCTTGACTTTAAGCCTGACATTATCCATTGTCATGACTGGCATACCGGGATGATCAATGCTTTTCTCAAGGCCCACTACGCCCATGACCCTTTCTATCAAGAGATGAAAACCCTTTTTACGATTCATAATCTTGGCTATCAGGGAGTCTTTGCCAAAGAGATCACGCAGGATATATTAGGTTTGGACGAAAGCTATCTATCACCTGATAAGCTGGAGTTCAATGACGGGGTTAATTTTATGAAAGGCGGTCTGGTGTTTGCTGACCAGATTTCAACTGTTAGCCGGACATATGCCGAAGAGATTCAGTATCCGTACTTTGGCGAAAAATTAGACGGTTTGCTAAGACAGCGGCGGGATGACCTGACCGGGATTGTGAACGGACTTGATTATGATCTTTATAATCCGGCCACTGACGCGCGTCTCTTTGCTAATTATGGCGTTAAAACAATTGATAAAAAGCAGGAGAATAAGACTAAACTCCAGGAAAAACTGGGGCTGCCGGTTCGCCGGGATATTCCGTTAATAGCCATTGTTTCGCGGCTGGTTCCCTCGAAGGGTTTGGATTTGATTGCTCACATTCTCGATGAACTGCTTGGTCATGAGAGTGTTCAGCTTGTTGTGTTGGGAACAGGCGACGACAAATATCAGCAGCTCTTTGAGCAGGCTGCCTGGCAGTATCCAGGTAAAGTGTCATCTAATGTATGTTTCGATGAAAATTTTGCCCATCAAATTTACGCCGGGGCCGATCTGTTTCTCATGCCGTCATTATATGAACCGTGCGGCATCGGGCAGCTGATTGCCCTTCGCTACGGTACCTTGCCGGTGGTTCGTGAAACAGGCGGGCTTAAGGACACGGTGCTTTCTTACAATAAATATACTGACAAGGGGAATGGGTTTACTTTTGCCCATTACAATGCACATGATATGCTTTACACAATCAAGCGGGCGCTGGGACTGTATTATGATATACCGGTCTGGAATCGGATTGTGACGAATGCCATGAGCAGTGACTATAGCTGGCAGGAGTCAGCGAAACAGTATGTCGGCTTATATCATAAACTAGTAAGCCGCTGAGAAAGTGAGGTATTTGTTGTGGAGCAGAATTGGGTAATTCATAATTCACAATTATTAACTTATCGCAGCCCCTTTGGGGCTGTTTCTTATAACGAGACAATCATATTGCAGCTGGACTTCGCCGTTGGGATTGTTCCTGACGCGGTAACGCTTCGGCTATGGAGTGAGCAGCAAGGTGAGGAAAAGCATGCTATGATATTGTCCGATAAGTCAGATGCTTGCCATCATAAGTATCAATTCTGTATTAAGGCGCCAAATCAGCTGGGTCTTCTCTGGTACTATTTTATAATTGTAGTATGCGGAAAAACCTATTTCTATGGGAATAACGCGGCCAATCTTGGTGGAGAGGGTCAGCTCTATGATAAGGAGCCACCATCCTTTCAGATTACAGTTTATAAGCCCGAGGCCGTAACGCCGGGCTGGTTCAAAGAGGCGATTATTTATCAAATCATGCCTGACCGGTTTTTTAATGGTGAACCTGACGGTAAAGTCCTCAACCCGAAAAAGGGCAGTGTCATCCATTCGCATTGGAATAACACGCCGTTTTATATTCGCGACCCTGATAATGGCAGTATCGTAGCCTATGACTTTTTTGGCGGCAATTTGCGGGGTGTTATGGCCAAATTACCGTATTTACAGGACCTTGGTGTTACTGTTATTTACTTTAATCCCATCTTTGAGTCGCCGAGTAATCATCGCTATGATACGGCTGATTATCATCATGTTGACAGCATGCTTGGTGATAACGAGCTGTTTAAAGAACTTTGCGACGAGGCTAGAAAGCATGGCATATCAGTAATTCTCGACGGGGTGTTCAGTCATACCGGCAGTGATAGTATCTATTTTAACCGCGAAGGAAACTATCCGGAATTAGGGGCGTATCAGTCGAAGGACTCTCCTTACTATCCGTGGTATCGATTTAAGAATTGGCCTGATGAGTATGAAGCTTGGTGGAATGTGGATGCACTGCCAAACACCAATGAAAATGAACCGTCATATCTTGATTTTATCATTAAGAACAAAAACAGCGTTGTCAATCATTGGATGAAGCTGGGTGTTAAAGGGTGGCGGCTTGATGTTGTCGACGAACTGCCGGATCAGTTTGTCAAGCAATTCCGTCAAACAATGAAGCAAGCTGACCCTGAGGCGGTGCTTATTGGGGAGGTGTGGGAAGATGCCTCCCATAAGGTCAGTTATAGTCAAATGCGCAATTATCTTGGCGGAGAGCAACTGGATGGAGCCATGAACTACCCTTTCCGGCAGATTCTTCTTGATTTTATTCTGGGGCAGAGGGATGCCCGGCAAACACAAATGATGCTTATGAGTCTGTACGAAAACTATCCGTGCGAGAATTTCTATGTCATGATGAATCTAATTGGCAGCCATGACGTTCCACGTATCTTGACTTTGCTTGGCGAAGCACCCTCTGCCGATCATCTGACAGTCGGCGAGCAGGCTCGCCATCAACTGTTACCTAAGCAGCGTCAACTGGCAATCGCCCGCCTTAAGCTAATGACATTATGGCAGATGACCTTTCCTGGCGTACCGTCCATTTACTATGGTGATGAAGCCGGTGTTGAAGGCTATAAAGATCCATTTAATCGCAAATCCTTTCCTTGGGGTACTGAAGATAAGGAACTGGTTGATTGGTATAAGGCAATCACCGCTTTGCGCCATCAGTATGACGCCCTTAAAACAGGGGAGTGGATCGGTCTGGTAGCGGAAGAGGATGTGTACGGATTTGTCCGGCGCATTGTGAATGGCAAAGATGTTTTCGGTCAGGCTAAGCAGGATAATGTTCTTGTTGTGCTGTTTAATCGAAGCCCCGAAAAGGCTGTCAATATCAGTGTCAATGTCCGGCCATGGTGCCGGGGGGCACTCCTCGATGTCCTCAATCAGGATCAGGAAGTTCTGCTTGATGGAGGAATGCTTGCTGTTACTTTACAGCCGCTGGAAGGTAAATTGTTGGTTCAGAAAGAAGAATATGCCTTTCCGCGCCAATGTGGTATCCTTATGCATCCGACAGCATTGCCATCCCGCTATGGGATTGGTGATTTGGGTAAAGAAGCCTATGAATTTGTGAATTTTCTGGTAAAAGCCAAACAGAAGGTGTGGCAGGTATTGCCGCTTAACCCGACTGGGTTTGGCGAATCACCTTATCAATGCTTATCAGCATTCGCCGGCAATCATTTGCTGATTTCCTTGGGCAAGCTGGTGGCGGCCGGGTGGCTCACAGCAAATGATATTAAGCGCTATCCGGTATGCAAGTCCGCCCAGGTCGAATTTGACAAGGTAAGAAAGGCCAAAGACCGGCTGCTGCGGATTGCTTTTGATCGGTTCCGACTGGAAGAACCTTCGCCGGCTTATGAAAAGTTCGTCGCCGATCATAATAGTTGGCTTGACGATTATGCCCTGTTTATGGCTTTGAAAGCCTATTTCAAGGAGGCCGCCTGGTATGATTGGCCCAAGCCTGTCGTGCTGCGGGAAGAAACTGCGCTAAGCTACTATAAAAATTTACTGACTGATGAAATTCAGTATCAAAGATTCTTACAGTACATCTTCTTCAGTCAATGGCTTGAACTCAAACATTATGCCAATCGCTGGGGTGTAAAAATCGTTGGTGATGTACCAATTTTTGTCGCTCCTGACAGCAGCGATGTGTGGGCAAATCCTCAATTGTTTGAACTTGATGCAACTGGGCGTCCCACCAAAGTGGCCGGGGTTCCGCCTGACTATTTCAGCAAGACCGGGCAGCTGTGGGGAAATCCGCTCTACAATTGGGAGGAGCTGGCTAAGACAGACTATGCTTGGTGGCGGTCTCGGTTCGAACTGCTGCTGACCACTGTCGATATTGTTCGCGTTGATCATTTCCGCGGCTTTGAAGCCTATTGGGCTGTACCGGCCGGGGAAAAAACTGCTATCAAAGGTCAGTGGATCAAAGGCCCTGGCACTGAGTTCTTTGCGACAATTAGTAAGTATCTCGGCAAATTGCCCATAATTGCCGAAGATTTAGGGATTATCACCCCGGAGGTTGATGACTTAAAGAATGAATTTTTCTTTCCGGGAATGAAAGTGCTGCATTTTGCCTTTGAACCAAGCGAAGCGTGCGACGGGTGTTTACCAGTTATCGCTGATAAAAACTCGGTGATTTACACGGGTACGCATGATAATGATACAACAATTGGCTGGTATAAAGAACTTGTTAGCACTGAGCCTGCCATTGAGAATTGTATTCGGCAGGTATTGGGGCTTGCACAAGATCCAACAGGTGAAGAAATCTGCCAGGCGTTAGTGAATTTTGCGTACGCCAGCAATGCCAACACTGCAATTATTCCGCTGCAAGACATCTTGGCACTTGACAGCAGTGCTCGCATGAACAGGCCCGGTACTATCGGCGGCAACTGGCAGTGGCGTTGCTTGAAGCAAGCCTTTACGCCTGAACTTGCCGCCTGGCTGGCAGAATTAGCAGTGAAACACGGTCGGTAGCTATAACATAACAAGTGAAATGCGGAGGAAATAATGCCTGATATTAAATGGATCACAAATAATAGCTTGACTAAACCATCTCATCAAAATGAGTTTAGCTTTGCCAAGGTAAATAGCGTGCAGCAATTTCATGCCGGTTTTCCCGGTTATGCTCCGACACCTCTGGTAAGTCTGACAAGCATGGCACAGTCTTTGGGGCTTGGCGGGCTGTATGTTAAAGATGAATCGTATCGATTTGGACTGAATGCCTTTAAAGCACTGGGCGGGTCCTATGCGATAGGGCGATATCTTGCTGATCGGCTGGGAATTGACATAGCCGAAGCCACGTTTGAAGTGCTCACTTCACCTGCAACCAAGAAAAAGCTTGGTGAAATGACTTTTGTCACTGCGACTGATGGCAACCATGGCCGGGGTGTCGCCTGGGCTGCTGCCAAATTGGGGCATAAATCCGTTGTTTATATGCCTAAGGGCTCGTCGCCCGAACGGCTCAAAAATATCCAACGCGAGGGTGCAGAGGCTTCCATCACCGCTTTAAACTATGATGATGCCGTACGGCTGGCAGCAGACAATGCCCAAAAACATGGCTGGATAGTAGTCCAGGATACCGCCTGGCCGGGTTATCAAGAGATTCCGTTATGGATTATGCAAGGCTACACCACAATGGCTATGGAAGCCTATCAGGAACTTGCTGCCCAGAAAGTTAAACCTACTCATATATTTTTGCAGGCCGGTGTAGGCTCATTTGCGGCGGCGATTCAGGCCTTTGTCTTAAACGCCTATCCTGACGCACCGCCAAAAGTAGTAATTGTTGAACCTCATGCTGCCAACTGTATTTTTCGATCAGCGGAAGCCGGTGACGGCAAGCCGCGGTTTGTCAGCGGTGACATGAATACCATCATGGCAGGTCTGGCGTGTGGCGAGCCCAGTACCATAGCCTGGGGAATTCTTGCGGCCGCCAGTGATATGTTCATTTCTTGTCCTGATTGGGTGGCGGCCCGAGGTATGCGGGTGCTCGGTAATCCGCTTGGCACGGATTCGCGCATCATTGCCGGCGAGTCAGGCGCGGTAACAGCTGGAATTGTCAGTCTGCTGATGACCTGTTCCGACCTTTCCCAGGCTCGTGAAGAACTCAAGCTAAACTCATCGGCACAGGTGCTTGTTATTAACACTGAAGGCGATACCGACCCAGATAATTATCGCAGCATTGTCTGGGATGGCGCATATTCAAGCCCGGTGTAATTTAAAAAGCTCCCTTCGAATTTAGGTCGAAGGGAGCTTTCGTTTAGAGAGTAATTTTGGCGCCTAATAATTGTACGAAGGCCCGCAGCCATTCGGGGTGATTGGGCCAAGCTTGGGCAGTAACGAGATTGCCGCTTACTACGACTGGTTCATTTTTCCATTCTGCACCCGCGATACGGCACTCAGCGGCGCAAGCCGGATAGGAAGTGGTAGTTTTGCCTTTTAAGACATCGGCAGCTGCCAAAAGCTGTGTTCCATGGCAGACGGCGGCAACCGGCTTATTCGCAGCAAAAAAATCTTTAACCAACTGAACTGTTTCCGGGTACATGCGGATATACTCCGGTGCGCGGCCGCCGGGGATTACCAACCCGACATAATCATCAGCTTTGGCATCGGCAGCAGCGATATCAACAGGAATGCGGTGGCCGGTAAGCTCAACATAGGTATCAAGCCCGATAAAATCATGAACAACCAACTGCAGAGTGTCACCGGCTTTTTTATTGGGAGCGCTCACCTCAACATCATACCCTAACATCATCAAAGCTTGCTGGGGTACTTTCACTTCATAATCCTCAGCGCAGTCGCCTGTAAGGAGTAATATTTTTTTTGTCATTTTATAACCTCCTCTTAGTTGGATAATAGTAACAAATTCTAGGAATCCTTAGCAAAATCCTGCCTGATTTTTCTGAAAATTTATAATAAGGAAAGAGCCATTCCCCACAAAAGAAAGGCTCTTGGATTTGATTTCGCTAGAAATTCTTTTTAAAAGTAGCGTAAAGATAAATAAATGTGCGAAATTATAATTGAGACGATCATAAGAGGGAAAGCCACCTTGAAAAAGTGCGCGAAGGAAATGTGATAGCCGTTTTTCTCAGCAATTCCGGCCACAATAACATTCGCTGATGCTCCAATCAAAGTGCCATTTCCTCCTAGGCAGGCCCCAAGGGCCAGCGACCACCATACAGGCTCTAAATTCATGCCGGAGATTTGCCCCATCTCTTGCAGCATCGGAATCATGGTCGCCACGAAGGGGATGTTGTCAATAAAAGCCGACGCAATGGCAGATAACCACAGAACTAGATAACCGGTCTGTTCAACCTGGCCACTTGTGATAGTTAAGCTCCAGGCGGCCAACTCACGAATTACCCCGGTCGATTTTAGGCCGCCGACAAGCGTAAACAGCCCGGCAAAGAAGAAGATAGTTGGCCATTCAACATGGAGCAGCACATCCTCCGGCTCTTCGCGGCTAATTAGCATTAACAGCATAGCCCCTGTCAGTGCAATCGTAGCAGAATCCAGGTGAAGCATGCCATGCAGCATAAATCCTATAATCGTTAAAGACAATACGGCCAGTGATTTCTTCAACAAGGCCCAGTCTTTGATTGCCTCACGCGGCTCAAGATTCAATAACTTGAGTCGATTTTCTTCGGTGACATGAAGGTCATTGCGATACCAGAACAAAAGCAGCGTAATTGTTACGATCATGACGACAATGGCAGCCGGTGCAAGATTAACAATAAAAGCGGTAAAATCTAGTCCTACCGCACTGCCAATCATAATATTAGGCGGATCGCCAATCAAGGTTGCCGTACCGCCGATATTGGAAGATAAAATCTCGGTGATCAAAAAGGGCATCGGATTGACATCAAGTTTATCGGTCAAAGTAAGCGTAACCGGTACAATCAGTAATACGGTTGTAACATTGTCCAAAAACGCTGATGCCACAGCCGTGATAATCCCCAATAGGCCAAGCAGCCCGAGCGGGTGTCCCTTAGTCACTTTTGCAGACCAAATGGCCATTGCCTCAAAAACCCCTGTTCGGCGGGTGATGGCGACAAGAATCATCATTCCTATCAGCAAGCCAAGGGTATTAAAATCAATGTCGTCCTTGAGAGCTGTTTCCTGAGTAAGAAAACCCATCAGTATCATTAATAATCCGCCGGCCATTGCTACAACCATACGATTGATTTTTTCCCAGATAATCATGGCATAGGCCAACAGGAATATTACAATTGAACCCCAAAAAGCTACATCATTCATCGAAATCCCCCTTAAAGATAATATTGCCCAAAAATAGACAAAGAGAAGCCTGTGGTGACAGACTCCTCCAAAAAATTTCTATGCAATTTAAATTGTATTTTATACTAGTTTTACCACCGAGTCAACTGATAAAATGAGAAGTGCTTGCCTGTTGGTTCAAATCAGTAGGGTAAGGGCCTTTTGTAAAAAGGGGTCTTTGATCTAAAAGTAACGCCAAGATACATAGACGTGGGCGATGATAATTGACAAGATCATAAACGGAAAGGCCACCTTGAAAAAATGTCGGAAGGAAATAGGATAGCCGTTTTTTTCAGCAATTCCGGCTACAATAACATTCGCTGATGCCCCAATTAATGTGCCGTTACCACCCAGGCAGGCTCCAAGCGCCAGCGACCACCATACAGGCTCTAAATCCATGCCAGAGATTTGCCCCATTTCTTGCAGCATGGGAATCATAGTCGCCACAAAGGGAATGTTGTCAATAAAGGCCGAAGCAATGGCGGATAACCATAGAATCAAATAACTGGTCTGTTCAACCTGACCGCTTGTAATGGCTAAACTCCAACTTGCTAGTTCACCAATTACTCCCGTTGATTTAAGGCCACCAACTAAAATAAATAACCCAGCGAAGAAGAAGATTGTTGGCCATTCAACATGAAGCAGCACATCTTCTGGCTCTTCACGGCTGATCAGCATTAATAAAATTGCGCCGGTTAGGGCGATTGTGGCTGACTCCAGGTGTAACATACCATGCAGCATGAACCCGACAATCGTCAGTGCCAGTACTGCCAGCGATTTTTTCAATAAGGACCAATCTTTAATCGCTTCACGCGGCTCAAGCTTTAACACCTTGAGTCGGTTTTCCTCTGCGACATCAAGATCATTACGATACCAAAGTAGGAGTAGTATAAGTGTTACAGCCATTACGACGATAGCGACAGGTGCAAGATTAACAATAAAAGCGGTAAAATCTAGGCCTACCGCACTGCCAATCATAATATTGGGAGGGTCGCCAATCAAGGTTGCCGTACCACCGATATTAGAAGACAAAATCTCGGTGATCAAAAAGGGCATCGGATTGACATCAAGTTTATCGGTTAAAGTAAGCGTAACCGGTACAATCAGTAATACGGTAGTAACATTGTCCAGAAGGGCCGATCCTATAGCCGTGATGATTCCTAAAAGGCCCAGTAATGCTAGCGGCTTCCCCTTAGTTACCTTGGCTGACCAAATGGCCATCGCCTCAAAAACCCCTGTCCGGCGGGTGATCGTGACAAGAATCATCATTCCCACCAGCAGGCCAATAGTATTAAAATCAATGTCGTCCTTTATAGCTGTTTCCTGATTAAGAAAACCGACTAAAATCATTAGCAACCCACCAGCCATTGCTACAACCATACGGTTGACCTTTTCCCAGATGATCATGGCATAGGCAAGTAAAAAAATTACAATCGAACCCCAAAAGGCTACATCGTTCATAAAAAGCCCCCCTCTTAAATTAGTATTACCTGAAAATAGACAAAAAGAAGCCTGTGATGACAGGCTCCTCCAAAAATTTCTATGCTATTGTAAGCTGGATTCTACACTAATAACAGTACTTTGTCAATCTTAAAAACAAGATCAATCAGGGCAACCGCTAGAAGCTTACTTTTTATTAATGAGAATTAACCCAATAAGGCAAAAGACTACTCCCAGAACTTTGTTGAAGGCAAACCCCTCTTTGTAAAATAGGATGCCCACTGGAATCAGCATAAGGGCAAGCAGGATATTTGCGACTAACGAGCCTTCACTGATATTCCAGCCTGCCCGATAGGCCATTAAATAGCCCAATTCAAGCCCAACAATGGCAACACCAAGGGCCATACTAGTCCAATTAAGTTCTTCAAAGGACTGAAGCAAACTTTTATCAGCATAGAAAAATAGGAAAGTAGTAATCGTTATGAGCGTTGCTGTTAGATAGGTCACAAGCAGCGATGAAAACGGGTTAGCATCTGCTGGCGTTGACTTCTGACAAATATTATATAAAATATTTGATGCTACAATCAGGACAATCGAAAACACATACATAAAAGATCTCCTCATGGACTTACTTCAGGTAAATGGATAAAGTATTGAATAATTATTATATAACAAAAGTGGTGATAAATAAAGTTCGACTAAGATTCAGATGGAATTTTAACTCCACCTGAATCTTAGTCGAACCGTATCCAGGGACTAACTCCCGCTTCTTCAAGCGGGAGTCTTAGAGCGGGTTAGTCATCGGATAAACCTATCAATATATGAGGACAGTATATGCTAATTGACTTTCCGGTGTTTTTGGGTGTATAATCTTGAAATAGGTAGTATATTACCTATCAGATGCGGGCGTAGCTCAGTGGTAGAGTACCGGCTTCCCAAGCCGTGGGTCGCGAGTTCGAATCTCGTTGCCCGCTCCAGTAAAATCAAGGCCTCCAGGCAATTGCCTGGAGGTTGTTTTCTATTTTATGCAAACTTGCGGACCGATTTGCGGACCGTTTGCTGTAAAAGAGGTTTATTTCGCTAATTTCACCAAAAAATCTGCATTTTTCATATGGTGAATTAACAGTCGTAAGATTGTACTATAAAATATAGCTATAGAATTGCTGTATTTGCTATCTAGTATTGGAGGGAACAAATCCATGAAAAAGCAACTTATAAGCAGCCTGCTAACCTTGTGCATGCTGCTGACCATGCTGCCGGCGGCGCTGGCGGCGAAATCGCCTTGTGTGTTCAATTCACTAACCGGCAAATACAAAATCGTTTCAAGCAAAGGGTTTTCCGGTACCCCCGCAGATACCTTTAAAGTTGGTGAAAGGTTCGAAAACATCAGGGCTACAATTGGGTACTTCTATAGCGGTGCAAACGAAGCTCACTTCGGGCACAACCCTAAATGGTGGCTAAACGGTATGCCACTGCAAGAAGGGTACAAATTTACCCAGGTAGGGTCTTACACCTTGACCTTACAATGTGAAATGACCGATTCGGAATATAACAGATGGAAAAATGTTGCGGCTAAAGCCGGGGTTAAATTTCCATCATCGAAAACCGCCGTTTGTTCTATGAAGATTAATGTATTGCCGGATGTTAACTGGAAAAACATTCGCGAGTTTACCCTCGCCTCGTCCATGTCTCAGACTACCTACCGCCAAGGAGCAGATGCGTTTGACCCGACGTCCATTATAGTCCGTGCCGGTATCGGCCGCAATGACGGAGAACTCGCCTATCAAAATTTAGACTGGGATGACCTTACCTATTATGCCGGATCACGCGGAATGAAATATAAAGAGAACGGTTCGCAAATCACGAAGGGCTATCGCTTCTGGGTACCGGGGGAGAAAGACCTGTGGGTAGTCGTTGGGAACAAGAGCATTGTCATTCCGTTTACAGTTACGCCGTTTGTTTCTTCCGTTGAAGTGACTGACGAACCTGATCCGGGTAGCTCGACCTTCGTCACAGGTGACTACTCCGTTAAGGCTAACTATAAGGACGGAACTTCAGAGGTACTCACTGGCGACTGTCTCAACATTTCAGTCAGAGGTCAGAGGATGTATCCGGGCGGAGAATATGCGGTTCCTTCCGGCAATTCCACTGTTAAAATAAACATGGGTGATTTTTCTGTCAACTCTAAAGTAACTGCTCTGGAAAAAGATAAATCGGCACCATCGTCGTCAACACCTGCAAATGCCAAGGCCACCGTTATGAAATCCGGCGAATACTATATGAAAGTCGGTGACAGATGGGTATACCCTGATAAGGGATATAATTACTGGCTTACTCTATCAGAAAAAAAGCCTGATAAACCATTTAAGGTTACACTTGTAGGCGAAGATAAAGACCGCGGACCTGAATATACAATTGAGTATTGGGACCGTTATGTGGTCTGCGGTACTGGGTGTGTATCGGATATGCAATTGCATGCGGATATTAACAAGGTAACGTATAGAATCAACACCTATTCAAAGTCCGGCTTCAGCACAATAAGACTTTACGCAAGGCAAAATTACCTTGTAAAAGGCACAGGGAGTGGAGTATTAATTGAATTCTCCAAGGGTTCCGTTCCAAACTTAGCCAAAATCGTCTTCATAAAAGCTGATACGCTTTCCGGCACACCGTCCTCCACACCGCGCCATCCGATCCTGTAACCCCAACACAGTTACGGCAACTCCCACGGCTCTATGTCAACGATTTGGGTAAGAGCAGAAAGTAAACGAGACAGCGAGGGTAAAAACTCGCTGTTTTCTTTATTTAGAGTTAGCCATATAAAGAATGCGATTTCTCATTCTCTCAAAATTTCTTAGTCCATAACAAGTTCTTTTTAAAACCTTGGTGCGGTTGTTACAACCTTCAATATAACCGTTAGAATAACCGGTAGCAATAGCAGCAAGGATTTCATTTTTCCACTCCATAACAGTGTTCAGAAATCGGTTGAATTGAGGTATAGCACATTGTATAACATCATTTTGCCATTGCTTAAATCGTTGAACATATTCATTGCTATCATTGCTATTGAGTACTTCATAAAAGGTTTCTTTTAGTCGATAGGCATGCTTTAGTTTTTCTGATACTTGTAGCATCACTGTTAATTGTTTCATTTGTTCAGATGTTTTTAAATTCTTGTATCGACGTAACAGTAAAAAGCGACTCCTTTTAAAATACTTTCTTCTATAATCTGAAAATTCTTTTTGAACTTCTTTACGAACAGACTCTAATGCCCAATTAGCTAAGCGACAAACATGAAATTTATCTGCTACAATTCTGGCATTTGGAAAGCATGTTTTTACAACACTACGAAAGAGTGTCAAGGGGACGGGGTTGTTGACAACAAATTAACTAATAAATAAGATAAGGGTGAGAATATGTCAAGAACATTCAAGAGAAGCATAATCTCTCGATTCGCCCTTCGACACCTGCACCTAATGCCTGGAATTTGTTCCCGATTTGTAGACCGCCATGAATGATTCTGAAGATTAGTGAGGGGATATGCTGCCTGGGCGTTAGGCAAAATTGGTGGCAGGTTGGCTAAGCGAATTTTGGAGACAAATGGTAGCCGAGGAACTTCTGATGCTGTGAAAAGGAGATTCAAGCGGCTCTAGTGGCAGTAAACTGAGTATCCAAAGTGTTGCTGCTATTTGATCTTTCCGATAGAAATATTTGCCCGATAATTACCATATTCCAAAACAGAATCTAAAAAACAATTCAAATCCTCTTGAGAATTAACCTGGATTTTCAGCAAGTAACATCCTTCTCCGCTGATCCGACTAGCTTCTACCACCGATTCATTATCATTTAAGAATACATGAAAGGCTCGATGATTGGTTGTTTTCATGAATATGGTTATGTATGCTGTTATAGTTTTCCCAAGCAGGTTATCATCGAGCAAAACAGAGTAACCTTTTATCACCCCTAAATCTTCCATTCTTGAAATCCGATTCGAAACTGCCTGCCCGGTTAGATGAACTACTTCACCGATATCTCTAAGTTGCATTTTGCAGTTTACTTTTAATAGTTTTAAAATTTTCAAATCAGTATTATCAAGCATTTTTCATTAAATCCTTTCTTGGAAAAACCGTAAATCATTCAATACTTTCGCGGCACAATTATATCTGTCTGTATAATTATTATAACAAAGGATTTTAAAAATACAAAATATGGAATCAAATTGGTAGAAATTTTGGAGGGATTGAGAGTGAAAAGAGCGTTACTAGTAATTGACGTGCAAAATGAATACTTTACAGGGAGAATGCCGGTTACGTATCCCAAAGGAAGTTTTAATAGAATTCTTAAAGCTGTAGATGCGGCTAATCAAAGTAAAATTCCAGTAATCCCTATCAGACATGAAGCAACACAAAAAGATGCTGCTGCTTTTGTAAAAGGCAGTAGGGAATGGAAAATTCGGGAAGAGCTTTTAAAAAAAGAATATGTGCAAATTATCGATAAGAAATTACCCGGAAGCTTTACAGATACCGATCTTGAGGATCTTTTACGATTCATGGGTATAGATACAGTTGTCATAAGTGGATATATGACGCAGATGTGCTGCGATACGACTGCAAGACAGGCGTTTCATCTTGGATTCACAGTGGAATTTTTGTCAGATGCTACGGGTACGTTGGATGTATCAAATAATGCTGGAAAAATAACGGCAGAAGAACTTCACAAGGCGATTCTTGTAACACAAGCTATGAGGTTTTCCAAGGTGATTTCTACCGATGAGTGGATTAAGGAGATCGGTGTGAAGGTAGGATGAATGCTTAGATACTAACGATCAAGCCAAGTGAACTAGGACGAAGAAGCAAGAGTAGCAATAAAGAAGATATGTAACTTAAAAAATGCGATATAACCCCGTCCCCCCTGACAGCCAATAATATCTCTTAAAAAATCGTTTCGTCGCTGCTTTGATGAGCATATGATGATAAGAGTAACCTGACCTAAACCAAAGGGAAGGACGGATAACATGCCAAAAAAGATCATAACCGTGTGTGGAACGATCGCACCAGAACAGCTGGGTTTTACATCAATGCATGAGCATATTCTTTCTGATTGTTCTATGTTTCGCAATCGGGTCCGAAAAAAATCCTTCGTCCCACGGTGTTGTACTGTAAAGCCAGACGACAAGCTGGTGCTAGATAATCGTTCAGCTTTGCGTCATGACATCGTTCTATCTTCGGACAACATGAAACTAGATGATGAACAGATGATGATCGGCGAAGTCGCTGATTTTAAAACTGGTGGCGGCGATTCAATTGTAGAGGTTAGTGCCCCAGGCATTCGGAGTTCACCTAATGACTTAATTAGTATTCGGAGGATAGCCGAGCGTACCGGAGTTAATATTGTGGTTTCTACGGGTCTATATGCAGAGGATACCTGGCCGGACTGTTACCGTACAATGACATTTAAGCAGTTTGCTGCATTCTTACTTCATGAAATTGCTCACGGTGTTGGTGAGACAAAAATCTTGCCTGGTCATATTAAGGCGGCCTATGAGGTGTACACTAAGCAGCTAAATACCTATTTGTGTGCGGCAGCAACTGTATCGAGAGAAACGGGCTTATCGTTGCAGGTTCACTTAGGCCCGGACGTTACATCGGACGAAGTGCGACATTATGTGATTCAACCACTTTTACGTGCCGGATGTATTCCCGAAAGGACAGTTTTGTGTCATGTCCAGTTGTTAATGGGCTCTCTTTCTATTGAACAACTTGTCACCAATCCCGGCAAGGTGCCTTTTGACATCAGTCTGCACAAAGAATTGCTTGAAAGGGGCTTTATTCTTTCCTTCACTCCTCTGGGGTTTGAAGCAGATAATGAACCGCTTGGAATTGCTCATTATCCCGACTGGTACATTTTATCAGGGATGGTGATGCTAATTCGGGAGGGCTACGCTGGGCAATTAGTTATCGGCAATGATGTATTTACCAAACTGGCCACCCGTCGCGGCGGTGGTGAAGGCTATGGACGACTTACTAATTTTGTTATCCCGGCACTGAAAAAATGTGGTGTATCTGACGATGACATTAGAAAAATAATGATAGAGAACCCAGCCAGAATCCTTGCCTTGTAGAGCTATGATGGGAGTAGGAAATGAAGGGCTTAATTTTAATGGAAACTTTCGTGATTTAGTTCCTTATAGTGTATATTTTTCCCTCAATTAACTCAAATTACATATGTTAAAAGAGGGAGGTGCTTTGAGGTGCGGCAAAATAATTTTACCAAAAAAGAACTGGCTTACTTAGAAGATGCTCTTCAGATGGAAAATCTTTGTATCGCAAAATGTAGTGTTTATGCTGATCAATGTGAAGACCATGACCTGAAAGATATGATGTTTAGTATCGCTAAAAATAAACGTCATCATGCTAATATTATTAAACAAGAGCTAGGCAAGTTCGAATCGCAATATCAATAGTGAGGTGAAAGAGATAATGAATCATCAAAAGTGGTTTTCAACAAAAAGTAGGAATCGACTTTCTGACCGCGATATGTTGCTGGATTTGATGATGACTGAAAAGCATTTATCGAGCCTGTATGAGCACGGTGTGCTGGAAGCCACCTCGCCTATGGTAAGCAACACCTTTGAGCGTTTACAGGCTGATACTCATGATAACTCCCGAACTCTTTTCACTGCTATGCAACAACGTGGCTGGTATAATCCAGAGCAAGCAGAAAAAAATGAGCGTCTACAGAAAAGGAATCAGAAACAAGCATCTGAAAGCTTTGGCCTAACTGCGGACAGTAAATATGCGGTATCTTCGGGAGCACGAAGATTTGGTGGGCGGTTGTCCCACGGACAACGGCAAGGCAAAAGCGGTATCTTTAATAATCAGAACAATGACACACAATCTCAGGAGTGGCAGTAAAGGGAGGTAGCTTTGGTGCTTCCCGTTCAATAAAGCCCATTGATGTTTTAACGTGGCCAAGCCATAAACTAAAAGCCAGGGTTATCCTAAACTAGAGTTCACTTCAGGATAACCCTGGCTTTTAGTTTGAACGATGTATTAATAGATTGTTATTTTTAAAACATAAAAGTGTCAACAACCCCGTCCCCTTGGCAATTGTCCGTTCCAGAAAAAATAGGCCTTCCGACGTTTGGCCGGAAGGCTTATTTCATGTCTAGTGGCTTATTAGTGCGAGCATTCTTAACGCTCTCGGTCTCAATCTTCCAGTATCAGTTTTTCCAAAACTAGGGGTTCGATATATTTACCATCTTTATAGGCCCGCATATTTCCGCCGGAAATTTCATCAATCAGGGCAATTTGTTTGTCTGCTCCGATGCGTCCAAATTCAAACTTAATGTCATATAACTCGATATTCTTTTTGGCCAACTCAGCTTTAACGATATTGCCGATTTGCTTGGTCAAGGTTTTTACTTGTTCATATTCCTCTTCTGAAAGCAGTCCTAACATCGCCAATGCGTCTTTTGTAATCGGAGGATCTTCTCGTTCATCGTCTTTCAACGTGACTTCAACGAAAGCATCAAGCGGCTGAGCCTCTGCAGCATACATTCCATAACGACGCAAGAAGCTTCCAACGGCTCGATAACGGCAAATAACTTCAAGGCCTTTCCCAAAAACAGTGGCTGGTTTTACCGTCATTGTTGCAGCTTCTGGATCAGCGGCAATGTAATGTGTTGGAATTCCTGCCAACTCTAATTTCTCAAAAAAGAACTTTGTCAGTCTAAGTCCTGCCTTGCCTACGCCCTCAATTGTTAACCCCACAGTGTTCGCTCCGGGATCAAATACACCGTCAGTGCCGGTAACATCATCTTTAAATTTAAGCAAATAGTGCCCATCTTCCAATGCAAATACATCTTTTGTTTTTCCCGAATAAACAAGCTTCATAAACAACACCCTTTTCAATTCTTATTTTTTTTAGCAATAATGAACGCCATTACAATATGTAGATAATCATAGCTTTTGTCTCTTATAATTATAGCATAATTATTTATCTGGTGAACAAGTCGATTTTCTTCGATAAGAGGGAGTTATACCCTAAGAGGGTAGAGGTGAACGGTTAAGTTTTAATATTTGGCTTAGCTATTTCTACATCTTTTGGACATAGTAATTGCAAAGAAATCTGCCGTCATCCGGCCTATACATACAAAGAGAATCTTTGTCCATTGACGATATACATAAACGGTATTATAATATTCTTTGTGCCTCTTTATCATTTAGTACTTATATGAAACATCAATATAATCTTACTGTAATTACATTAAAGAGGTAAATTTACAAAGTAGGAGTTGTCTTTGGCGTGTTTAAGTCTTTATTTTCTGCGATAAGTAAAGTTAGTTTAGTCAAACAGATACTAATTGGTCTTGTTCTTGGTCTCATCGTTGCGCTATATGCACCAGACATTGCTAGCCGGGTATCCCTTCTAGGTACCTTATTCGTTGGTGCTTTAAAAGCTGTGGCGCCACTATTAGTGCTAGTCCTTATTATGAGTGCCCTTTCCAACCAAAAAAGAGGCGTAGATACAAATATGAAGTCTATTATATTTTTATATATTCTGGGTACCTTTTCAGCGGCTTTTATTGCCGTTGTAGCAAGTTTTCTTTATCCAGTAGACCTCAAGCTCGTTGCTAGTGCGTCAGACATAACACCGCCAAATGGTATCGTTGAAGTCTTGCGTTCGCTTGTTCTGAATGTTGTCGATAATCCGGTACACGCATTAATGACTGGTAATTATATTGGTATCCTTGCCTGGAGTATTGTTTTTGGTGTGGCACTTCGTCATTCCAGTGAAACAACCAAAGAAGTTATTAAGAGTTTTTCCGATGCTGTATCGCAAGCTGTACGGTGGGTTATCCAGCTCGCTCCTTTAGGTATCTTTGGTTTAGTAGCGGACTCTATCTCTCGTAATGGCATCGAAGCTCTTATTGGCTATGGTAAGTTACTCATACTTTTAATTGGCTGTATGCTTTTTGTTGCTTTGATTATCAATCCGCTTATTGTATTTTGGAAAATTCGTAGCAATCCATATCCGTTGGTGTTTACTTGCCTCCGTGAAAGTGGTCTTTACGCTTTTTTTACGCGCAGCTCCGCTGCTAATATTCCTGTGAACATGAACCTTTGTAAAAAACTTGGCCTTAACCCTGATACGTACTCCGTATCTATTCCGCTCGGCGCAACAGTTAACATGGCCGGCGCAGCGGTAACTATTTCTGTACTTGCCCTTGCGGCGGTACATACCCTTGGTATTTCTGTTGATATCTGGACTGCTTTGCTACTCAGTATTTTGGCTGCTATTGGGGCTTGTGGTGCTTCTGGTGTAGCCGGGGGATCGCTGCTTCTTGTACCGATGGCCTGTGCCCTCTTCGGTATCAATAATGATATCGCGATGCAAGTTGTTGGTGTAGGTTTTATTATTGGTGTATTGCAGGACTCCGCCGAAACAGCTCTCAACTCCTCTACTGACGTACTCTTTACCGCGGCTGCAGATATAGCTAGTCGTAAAAAGGGATAATAATGATATGAATAAAACAGAACCAGCCTTTAAACGGCTGGTTCTATTTTATTGCAACGACAAATTGGGTGCTGAAGTTTAGGGAATATTCGGCAGCAACAGGTGCTGAAATAAAAAGTAGAAAAAAATAAAAAGTGCAACGACTCTAATAATGTGCATGGATCGCCCCTCCATATGTATTCTCTATAACAGAGTATTCTGTTATAGAGAATACATAATCCTTTAAAAAAGAAGAAAAAAATGAAATATTTCTTGTGATCGGCGTATGGAGACAACGGAGATGTTACTATGCAGCTTTGTTCACTTTAAAATGCCAGCGATAATAGACACGTGAAAGATAGAAGGTCAGAAAGAGTGTAATCCAAGTCCAATACCATTCCCAATGTATATACCTTATTAACTGTGTATGTTGTTCTAAGATTACCTCCAGTACGGTAATAATTGAACATATAATAGCATAGTAGAAAAACTTATATGTATTGGTTGAGTCTTCTGGATAGTAGATATTGAAGAAAGCACATATAACTGGATATACGTAGAACTCAAACGTAAAGCTAGCAGTAGTTGCAATTTGGAATATTCGAACGGGATATTGTATCAAGCCCATTTCGACAACCAATAATCCAGATATCCATGTAATCGATTGTTTAAATAGAAACGCTACAATGAAATTGCGTATCTTATCGCGCGGCACAAAGAACCAAATGCAAGTTGATGCTACGATCCAGGATACAAGCAAAATTGCCTTTTCGATAATCATAATTAATAATCCCTAGATGTACAGTGTATATGTAGTATTATCATCAAGACCACTTCTTAACCTAGCGGCTTATGAGTCGTGCGTTCGAATTTTGTAGCCTGCTCCAGAAAGAGCAAGCCTGCCGACGATTTGCCGGAAGGCTCGCTCTTATCCATAGCGCCATTATTTAGTTTGATCTTTACGGACATCAATGAACGTATTACGTTATTATTTTGGTCATATTCAGTGATTACGACTGTTATTGCACTTTCTTTATCAACTTATTATGTGTATGCCAACCACTGCGATCAATAATACTATATCTGTGGTGATTACTTTGCAAAAAATGATAATGCCAAAGGCCAATTCGTATCGAGCACCATGGATTGCGTTGTTGTGGTCGGCGATGCTTCCCGGGCTTGGGCATTTTTACAACAAGGATTATATATTGGGAATAACGCTGCTACTTCTCGAGGTTGGAGTTAACTGTATGGCCAATCTTAATCAAGGAATTTATTATGCTTTTAATGGCTATTTTGCGGACGCTTGTAGTGTGATCAACTACCAGTGGATTCTATTTTATCCTGCAATTTATGCTTTTAGCATGTGGCATGCTTATAACAATGCGATTGATATTAATGCTAATCTCGAGGTAGTACCACCCAAGCAGCAGAGAAGCCGTTATACCGGTGCCTTTATCGGATTTACGCTCGGCCTGCTATTTGGTACGATATGGAATTATCAGCTGGTCATCGTGGTCGGGTTAGTTGAAGGAGTAGTCGGTCTTGTTGCAGGTTACTATATTGAAAAATACTTAACGCAAAATATATGAGGTGGATACTATGATGGAATCAACCTTTTGGGCTTAGGCTATATCGATTATATATTCAGAGTAAAAGGTAAAAAACGAAGCTGTGCTGGAACTAGGTTCCAGCACAGCTTCGTTAGAAAGGCAATAATTAATATTTTTGTACTGACAGGATTAGCATGCAGACTGCAGCAAGCAAGCCTAGTCCGACTAAAAACATCAGACCGCCGACATAGCTCCCGGTTACACTAATAAAGAAGCCGATGAGAACCGGAGCAAACGCCGAACCACCATTTGAGATGCCGTTCATCATGCCGGCTCCGGCGCCGATGGCTTTGCCTGGAACAATCTGCTGCAGCAGCGTCCAAACGGATGGCAGTGCTATGCCGATAGATGCAATGCCCAGGGATACAAGAATGGCTGCCGTTGTATTATCAGGGGCATGAGCACCAAAATAAATTCCGGCTGCGGCGCCAAGCATTGAGATTGCACATAATGGAGCGCGGCGGCCAATTTTATCTGATACATAGCCAAAGACCACAACGCTGAGAACACCTAATACATAAGGAAGTGAAGACCAAGCGCCCATTGCGACCCAAGAAAAGCCCCGGGCCACTTTGAGATAAGACGGAAGCCAGGCCATGGTTCCCCAGAATATCGAAGCAAGACAGAAATAGAAGATCGTGATTAGCCAGAAACGATAGTTAAAAATGAATACCTTCATGTTGTCCCAGAGTGTGGTATTGGCGGCTTGGGCCTCAAGTTCTTTTTCCGCCCGTTGACCTTCTTCGATAAGATCCCGTTCCGCTTTATTAACAAGTTTATGCTGGTGCGGAAAATCTGTTGTATAGAACCACAAGAGGAGTAAAGGAATTGCCCCTAGGGCAACTAACACGAAAAAGCTTGCCCGCCAGCCAAAGTCTTGGATAATCCAAGTAAAAAAGGGCATGGCGATGGCCGGGCCTACCATTAAGCCAATTAGCCACACAGCATTTGCTTTGCCGCGCTCATGGGGCGGAAACCAGTTTTTAACAAAACTGCTTTGCATGGGCCAATGCATCCCTTCACCTAAGCCAAGAATGACTCGGGCTACCAGCATTGTCGAAAACGATACGGCAAAACCGCCGATAAACAGTGAAGCTCCCCACAAAGCAATTGATAATGACATTGCCTTGCGCGGGCCTAATATATCCCCGAGCGGACTAAGTAATACATTAGAGAAGCCGTAGGCAATCAGAAACAATGTCATTAGCATGCCCATTTGAATCGGCTGGCCTTTAATGCCCATATCGCTTAGGAAGGTAACGTCGGCAGCGAGAACTGAAACGTTAACCCGGTCAAGATAAGCGACAAGCAGGGTAATTAATAAAATAAATACGAGAACATATCTTTGTTTGGTAGGGGCAACATTGGTAGTAACTGTTGTCCCGCTTGCTCTGACTACGCCTGTGTCAGATTTTTCCATACTAAACCTCCTTGGCCTTTTTAAGATGTTTTAGTTACTTTAAAGGAGTAGTGGTCCAATAGACCGAGGTACGACAAATCACCTCCTGTTAACATTTTTAAAAAAAAGCCAGTAGGTTAGTCCATTTAGAGTGGTTAAATGTTTATATTTTTAATACTTATTCGCTAATATCCTAAAATAACCTTTTTGCAATATGTTTTTTCGTTAATATAAATACAACCTGCAGCCATTCTTGTGAAAGGTTGGCTGCAGGTTACAAATTTAGCTATATACTTACTTCATTCGATTAAACTTCCATGATGATCGGCAGAATCATTGGACGGCGGCCGGTTTTTTCGTACAGGTATTTGCTAAGGGACTCACGAACTTGCGATTTAATTGTTGCCCAATCGGTTACTTTGCCGTTCTCAAACTTTTCTAAGGCTTGTCTAACCCGGTTCTGGGCCTCGTGCATGAGGGCTTCGGACTCTCTGATGTAGACAAAGCCTCTTGACACTAGATCAGGACCTGATAAGATATGACCGTTTTGTTTGTCCAGCGTAATGACAACAATTAAAACGCCTTCTTTGGATAGCTGCTGCCGATCGCGGATTACGATGTTGCCAACATCGCCAACGCCAAGACCGTCGACAAATATTCGCCCAGATGCAACCTTGCCAGCCATGCGACCGGTTTCAGCTGTAAATTCAAAAACATTGCCGTTTTCGCCAATGAAAATGTTTTCATTAGGAATCCCCAGTGTTTCGGCAATTTTACCATGATGCTTGAGCATGCGATATTCTCCATGAACTGGGATAAAAAATTTAGGTCGGACTAAATTGAGAATAAGTTTAACTTCTTCGCGGCTAGCATGCCCGGAAACGTGGATGCCGGAAGACCGTTCATATACGACATGGGCGCCAAGGCGAAGGAGACTGTCAATGGTTTTGCCGACTGACTTTTCGTTACCAGGAATCGGGTTGGCAGAAATGAGCACAGTATCTTCAGGGTAAATAGCCACTGTCCGATGATTGCTTGTGGCCATTCGGCTAAGGCCGGCCATGGGTTCGCCTTGACTGCCGGTTGTCACAATCAGCAGTCTGTTGGCAGGATAGCGGTTGATTTCTTCGGCGTCGATGAGCGTTCCCTCTGGGACCTCAAGGTAGCCTAGATCTGTGGCAATTGACACAACATTTACCATGCTGCGTCCGAGAACAGCGACTTTGCGGCCGTATTTTAACGCCGAGTTGATGGCCTGTTGGACGCGTAGAACGTTAGAGGCAAATGTCGCCATGATAATCCGGCCCTTAGCGGCGCGGAATTCTTCGTCAAGAGCAACACCAACGGTTTTTTCGGATTCTGTAAAGCCGGGGCGCATGGCATTTGTGCTGTCAGAAAGGAGTACAAGTACGCCGTGGTCACCAAGTTCGGCAAATTTATGAATATCCATCAGCTTGCCGTCTACTGGAGTTTGGTCAATTTAGAAATCGCCAGTATGGACAACTGTGCCGATCGGGGTCTTAATATAGATCGCCATTGCGTCGGGGATTGAGTGACTTACGCGGATAAAGCCAACCATCAGTTTGCCAATTGTGAACTGATCACCTGC
>JAQWAQ010000101.1 GCA_028707635.1 Negativicutes bacterium
TCAGGAGGGTCTTAGCCTCGTCCGCCTTTCCGGCATCAATAGCTTCCAGAACTTTACGGGAAATACTTCTGATAGCTGTTCTAACAGGGAAGTTATGGGCACGCCGTTCAGCATCAGTTTTTACACTACGGATGGATGACTTAATGTTTGGCAAGTGTTTCACCTCCTTGGAGCATGTTTACCTAAAATATTTTAGCACGTGTCAATATAAAAAGCAAGCAACAATTCATATTGTTTGGGCCATGATTAAGGAAAATAAATAGGGCGAATTAACAATGCAATATTCGCGAAATGGCCATCCTGTATAGTTAGCCCATATTCAGGAAAAGATAGGACAAATAATTTATTTTAATTTGTATTTAAATTGTATGTAAGAGGTGAAGAAAATGAATTTGAATTTTAATACTCCGCGGACTGATTTAGCTCTTGAAGCTAGAGAAATGTTGACAAAACGCGTTAATCAAACGATTCCCGGAGTTTTAATGGAGACAGCCGAAGATGAAGAAGTTATCATTACCCGTGTAAATATTACGACACCCAAGGCACAAGAAATGATGGGAAAAATGCAAGGCAAATATGTCACAATTGAGGCGCAGGGATTGCGCTATAAAAACACGCCGCTACAAGAGAAAGTCATGAATCACTTAGCTCACGAGTTAGCGGCAATGGTTAATTTGCCTAAGAGTGCGACAGTCTTAGTTATTGGTCTTGGCAATTGGAATGTTACTCCAGATGCTTTAGGGCCGCGCGCGGTGGATAAAATCGTTGTCACGCGTCACCTTCAGGAAATGCTTTCCCCTGAATTGCAGGGCGGTGTGAGGTCAATCTGCGCGATTGCTCCCGGAGTGCTAGGGATTACTGGTATGGAGACAGCCGAAATAGTCGCGGGAATCGTAAGTAAAATAAAGCCGAATCTGGTCATTGCCATCGACGCATTGGCAGCGGCATCAAGTCATCGCGTTATCACAACAGTTCAGATTGCTAATACCGGAATCCATCCTGGATCAGGAGTCGGCAATAAACGTTTTGGCATAACCCAAGAAACGCTAGGAGTTCCTGTTGTAGCGATCGGCGTTCCGACTGTTGTCCATGCTTCAACCATTGCTATGGATACGATTAACACCCTGCAAGAACATGCATCATTCGCGAGATATTTTAAAAGTATGGAAAATTTATCAGACAGCGATCGTCAGGTCATTGTACGGCAGGTGTTACCCGAGGCCTTAGGGGATCTCATGGTCACTCCGAAGGAGGTAGACAGGTTGATTGCTGATGTCGCCGACGTTGTTGCTGGTGGTATCAATCAAGCAATGCACCCCACGATTGATTATAAAAATATTCATATGTATCTCCATTAATCCGATGATCAAGCCGTTCTAAGGCTCCCTTCTTCTACAAGAGAGAGTAAGAGCGGCTAAGTCCCTGGATACGGTTCGACTAGGATTCAGGTGGAGTTAAAACTCCATCTGAATCAAGTCTCACTTTATCCTTTTTAAGCAGCAGAGTAATATCGTTTTGTTGCCAGGCATATACATTGTATGTAAACAAAAACAATGGCAACGAACAGGCGTTGTCACGGGAGGCAGCAATGTTACCAAGACAGCAACGAAAACCTTATTGCTCTCGAAATAGAATTATCTTAATCAGTATTCTCATTGGGATGCTTTTCATGCTGCCCGTCGGGGCCTTTATTGTCCGATCAGATGGTGCAATTCCGGCAACATCGCCAGCTCATCCAGCAGTTAAAATAGATCAGAATTCGCAGTGGCCAAGTTGGAGCAAAGTGCTTTTTTCGGGATTGCCAAGCTTAGTTGGCAAGGCGAATGATCAGTCCGCTGTGACTGTCAAGAAGGAGTTGTCGGTAAAATATTTTATGCGTGGAGTAGTCATGCTGTTTACAGGCATAGACATAAAGGATATTCGCACAGTATTTCATAGCGAGATTCCTATGATCGCTATTCTGAAAACGGGCTCACCTACTGTAAGCGCAATGACTTTACCGAATTTCCCTAAATTTGATCCCGCAAGTATCATGCCAAGTGGCAAGCCGCTGGTTGGAGTTTATCATACGCATACTGCCGAAAGTTTTATACCAACTAGCGGTGTTACTCATAGGCCTGGTGGGCAGCGAGGTGAAATTGTCGGAGTGGGGGAGAAACTGGTAAAACGACTGCAGGGGCATGGTGTTTCAGCAGTCCAATATCAAGATATTCATGACTATCCTAGTTTTATGAAAGCCTATGGCGCGTCGGAAGCAACTGTTACGAAAATGCTTGCTGAGAATCCTTCTTTGCAAATGGTATTTGATATTCATCGGGACGCGGATAAAAAAGAAAATAGTACGGTAATTGTCAATGGGGTACCTGCTGCCCGACTTACGATTGTAGTAGCGACCGGTCAGCAGGATCTTGCGCAGCCGCACTGGCAGGAAAATCATGCTTTTGCAAAACTAATTGATGCCAAACTCAATGAACATTATCCGGGGCTTTCGCGCGGTATTTATCTTGTGGATTGGCGCTATAACCAGCATCTACATCCGCGAGCGCTTTTAATTGAGGTTGGATGTCAAGAAAATACAAAAGAGGAAGCTGATTATAGTATAGAAATGTTAGGTGATATAATTGCAGAAATTATTGCTGAAAATAAATAATAAAGTTTGCTAAAAGAGGGAGAAAATATGTTTATCCGCCCGACTTCAGCAGAAATGACGCTAATCTGCCGTGGCGTAGCTGCGTTCTTGCTTGTCGTGGTCTTGGGGGTTTCGCTGGCAGAAAGCCAATTAAACAGCATGACGAAGCGTAATGAGTTTGTGCAGGCAATCAATATTAAGCGTGATATAACAGGAAAATATACGGCTTATCTACTGGGTACAGAATATAGCATAAGGGCTGTCTATGATGTGGCCCGGATTTCCGCTAATGACCGGGCGCTAGCAATCGAGGCAGCCGGCCATAAGTTTCTTATACCCAAGTCTATAAATCTAAGTCAGTTTCAAGCCTTAGCTAGTATATGGCGGCAGCAATTTCTAGATGAGGCCTTGACATTTAAGCAAACATTTGCGGGCTATTTAAAAGAAATTAGGCAAAAGATCAATCTTTATCTTGAACAATATCGCCATGAAAATAGGTAACGCTTGCAGGCTGCAAGATGCAATGCTATAATTTGATAACAGTATTATATTAGGTTCTTATTGACCAGGTGCCTACCTGACAAGTGTGCAGCCGACAGAGCGGAGGATTTTATGAAGAAAGAAAACATTCGCAATTTTTGCATTATAGCCCATATAGATCATGGAAAATCTACTCTAGCCGACCGGTTGCTGGAATACACCGGCGCCCTCTCGGCACGTGAGATGGAAAACCAAGTCTTGGATAAAATGGATTTGGAACGTGAACGTGGTATTACGATTAAAGCACAAGCCGTCCGACTGGAGTATAAAGCCAAAGATGGACAAATATATATGCTAAATCTTATTGACACGCCAGGGCACGTTGACTTTACTTATGAAGTGTCAAGAAGTTTGGCAGCTTGTGAGGGTGCATTATTAGTTGTTGATGCTGCTCAAGGAATTGAAGCGCAGACGCTGGCTAATGTTTATTTGGCCTTGGAACACGATTTAGAAATTATTCCGGTTATTAATAAAATTGATCTGCCTAGTGCAGATCCCGAGAAGGTCAAACATGAGATTGAAGAGGTTATTGGTCTTGATGCCTCTGATGCAATTTTAGTTAGTGCAAAAACCGGTATTGGTATTGAGGACGTTCTGGAGGCAATTGTAAAGAAGGTTCCGGCACCGCCCGGAGGGGCAGATAACCCTTTAAGTGCTATGGTATTTGACTCTCATTTTGATGCTTATAAAGGGGTTATTGCCTATATTCGGGTCATGGAAGGAACAATCAAGCCGGGCATGACGCTTAAAATGATGGCTACTGACAAGAAGCACGAAGTTACCGAGGTTGGCATCTTCCGGCCTTATTTAGTCAATGTTGATGAATTAAGTGCTGGACATGTTGGTTTTGTTGCCGGCAGTATAAAGAACGTTAAGGATGTCCGGGTGGGTGACACTGTTACCGATGCCGACAATCCCGCCGCCCAGCCGCTGCCAGGCTACCGCAAAATAACGCCGATGGTTTACTGCGGCTTATACCCGGTTGAAAGCAATGAGTATGATGCCTTGCGCGATGCTTTGGAAAAGCTTCAGCTCAATGATGCTTCCTTATTATTCGAACCTGAAACTTCTGTAGCACTTGGGTTTGGTTTCCGTTGCGGTTTTTTGGGCCTACTGCACATGGATGTTATTCAAGAACGGCTTGAACGGGAATATAATCTGAGTTTAATCACGACGGCTCCAAGCGTTATTTACAAAATATATAAGACTGATGGTCAACTTGTTGATATTGATAACCCGTCAAAGTTGCCGCCAGTTACTGAGATAGACCATATTGAAGAGCCGTATGTAAAAGCAACCGTCATTGTGCCTAATGACTTCGTTGGTGCAGTGATGGAATTGTCCCAAGAAAAACGCGGCGAATTTAAGGATATGAAGTACCTTGATATAACAAGAGTCATGCTGACATATCATTTGCCGTTGAGTGAAATTATCTATGATTACTTTGACCGCCTAAAATCTTCAACGCGTGGTTATGCATCTCTTGATTATGAGCTTTATGGCTATCAGACATCTAACCTTGTTAAACTTGACATCCTTTTAAATGGTGATCCGGTTGATGCGCTGTCTGTTATCGTTCATCGTGATAAAGCAGCAGTGCGCGGGCGACAACTTGCCGAAAAACTTCGAGGCATTATTCCCCGGCAAATGTTCGAGATTCCTATTCAGGCTGCTATTGGTAATAAGGTCATTGCGCGGGAAACCGTTCGTGCAATGCGCAAAGATGTTCTCGCTAAATGCTATGGCGGTGATATTACACGGAAGCGCAAACTTTTGGAAAAACAAAAAGAAGGTAAAAAACGCATGAAGCAAGTGGGAAGTGTTGAAGTGCCGCAAGAAGCCTTCATGGCGATTTTAAAAATTGATTAGTAGACAAAAAGAGGCAGGATATGAAAATAGGATTATATATTCACATTCCGTTTTGCCAGCAAAAATGTTTATATTGCGATTTCCCTTCATATGCTAATATGGATTATTTATACAATGACTATGTTACCGCCTTGTGCCGTGAAATTGCTGGCCAAGGCGGTCTTTATGCCGGCCAGGTTGTAGATACTGTATATATTGGTGGCGGTACACCATCCTTGTTGTCAAATAAGGAACTTGCAGTCATTCTAGACAGTGTGATGCGTAGTTTCAACTTGGCTATCGATGCCGAAGTTAGTATTGAGGCCAATCCAGGGACAATTAATAAGGAAAAATTAGCTTTGTTAAAAGGGAGCGGTGTTAATCGTATCAGTTTTGGGGTCCAAAGCTTTTCTGATTCTCTTTTGCAAACGATCGGGCGTATTCATACCGCGGCTGAGGCTATTCAAGCTGTCAATATGGCGCACCAAACCGGATTTGAGAATATCAATGTTGATTTAATGTATGGTCTGCCTGGTCAAACGACAGCAGACGTAGGGGAGAGTATTAACATTGCTGCTGCTCTTAGTGTTGAGCACCTTTCAATTTATGGGTTGAAAGTAGAAGCGGGAACTCCCTTTGCCGAACTTTATGCTCATGGAAAACTAGGAATGCCCAGCGAGGATGTTGACGAGGACATGTATGACCTTGTTGCATCGCTAACGTCGTCTTTAGGTTATGAGCGCTATGAAATATCAAATTATGCCCGGAAAGGTTATGCCTGCAAGCATAACCTAAAGTATTGGCACTATCAGCCCTATATAGGAATAGGCGCTTCGGCTCATTCGTTCCAAAGGGGAGAGAGAATGGCAAATACAGGGTGTGTTACTGAATACATAAGACTGATCAATGAAGGTCATTCAACAATCGGATTTAGCGAAAAGGTCGTTGGAGAAAGTGCAATGGCTGAATTTATTTTTTTAGCACTTCGGACTGTACGGGGCTTAAAATATGAGCACTTTAATAATTATTTTAATGCTGACTTTTTTCATAAGTATGGGGCTGTAATCAGCGATTTGGAGCAGCGTAAGCTTATTACTATTGAGGTGGATGGCATCCGGCTTACCGAATTTGGTATGAAATATGGTAATGTTGTATTTGTCGCATTTTTAGACTGATGAAACAATTACTAAATAATAATCAATGTTAAAATAACGGTAATATCTTGACATTGGTAAAAAGGAGTGGTATTTTTTTAGTAGGTGTTAGCACTCCTCTCGATAGAGTGCTAACAAGAGGAGGTGGAAGGATGCTTGATGAGCGAAAAAAGAAGATTTTACAGGCCCTTATTACCGACTACATTTCCACCGCAGAGCCCATTGGGTCGCGAACGATAGCGCGTAAGTACGATCTTGGGGTTGGTCCAGCGACAATTCGCAATGAAATGGCTGATCTTGAAATGCTGGGATATATTGAGCAGCTACACACTTCGTCTGGTCGAATTCCATCGGCCAAGGGGTATCGTTTTTATGTTGATTCCTTACTAGCACCGGAGCAAGTGACTGATAATGAGAAGGTTCTCATTAATAATTGGTATGAAGCAAAGGCCCGTCGCGTTGAAGAAGTTTTCCAGGAAACGGCCAAAATTTTATCCAGAATGACTCGTAATATTTCCATGGTGTTAGCACCGCAGTTTTCCCAGTGCATCTTTAAGTACCTGCAGTTTCTGCCGCTTGATGAACACCGGGTTATCTTAGTTATTGTAACTGATACCGGATTTATTGAGAATAAGGTAATTAGTTTCCCGGAAGGGATGTTATTTGAGGATTTGCAGCAAATTGCGGGCCGTATTAATAGCCGGTTGGCGGGTCTGTCATTTGACAAAATAAAAGCCTCGATCCTACGGGAGATTAAAGAAAATATCTTGCAAGATCCGCGCCTGTTTGATAGCACACTTCAAGTATTGCGGGAGGCCCTGACTGTTTCAAAAAGTGACCGTGTTTACCTTGGGGGTACGACACAACTTTTAAGTCAGCCTGAATTTCGTGATGTTGATAAAGTTAAGGGTCTTTTGAATATTCTTGAGCAAGATAAGTTGCTGCGCGATATCATGCATGTAACGGAAAAAGACGGTATTCTTGTTAGAATTGGTGAAGAAAATAAATATATTGGCATCCAAGAATGTAGTATGGTGCAAGCGACTTATGCGATTGAGGGCCAAGTGGTTGGCGCTATTGCTGTTTTAGGTCCGACCAGAATGGAGTACGGAAAGGTTATGGCGATTTTAGAGTTTATGCATAGCCATCTAGGGGAGATACTAAAGAAATATAAAGTATAGGATAAGCCTATACTTTACATACAGGAGGATATGGGATGAACTTAAAGCAAGCCGGCAGCGCTTCTGAAGTTGATGAACGCCTGGCAGCCCTGCTCACTAATGCGAATGCTGTGCGAGCGATAACGGCGGCAGTTGAAGGGACGATTGGCCCTAAGGGTCTTGATACAATGCTTGTTGATAGATTCGGTGAGGTTATTATAACAAATGATGGTGTAACCATTCTCGATAAGATGGATGTAAATCATCCCGCCGCCAAGATGCTTATTAACATCGCTAAAGCCCAGCAGGCGGAAGTCGGTGACGGAACGACGACAGCTACAATCATGGCCGGTGGGTTGGTTTCCGAGGGCGTAAACCAGGTTTTGCGCGGGGTGCCGATTGCCCGGGTTATTGAAGGTGTTAAGTATGGGGTAGCCAAGGCTGTGGATGGTATAAAAGATCACGGTCGGCAAATTGCTGATCTTGATGATCCTGTTCTGCGCAAAGTTGCCATGATAGCCGGCCGTGAGTATGATGATATCGCTGATTTAGTTGTCAGGGCCGCTAAGCTAATTGGGACTGAAAAATTGCGCGAGCCCAATTTTAAACTGTCGGATATTATAACAGCTGAAGAAGGCGCTGATAATGAAGTTTTTATGGGGGTCATTGTTGACAAAGAGCGAATGAGCCAGGAAATGCCGCAACAACTCAGTGATGCTAAAATTCTTGTTATTGATGATGCACTTGAGCCGGAAGAGATAGAAGATGAGGCGCTTAGTACCGAGTCTGGCTTTAAACGCTACATCGATCTTCAGGAAGAGTTTAAACGTAATGTACATAAGATTGTAGAGCTGGATGTAAAGCTTGTGTTAGCAGACCGGGGTGTTCATAATACGGCTGAAGAGATTCTTACTGATGCTGGCATAATGGTTATTCAGCGTGTCCCAGCCAAAGATTTGCGGCGGGCTGCTGAACATATTGGGGCCAGAATGATTAAACGAACAGGTCTTAAAAAGGAAATCGCTGATATTGCAAAATATCTGGGCTTTGCCAAAAAGGCTTACGAAGATGAGAAACTCGAGCAAGTTAGGATTTTAGGTGGAACTGGCAAGCCTATGGCCACCATTTTAGTTGGGGCAGCTACAGAAGAAGTGGTAGGTGAACGCGAACGTATTGCAAAAGATGCAGCGTCAAGTGTACAGGCCGCTGTCAAAGGTGGCTACGTCCCAGGTGGTGGCTCGATAGAAATTGCCCTTGCCCGTCACGTGGATAAGGCCCGTGATCAAGTGAAAGGGATGACCGCTTATGGTCTTGATTGTGTCGTTAGTGCTTTAAAACACCCGCTTTCACAAATTGTTGAGAATGCAGGATATAATCCTTTAGAAAAAGTGGAAGAAGTCATTGCTGCGCAAGCTGCTGAAAATATTGATTCACTTGGTATTGACTGCGATACCGGAATGGTTCACGACATGCTAACACTTGGTGTTGTTGATCCGGTACCTGTTAAATTGCATGCGATAAAAGCCGCAGGCGAGGTTGCGGTGGCAATTTTGCGCATTGATACAATTATCAAGAAAAAGGAAGATGGTGCAGGTGATAAACCTAAAGCTGGCAGCGATTCTGCATTACCCGATTTTTAGTCGGACTAAGCCAGTTTAATTAGCACAAAAGAACATTCGTGAGGTGAAGCAAGTGACAGAAAAAAACCAGCAAGAGCAAGAACTGAATCAATCATCAGAAGAAATGAACAATAAGACTGCTGAAAAAGAAGTTTGTTTTGACTATCAAGAAATTGACAAGATGATGGCTACCATTGAAGAAAAGAATCGTCTAGTAGATGAAAGTACTAACCGTCTTAAGCGTCTGCAGGCTGATTTTGATAACTTCCGCCGCCGTACCAGGCAGGAGAAAGAGGAGTTATCGAACCTTGTAGTTCAAACTTTAATTCTTGAATTGTTGCCTGTATTAGACAATTTTGAACGGGCGCTGGCTACAGGAGAAGTCCAAGATGCTGAAGGGATAAAGTCAGGGGTTGAGATGATTTACCGTCAAATTGTTGGTATTTTAGAAAAGAACGGTTTGGCACCTGTTATTTCTGTTGGTGAACTGTTTAATCCCGAGCGGCATGAGGCTGTGATTCGAGTAGAGGACAGTGAGAAGGAAGAGGGAACTATAATTGAGGAGTTTCAAAAGGGCTATATTGTTCGCGGGAAAGTCATTAGACCCAGTATGGTCAAAGTAACTGGTAATTAATAACACAAATATAAAGGGAGGATTTTACAATGGCAAAAGTTATTGGTATAGATCTTGGCACGACAAACTCTGTTGTAGCGGTAATGGAAGGCGGTGAGCCTATCGTTATTGCTAACACTGAAGGAAATAGACTCACACCGTCAGTGGTGGGATTTTCAAAAACAGA
>JAQWAQ010000015.1 GCA_028707635.1 Negativicutes bacterium
TTATGCGTTATATAACCGATCAGAATACTAAAAAGGACGGTGCTGACGGTTGTTGCCAGCATGGCAGGAAGCTGAACCATGATTTGCTGTAAAGTGCTGAGCGTGAACGGACTGCCCATGATATAGCCAAGCACGATGAGGCCGGCATTGCGAATGTTTATAGGCCAATAGATGTTTACTTTTGCAATCAATGTCGAAAGATTGACAAAAACCAGCGGGCCAAGCATCCACGGCAGCGGAATATTTAAGAGATAAAAGACATAGCCTCCGACCACGGAAATGATTAGAGTGGTAATGAGAGCGCGTGTTTTAATTTGTGACACCTTCCAGTAAGTAAAGTGTGAAAGAGACTGCTGATATTGTCAGCAGTCTCTTTGGCGCTTATCCATTAATCGTCGGTCTTTTTTTCTTCGACCAAAGCAAGTGCGACAACCTTGTCGTTTACATCAGTACGCATGAGCTTAACGCCTTGCGCATTGCGGCCAAATATCGAAATTGAGCTGATATCAGTCCGAATGACAATTCCTTCACTGGTAATCAGCATTAATTCCTGGTCAGGACGAACAAGCCGCAGACCAACAACTTCCCCTGTTTTAGCAGTGACTTTTGTATTGATAATCCCCTTACCGCCGCGGGATTGCAGGCGGTATGAAGTCATTGGAGTGCGTTTGCCGTACCCTTCAGCTGTTACACTGAGGATTTCGCCTTCTTTTATAACAGCGTCCATTCCGACTACGAGGTCGCCTTTGTTGAGGCGGATGCCGATTACGCCATGCGCTGTTCTGCCCATGACGCGGACGTCGGTTTCAGGGAATGTGATGGCTAGACCATCTTTGGTGCCCATAATGACTTTCTTTTGGCCATTTGTCAGTCTTACGCCAATTAACTCATCATCTGCAGACAGCGAGATGGCAATCAAACCGCCGCGGCGCGTTGTATCGTATTCGGTTAGTTCACTTTTCTTGATGATTCCTTTTTGAGTTCCCATCAATAAATATAATTTATCGGAAAACTCGCGGATTGGAATCACGGCGGTAATTTTTTCGTTTTCCATGGGCAGGAGGTTTACAATTGCTGTACCACGGGCTGTGCGGCTAGCTTCTGGAACCTCATAGCCCTTTAACCGGTAAACCCGGCCACGGTTGGTGAAGAACAATATATTGTTATGTGTCGTTGTCACAAACAAGTGCTCGACAAAGTCTTCTTCCTTGGTGCCCATTCCAGTGACGCCGCGGCCGCCTCGCCGCTGATTGCGGTAGGTATCAACCGGTAGACGCTTGATATAGCCTTCATGGGTCAGGGTTAGAACTATATCCTCTTCAGCAATCAAGTCTTCAAGCTGCATTTTAGAGACGTCGCTGGTAATGACGGTGCGTCGTGCATCGCCGAAACGGCGTTTTACTTCAATTAATTCTTCCTTGATGATCGTTAATACTTTGTGTTCGTCAGCCAATACTGATTCCAGCCATTCAATTGTTTTGAGTATTTCACGATACTCGTCTTCAATCTTTTCTCGTTCCAGGCCGGTTAAACGCTGCAGGCGTAAATCTAAAATTGCCTGGGCCTGCTTCTCACTGAAATTATAGCCCTCCATTAATGCGGCTCGGGCAATATCGACAGTCTTAGACTCCCGGATTGTGGTAATTACTGCATCCAGATGGTCAAGCGCAATCTTTAATCCTTCTAAGATATGAGCGCGGGCTTTCGCCTTAGCAAGTTCAAACTTGGTGCGCCGGACGATAACTTCTTTTTGGTGTTCAAGATAATAATGAAGCACTTCATGCAGATTAAGTACGCGCGGTCGGCCATCAACTAAAGCCAGCATGATGATGCCGAAAGTCTCCTGTAATTGGGTATGTTTATAGAGCTGATTGAGCAAAACATCAGCGTTAACATCACGTCGGAGTTCCATGACGATGCGCATTCCCTTCCGGTCACTTTCATCACGGAGATCGGTAATGCCGTCAATCGACTTATCGCGAACTAATTCAGCAATTTTCTCAATCAGGCGGGCCTTGTTCACTTGATATGGAAGCTCGGTGACAAGGATCCGGGGTTTGCCATTGGACATTTTTTCGACTTGTGCCTGGGCCCGCATCTTAACGACACCGCGGCCTGTTGTATACGCCTGCTTAATGCCTTCCTGGCCTAATATTAAACCAGCTGTCGGGAAATCAGGGCCTTTAATGGCCACCATGAGTTCTTCAATCGTTGTATCCGGATTGTCAATCATCATGACTAAGCCATCAACTACTTCGCCCAGATTATGAGGCGGAATATTGGTAGCCATGCCGACAGCAATGCCGGATGAGCCGTTTACAAGCAAATTTGGAATTTTTGCTGGTAATACTGTAGGCTCTTTTAAGGATTCATCATAGTTGGGAGCAAAATCAACGGTATCTTTTTCGATATCAGCCAGCATAGCCTCGGCAATCCGCGACATACGCACTTCTGTGTAACGCATGGCTGCCGCCGAATCACCATCGACTGAGCCGAAATTCCCGTGGCCATCGACTAATAAATAACGGGTAGAAAAATTCTGCGCCAGTCGAACAGTGGCGTCATAGACAGAGGAGTCACCATGGGGATGATATTTTCCTAGTACTTCACCCACGATACGGGCTGATTTTTTGTACGCTTTGTTGGGTGTCATTCCTGCCTCGTGCATGGCGTATAGAATACGGCGGTGCACAGGCTTGAGACCGTCCCGGACATCAGGAAGAGCCCTCATGACAATAACGCTCATGGCGTAGTCAATATAGGAATTTTTCATTTCATCTTCGATGCGTATCGGTAATACTTTTCCTAAACCAAAATCCACACTCTCACCTCGAAATTATAAATTAGAGGTCAAAAACAAACCTAATTGCTAAATTCCAATTATAGCATATATTTCCCTATTGATACAAAAAAATCCTGCATTCTTGCAGATTTAATCCGAACTAGGCCCTACTAAGACTCCTCACTTCACAGGTAGTAACCAAACACCGGCTTTCGCCATATATTAACGGAGAAGAAACTGTTGGGCAGAGGAGGGCTGACAGAGGATGGATCTGGTCTATGTGTTAATCTTAGCATTTGCCGTTAGTATGGACGGCTTTGTGGCCGGGATGGCTTATGGTCTCAGGAATATTCGACTGCCGTTTACTTCGATCGTGATAGTAGGCATTGTGACAATGGTCGGAACGGCGTTTTCGATGGCCTGTGCTTACCTGCTTGGTCAAGTTATTAATACCCAGCTTGCCATTATAATGGGGGCTATGCTATTGATATTCCTTGGCTTCTGGAGTCTTTTTCAGCAATATTTTACCAGCAAGGTACCTTCCTACGAACTGGAAGGTGAAATGACTGTTCGCAAGCTTACCTTTTCTATGGGTCAATTAGTCGTAAGCATCATGGCCAAACCCGAGACCGCTGATGTTGATCGCAAGGGGAATATAAACTCATTAGAAGCGGTATTTCTGGGATTGGCGGTAGCCCTTGATGCGATGGTTGCTACTTTCGGGGCGGCCCTAATGGGGATGCTGCCAATATATACACCGCTGGCTGTCGGTATCATTCACATGATCTGTGTTGCCGGCGGCTGTTATTCGTCAGCTAAATTTGTGTCTGATAAGCTTAAGAAGCGCTTTCCGTATCTTCCGGGAGTTATTCTGATTCTGCTCGGTTTACTGCGGTTGGGTTAAAAGGAGGCCGCTAAACTGTGACATTTATATATGTTGTGCTGCTTGGCTTAGCGGTAAGTTTAGATGGTTTTATTGCCGGAATCGCCTATGGTTTAAAGGACATTAGGATGCCGTTGCTATCGGTGGCTATTGTGGGGCTGGTGACAACGATTTGCGCCGGAGCGGCTATGGCTTTGGCAAATCTGTTGGGTGCCGTAATTAATACCCAGGTTGCGGTGACTTGCGGGGCTGCCCTACTCATTTTACTCGGGCTTTTTAGTCTCTTTCAAGAATATCTAACCAAAGGTATCTGTTCGTATCAAGCCGAAGGCGAAGTGACAGCTAAAAAGCTAAGTTTTTCGATTGGCCGGTTAGTGATTAGTATTGTCGCTAAACCTGAAACTGCCGATGTCGATAAATCAAACAATATCAGTCCGCTGGAATCGATCTTTCTGGGGCTGGCTCTTGGTCTTGACAATATGCTGGCTGCTTTTGCAGCGGCCTTGATGGGTTGGCTGGCGCCGACTGCCCCTTTGATTATGGGGGCAATTCAGATGATTGTGATTAGCCTCGGTCTTTGGGTGTCAAAACGGTTTATGTCAGAAAAAGTTAAGAAAAGCGTTCCTTATCTTCCGGGGGCCCTCCTTATTCTGATCGGATTATTACGGCTTAGGTAAAATTATACTTGTCCCTTTAACTGTTGCACAAGATGGATTATACTTAAGATAATATGCGTAATATTTTGTATTATGCTGCTAGATATTCTTGTGTAAGGGGGCTAGTCATGGATTATCGAATTTTAGCAATTAATCCGGGGTCTACATCCACAAAAATTGCCGTTTACCACAATATGACTGAAGAGCTCAGCCAGAATCTCAGTCACAGTGCTGAGGAACTTGCTAGGTTTTCCACAATAACTGATCAGATTGAATACCGTATGGATAAAATCAAAGCTTTTTTAGTCTCACAGGGAGTAGCAACGCAAGAAATTTCGGCCGTTGTCGGACGGGGCGGACTGTTGAAACCTATGATTAGCGGGACTTATGCAGTAAACCAAGCCATGCTTGATGATATCAAATACAGCCGATATGGTGAACATGCGAGTAATCTTGGGGCAATATTGGCGAATATTATTGCTCAAGAAGTAGGATGTCCGGCCTTTATCGTTGACCCTGTTGTTGTCGATGAGCTTGATGAGGTGGTGCGTATTACCGGTTTACCAGAGATTAACCGTCGGAGTATTTTCCATGCGCTGAATCAAAAGGCGGTTGGTAAACGATTTGCCAAGAGTCAAGGCCGTCCGTATGAAGAGCTTAATTTAATTATTGCCCACCTAGGCGGCGGCATTTCAGTCGGTTGTCATAAACAAGGTCGGGTTGTTGACGTCAATAACGCCCTGAATGGTCACGGACCATTTTCACCAGAACGGGCCGGTACAGTGCAGGCCGAGCAATTTAGTCGATTGATTAGCGAAAATAAGTTTACCCAGGCCGATATTGCCAAAAAGCTGGCAGGAAAGGGCGGATTAGTTGCGCACCTTGGTACAAATGATGCCCGCGAGGTTGAAAAACGCATCAAGGCAGGGGATAAAACGGCAGAAAGCGTTTATCAGGCCATGATTTATCAGGTTGCGCGTTCAATCGCAGCCAGTGCCGTGCCAGTATGCGGTAAAGTCGATTTCATTATTTTGACGGGTGGGATTGCCTACTCCGAGTATTTGACAAAAAAATTGCAAGAGTATATTAGCTTTATTGCTCCGGTGATTATCATCCCCGGGGAAGATGAATTACAAGCCTTGGCAGAAGGGGCCTATCGGGTCCTATCTGGTGAAGAACAGGCTAAACAATACTGTTAAAATGCAAGCGCCCTTTTCGGGCGCTTTTTGTATTTTTTCCCAAAGAAAGTTTAAATTAGCAGGATTCGACATTATCTCTAAAGGTAAAAAACTGGCAATTGCCGAAATTTATTTCATTTGGACAAGTACATCTTTCTAATCAATTTCAACCTGGCGAAATGCGATGAAGGCAAAGGAGTTGGGGTTATGGCAACGGCGAAGCAGCACTTATCGAGATGGTTTCGACATCTTATTCCGGCATCGCTGGAAGGACGGCTGCGGTGGGGCAGCTTTTTGCTTGTTGTGTTGCCGGGTGTGCTCTTTTTCCTGTTTTTTTCTACGTACGTGCTGCCTCATGAGCGGGAAGAGGCAATTATTCGTCTCGAACAGGGTGTAAGCTTACGCAGTAAGAGTATTACAACCTGGGCTATCAATAAGGGCGTAAAAATTCGGACACTGGCAGGCAGTGAGAGTGCCCGGGGGTTGGACAAAACGGCCCTGGCCATCGATTTTCAAGCTGCTTTACAGGTTGAAAATATATTTAATGATTTAATCTTTATAAATTCTGATGGAAAAACGGAAGTTTCTATCAATAATCTGGTGAACATCGATGTTTCTGACAGTACTTATTTTAAAAGGGCCTTGGCAGGGCAAGCTACTGTTGCCGAGGTGACCATGGATCCCATAAGCAGCCAATGGCAGCTTATGGTTGCAGCCCCTGTATATAGTTTTGATGGTGGTTTTTCAGGTGCCATTCTTGGTGTTATGCCGCTATCAGCCATTGATGCGGTCGTGAGAGATGTGGATGTTGGCAGAGCAGGTGAAACTTATCTTTTGACTGAAACCGGAATGAGGTTTACTGCTCCCCGCTTTGTCGAAGAAGAGGGGCTCGTCCTCAAAAAGGATTCATGTTATTTGAAACCCCTTGATCCGCAATTTGCAGAGGTTTTTTCCTCTGATACATCTAGGGTTAAGAGTTATATTAACTGCCAAGATAAACAGGTTATCGGCGTACAGCAACCAATTAATGAACTTAATTGGGTAATTGTAGGTGAGATCGAAGAACGGGAAATGCTTGCGCCAGTTTATGGTATGCTTCTGAATACGTCGATGATATTTTTCCTTGTGATATTTGCTGTAATGCCGCTAACGCTTGTTCTTACCCGAACCATCACGCGGCCGCTGGAATACTTATTAGCAGGATCAGAAAGCATTAAAAGACTTGATTATTCGTATCGTATTGACAGTGAACAAATTTCTAATGCGCCAAATGAGCTTAAACAGCTGTGCAGCACCTTTAATCAGATGGCTAGCACCATAAAAATTCACAGTAAGCGTTTAGAAGAGCAAATTAGTCAGCGA
This sequence comes from Negativicutes bacterium, assembly GCA_028707635.1. Lineage (GTDB taxonomy): Bacteria > Bacillota > Negativicutes > JAAYSF01 > JAAYSF01 > STF2-20. Next base: position 6,862 of record JAQWAQ010000015.1, read on the forward strand.
ACCCAGGCTCTGGGACAGATTGCCGAAGGGTTAAGGCAGCAGAATGTCATTAGGCGTCAAATTGAGTTGTCGCTGCTCCAAAGTGAAGAAAAATATCGCATGCTGTTTGACAGAGCGACTGATGCGATTGTAATAATGGAGATTTGCGATGGTGGTTTGCCGGGCCGGTTTATTGATGTGAATGAAAAGACATGCCAAACTCTGGGCTATGGCAAGGAGGAACTTTTAGCATTAACGCCCGCCCAGATTGGTGTGCAAATTAAGAAGAGCTTTGAGTTAGTAGAGCATCCGCAGGACGATGATACAAATATCCTGTTGGAGACGGAGTATGTAAAAAAGTCAGGCGAGGTGATTCCGATGGAGGTGAATATACGCAAGCTCTCGCTTGGTGATAAACAGATATACTTTGCGATTGGTCGTGATCTCTCATTGCGCCGGAAAATGGACCAAGAGATGGCCCGCCTGGAAAGACTCAATCTGGTAGGTGAAATGGCGGCCAGCATCGGCCATGAGGTGCGTAATCCGATGACAACAGTGCGCGGTTTTTTGCAAATGCTAGGCCGCAAAAAAGAAAATGCGAGCAATGCCGAATATTTTAAATTGATGATTGAAGAAATCGACCGGGCAAACAGTATTATTACCGAGTTTCTTTCGCTGGCCAAAAATAAGACAGTAGAATTGAAGCAAAATAACTTAAACACCATCATTCGGGCAATCGATCCATTGTTAAAAGCCGATGCGATCATGGATAATAAGGCCGTGGACCTAGAACTTGGTACTATTCCCGAAGTTTATCTTGATGAAAAGGAAATTCGTCAGCTCATTTTCAACCTTGTGCACAATGGATTGGAAGCAATGCCATCGCGTACCCGGCTTGTGATCAGGACTTATGTTGAAAATAATGAAGTTGTCCTGGCGATACAAGATGAGGGCAGTGGTATTCCGGCAGAGATACTAAACAAGCTCGGCACCCCGTTCGTGACGACCAAAGAAAAAGGTACAGGCTTAGGGCTGGCGGTGTGCTACAGTATTGCCAATCGTCATAATGCGACGATTGTTCCGGAATCTAGCCCGCAGGGAACGACTTTTTATGTGAGGTTTAAGACTTTCCCGATCTAGCTACTTTACCAGTACCAGCTTATCAGTGTCACATTGAATCACGATCTTTCTGTTGTTTAGAGTGGTCGCCAGTTCGACGCGGCCGCCCCAGAGATCGACAACATATTTTAGCGTTTCTTTGGCATAGTTCAACTCAAGCTCCCGGCCGTCAAAAACATGTTCAAGGCTGAGCGTGCCGTTATCAACCGCAACAGGGTTGATTTTGGGGATTGCTGCTAGCCCAACATTCATGATTAAAGCATTTTTTATTGTCTGCCAGCCAGTTTCGTCGGCCACTTCTTTTACTACAATACTGTTGCTTATTATTGTATAGGAAAACAGGTTAAGTTCTTGACATAATTCTCTGGTTAAATAACGGCGCAGAAAGGATTGGTCACGTTCAAGGGCGCGAACTTCCATGATTTTAGCCAGTCCGTCAGGCGATTCGGCAAGACTGGCAAAAAGCTTAAATCCCAGGCAATATGGATTGATGTGGCCCGAAAGAGGACGAACAACCATATGATGGCGCTGCAAAAACTCCAGATATAGATTGGCTGGTAAGTTTAATTCTTGAAGCAGACGGTAGTGCCAAAAGCTGGCCCAACCTTCATTCATGATTTTGGTCTCAATCTGCGGCATAAAGTAACTGCTTTCATAATGGACAATCTCGATTAAATCCTTTTCCCAAGCGGCAAGTTGAGCCCGTTCCGCCAGAAAGCCCAATAAATCGCCTTTAAGTGATTCCGGTAAAGGAGTGGCGGCATCACTGGCGAGTTCTTTTCGCGTCAGAAGTTTGCGGCTATTGTGGCGGTCTGTTTGAAACCGCAGGGCATGGGCGGCATCGAGGATGCGTTCGACTTTGGCCGGGCCGATGGAAGGGTCTTGGATATAACCACGAATCCGGTTGGCGTGGATTTTGAACATTTCCAGTGTTAGTTCGGCCCGGGTGCGTTCTTTAAACAACCGGTTGTTTTTAAAGAAATCATTATGGCCATAGACATGGGCCATTGTTAAGAGCTGCAGGGGCAGTGTGTTGTCGCGCATAAGATAGGCGATGCAGGGGTCAGAATTTATGACCATTTCATAGGGCAAACCAACCATGTTATATTTATAGAAGGTTTTTTGCCGCTCGTAGGCCTTGCCATAGCTCCAGTGGGGATAATGGGAAGGCATGCCGGCATAGGCTTCGCAGCAGAGCATATCTTCATAGTCACAAAGTTCGAAATGCTGGTCGTAATAGTTTAGACCATTTTTTGCAGCTAAGGCTTCAAGCTTTTTATTCCAGTCCCCAAGTTCAGCAATTGTGTATCCGGTCATGGATGTGCCTCCCCAACAGCCTGCCGATCAAGGATCTGTTTAAAAGCCGGCCAAACGTCGTCTTGCTTGTTGATAACAGCGATAACGAAATTACTGGCGGCAAGATTGCTTTCAAATTCGCGGCGAATGGTGGCGGTATAGCTTTGATTCAAGCTGATTTCACCATAGCCAAATAAGTTGCAGACATGGCAGAGTTTTGTGGCAAGGCCAACAGCCGTGGCATTGTCATCTGTCCAGTTGTCGCCGTCAGAGCAATGGAAAGCATAAATATTCCATGCGTCAGGGTTGTAACGTTCGTTAATAATATTCAGAGCTTTAGCGTAGCCGCTTGAGATAGCAGTCCCGCCTGCCTCACCATGGTGGAAAAATTCCCATTCGCTAACTTCCTTAGCTTCAGTGGTATGGGCGATGAAGACAACTTCGACCTTTGCATAGCGCCAGCGAACAAACTGGTATAACAAGAAGTAAAAGCTGCGGGCCAGATATTTTTTGGTTTGGTCCATTGAACCTGATATATCCATGATACAGATGACGACCGCATTAGCGCAGGGGCGTGCAGCTGTCCGTACCCGGCGATAGCGCAAGTCGTCTTCGCGAAAGGGAAGGCGGTTGTCATCCCCAGTGTTTTCGTGGTTACGCTTTAGGGATTGCTCACGTTTAAGTTTTTCGACCACTGTCCGTTTTTTTGCCAGTCGGGGCGGAATACCTTTTCTTTGATAACCGGCATACTTGAATTGACGCTCAGTTTCGATAAGACCATATTTATTGCGGTCCATAGCAGGAAGCTTAAGATCGTCAAACAAATAGTTGACAATCTCGTCCATGGTTATTTCTGTTTCGTAAACATCTTCGTCAGGCTGATTGCCGACTGATCCCAGACCGGGCTGCTTTTGGCCAGAAGCGGCCGCTTTGCCGACGGTGTGGCCTTTTTTCTCTTTACCTGTACCTGAAGCCGCTCCGCCGCTGTGAGCATAGATAAACTGATATTCCTTAACCCCTTTGATGGGAATTTTGAATTTTTTTGTGCTGCTTTGACCGATAATGTTTTCTTCGGCAATAATGTCACCCAAATTGCGGCGAATTGCGTCCTCCAGCAACTCATGATGCCGTTTCCGGTCGCCTGCTGATCGATCGGAATGGCCTGTTGCACCATCGCTAAAAATAGCCATAGCTGTCAGTCCTTCCACAAGTTATTGGCTGCATATTTCAAGACAACATTGCAGCAATGATCACAATAGCCATTTTGCTTCATTTCTTCGACCATCGCATTGTATTTTCCGGCTTGCTCGCCGTCTCTTACGCGGGTTTTGGTAATTACGCGGGAGAGCTCTTTGACCGAGGTGGTCAATTTTTTTTCAATGGCTTCTTTAAGCGGCTCGTAACTGGTGTAGTCGATTTTACTGTTGCTGCGCAGCATGGAAAACATGTACGAAGTAACATCCTGCCTAAAACCGAGTGCGGCCGTTCCGGTAACGCCGATATGTTCTTCAATCGCTTGCAGGAAGACGACGTCAGGATCAAGTTCTTCCCCGGTATTATTGTCTTTAATTTTAGTGGAGTTGACAAAGGCCTCGGCATGGTCAAGATAGTTATTAAAAAGGCTTTCGGCCTGTTCTTTATAGCCATGGATAAAGGCCCCGGTTACTTCTTTTTCGAGCAGCCTGTTATATTCTTTTTTGATGGTGTCCTGCAGAAAGCCGAGGTAGCGCTTTTTATCCTCTTCAGTAATGGTCAGTTCCTTAGTTGCCTTAATAAGCGTATCGATAATGGCCAGCGGACTGATGCAGTCGCTTTCAGATTCTGACAGTGTTGTGTCGATGGCCTTCATAATAAACCTTGTTGAGATTCCCTGCATACCTTCACGCGGTGCTTCGTCGCGAAGCTCGAAAATATCAATTTTTTTGGTCGAGCCTTTCTCAACAATTTCTTCACCATTATAGATTTTGAGCTTGGTAAGCGGATCCACCTTGGCCGAGGGTGTAAGCCGGGTCAAGATGGCAAACATAGAGGCGATTTCAATGGTATGGGGTGCTATATGGGCCTTGAAGTAACTGTTGCGTAATAATTTGGAGTAAATTTTGACCTCTTCGTCAAGCTCCAGGCAATAAGGGACTTCAATTTTTACGATTCGGTCGAGGATGGCTTCATTGGTGTGATCTGACTTAAACTTGTTCCACTCAGCCTCGTTAGAGTGAGCCAGGATAATGCCGTCAAAATAAATCATCGGTCCTTTGCCTGGGGAAGGAATCGACTTTTCTTGGGTGGCCGTAATCATGGCATGGAGATATTCGACTTCATTTTTAAAGACTTCAATGAATTCTACCAGGCCGCGATTGCCGACATTGAAGGCACCATTGAGCGACATGACGCGAGGATCATCTTCAGGGTACATATCTAGCTTGGAGATATCGACTGAGCCAATAAGTACTGAGGTATCCTGGTTGTTGGGGTCGACTGGCGGGACAACGCCAATACCTTTGCGTGAACGGATGGAGAATTCAGCCATAGCAACAGGGACTTGTTCAAATTCGCTATTATAGTCATTTTTAAGGCGGTAGCGACAAATAGGGCAAAGATCTCCTTCGATTTTAATACCAAGAATTTCTTCAAATTGTGGGCGCAGATGTTTGGGAATAAGATGAAATGGTGTTTCCCGCATCGGGCAGTCTTTGATGACATAAATAGGCGGGCACATTTCGAGTGCCTTTTTGAAAGCTTCCATCAGCGAGGATTTACCGGCCCCAACCGGGCCGACAAGATATAATACCTGCCGGGCTTCCTCGCCCTGCATGGCAGCCGAGTGGAAAAAGCGCATAATTTTCATGATGCTATTGTCGATACCGAAAAAGTCCTTTTTGAAAAAATTGTAGCGTTTGATGGTCGCATTGCCGTAGATGCGCTTCAAGCTGGGGTGTTCTTCGGTTTTCAGTATTTCGATGCCTTGGCTGACAAGCTGCTCATACATACGCTGATGGGCAAGCATGCCTTCGCGGCGCGGGTTGTCTTTTACGATGTCAAGATAGTTGAGAAATGTCCCGGAAAATTGGCGCTGTTTGCGTTCTTCCCGGTCTTTTTTAATTAAGCTGGCAAAATCAATACGGCTCATAAATCAAGCTCCCTCCTGGTCTTTTACAGAATAGGCAGTATTCTACGTACTCTTATTAATGTATTAGCATCGCGTCGGATTTAGGACATAAGAAAAGCAAGTTGCTGTTTAGCAACTTGCTTTTAATCTAATGAAATATGTCCCATAATTGTTTGCCGATCAGTAATGTTGTCACGGTGATAAAGAGTGGACGGACGTAGGTGATTCCTTTGGTGATGGCCAGACGGGATCCGGCTAATGCGCCTGCAATCATGCCAAAACCCATCGGAATACTATAGTAATAATTAATCGATCCGGCAATACCGAAGGCAAGCACGGCCGCAATATTGCTGGCAAAATTGAGGGCCCGGGCATTGCCGGCTGCGGTTAAGAAATCAAAGCCGATCATTAAAAAGGCAAATATCAAAAATGAACCAGTTCCCGGCCCGAAAAAGCCGTCGTAGAAACCGAGGGCAAATGCGGCGATGCCGCTTAGCATCGCGGTTTTGCGGGTCATGCCTTGATAGGTTGATTCACTCCCCCAGTCTTTTTTAAAAACACTGTAAATAGTTACGGCAATCAGCAATACAATGACAAGTGGCTTTAAAAATTCAGGGGGCATTTTCTGAACAACATAAACGCCGAGGACTGAACCGAAAAAAGATAATGGGAACAGGTATTTTATCAGATGATAGTTCACCTTTCCGGAACGCATAAAGGCAAGGGTGCTGGTAAGGCTGCCCATAACACTGGCCATTTTGTTGCTGCCTAATACCACACCGGGCGGTAGTCCTGTTAACATCATGGCCGGCAGCGATATCATGCCGCCTCCGCCGACAACTGAATCAATAAAGGCAGAGAGAAACCCGGCTGCAATCATAAATGCCAGCATTTCAGGACTAAGTTGTTCCATTCAAAGTGACCTCCCATGGTGGATAGAAAAAAATAATGGGCAAAAGCCCGGAAGGGGCAATCGCCTATTTATTATAAACTATGGTTTATTATTTCTCTATACAATTCTCGATTTTTGAGTTCTTACTTCACTTTATTGGAAATCTTGCATCAGGTCGAGATACATGGAACAATCAAGGGGCCAGGGTGGATCTGTTAGATCAAGCGACTGTCGGTCTTCATTCCAGATGACGGTTGCGTTATAGTATTCGCCTAGTTTAGCGGTGTCAATGTAAGGCTGGTTGTCAATAATTTCAACTGGGATACGGCGGATGCTATTGCGCAGAATGCCGTGCTGTTCATCATAACTAAGCTTTAAACCTAGGGCCTCGGCCACGGTAAGAGCAGGCACCAAATGCTGTTCCCCACGGGTATGTACATCACTGGAGATGGGCTGACCATTACTAAAGAGCATTGGGATTGTAAGTGATAGACTGCGGCCAAAGTCTTGCCAGGTTTGTTTGCCGCCAAACAAGGTAAATAGATCATTCAATCTTACATATATTGTATTCCCCTTCGCCTCTCCTGGCACGGCTTGCTGTTTGCGGGTTAGTTGTTTGGTTGCCTCATTCCAGGTTATTGTTGTCTTGACGGCAGAGGCTATTGAAGAGGCAGGGACGTAGAATTCACCCTCCAGAGCAACGGCATGTTCATAAAGCTTTATGCCGTTTACGGTCAGACGGTATACTTGGGCGAAGATAAGCTGTTGTTCAGCTTCTTCGGCAATGACGTTGGCCAAAAAGGTATCATCAGCTAAACCATCCAGACCGCTTTTGGCCAGGACATTTTTGACGGAAGCCAGTGAAACATTCTGATAGCCGTAGATATCGGGATAAATTCCAATGGAAGCATTACCATTCTCGTCGATACGAACTTTAGCCCGGTCGTAGGTGATTTTTACCGGGGTCAGGGTGTCGACTAGCTCAAACAGTTCTTCGACATCTGCTTCATGCATTCGGACACAGCCGTTTGAGATAATATGACCAATTGACCACGGCATATTGGTGCCATGGATGCCGTAAGTCGGCAAAAAGCCCATCCAGCGGTAGCCAAGTGGATTGGCCGGCCCAGAGGGAACTGAATATTTCTTGCCGGGCGGGTACCACCAGGGATTTACTTCCTTTTCGCGGATGTAAAAGCTTCCTAGGGGAGTCGGCGAATAGGGACTGCCAATGGCGACGCGGTATTCTTTTATAAAATTGCCTGACTGGTAATATTCCAGCGTGCGGCTTGGTAAGTTGATAATAATGCTTGCTACATCAGCACCCGCAGCCGAGCAAGCAGCAAACGGCCAAAGGAGGCCGCATAAAAATAAAACAATGCAATATGTCAGTTTCAGCATCCACACAGCCTACCCCTTCGTTTAGTTGCGTAACACTAAGTTATATGAAGGGGTTGTGCTGTGTATGATGAAAAAGTGCTGTCACTTTTCGACAAGATTATGAATGCGGTCAGATGGGTATTATACCGATATGGCCGATATGGCAGCTAAGCCGCTGCAGCAGGCGGGGGTTTCGGTAACTTCTTGTATCGACTTGTAGAGAATCTCCAGCATTTCGGTAAGCTCGCCAGTGGTACTGGACAGTGGCGGCATAAAAATGACCACGTCGCCGACCGGCCGAATCATGAGTCCGTATTTACGAGCATGGAGGCAAACCTTGGCTCCAGTGGCGTCTGACCAGGGGAAGGGTTTTTTTGTTTGCTTATCTTTCATTAACTCAATACCAACAATCATACCGCGATGGCGGACATTACCGACATAATTCAAGGTCTTTATTTTTTCTAGTTTGGTGTTAATTGTTTCAATTTTGCTGGCTAACCCCTCAATGACTTTTTCATCGCGAAAGACTTTTAGATTGGCCAGTGCCACGGCACAGGCCAGCTGGTTGCCGGTATAAGAGTGGCCGTGATAGAAGGTACGCTTATCAGTGTATTCTCCTAAAAAGGTATTATAGATCTCATTGGTGGTCAGCGTTGCGGCTAACGGCAGATAACCGCCTGTAATGCCCTTGGAGAGGGCCATAAGGTCGGGCGACACTGCCTCGTGCTCACAGGCAAACATTTTTCCGGTACGGCCAAAGCCAGTTGCGACTTCATCGGCAATGAGCAGCACATTGTATTTTTCCGTGAGCAGACGGACTTTTTTTAGGTATCCCGGCGGTGACATCAGCATGCCGGCTGCCGCTTGAACGAGGGGTTCAATAATTAATCCGGCAATTTCAGTATGATGGGTGGTGAGAACTTGTTCGAGTGGTTCTAGGCAGGTCATGCCGCAGGTTTCGTTATTATCGGCGAGCTGGCAGTGGTAGCAGGAGGGGGAAGGGATATGAATGGGCGCAAATAGCAATGGCTTAAAGACACGGTGAAATAGGTCGATACCGCCAACGCTTACCGTGCCGACCGTATCACCATGATAAGCTTGGTTGAGGGCAATAAATTTCTGCTTATTGGGTTGGCCTTTGAATTGCCAGTATTGAAAAGCCATTTTAAGGGCCACTTCGACCGCTGTTGAGCCATCATCGGAATAAAATACTTTCTCAAGGCCGGGCGGAGTTATTTTTACCAGCTGCTCGGCTAATTCTGTGGCCGGAATGTTGATGAGCCCCAGCATGGTCGAGTGTGCTATTTTATCGAGCTGGTCAATAATGGCTTGGTTAAGCTCTGCCTTGCGGTGACCGTGAATATTAACCCACAAGGAGGAAACTCCATCATAATATTCGTTGCCCTCAGTATCAATCAGCTTGGTTCCATTTGCCGCGGCAATTATCACTTGCTTATTTTCAGTCCAGTCCTTCATTTGGGTGAAGGGATGCCAAAGGTACTGCTTGTCTTTTAACTCGATATTATTCATGACTGTTATCCTCCTCAGTGAGTCTGAGTATTTGATCAATTGCTAAATGGTGATTGGCCAGCTCGGCCAGGTTTCCAATCTTGGCCTGTGGTACGCTAATCTTATTGCTATGGGGAAACTTGCCGAGAATCGGCAGGCCGGTAAGTCTTTTGATATAGTCAAGATTGCTCTGTTCAAGAACGCCACATGTCTCGTCTTGCCAAGAGTTTATGATAAAACCAAGCACAGTGAGGCCGCGCTGCCGGGCATAATGAGCTGTCAAAACAGCGTGATTGATTGTTCCTAGATTGGGTCTTGCGACAATGATGATCGGCAAAGCGAGTGTTTTCATTAAGTCGGCAACAAGGTAATCAGCCCAAATAGGAGCCGTAATGCCGCCAACGCCCTCAACCAGCCCCAGCTCACAGGAATTCAGCATGTTTTGGCAACAGCTTTCCAGATGGTCAATGTCAATTGTTATACCGCTTTCAACAGCAGCAACGGCCGGGGTCAGGGCTGGAGCCAGGCATAGCGGATTGATCACCTTGCGGTGGGTTTCATCAAGGCCGGTGGCTTTTAATAAAAAGGTAGCATCTTCAGCGACAAGCTGGCCGTTGTTATTTCGAACCCCGCCTGAGGCCACCGGCTTAATTACCCCTACCTGCAAACCGCGCTGTTTAAAGGCCGCGGCTAACGCGCCGGTGATGACTGTCTTGCCAACTTCAGTATCGGTTGCTGTTATAAATAATCCTTTATGAAGCATTGTGTCACCTTCTTATAAGATATCAAACCGCTGGGCAACAGCGGTTATTTTGCATACTGCATCTGCAAGCTCAGCTTGGTCGTGGGCTGCCGAAACCGCAAGCCGCAAACGGCTGGTGCCTGGTTGTACAGTGGGTGGGCGGATGGCCGAGAGCAGCAGACCCTGGCTTTTCAATTCAGCAGCCATCGCGAGGGCTAATTTAGCCGAACCGACCGGAATAGGTATAATCGGGGTGATACCCTGACTTATTGCAAAACCAGCCTTTGTAAGGCATTGGCGGGTAAAAAGCGCATTAGCCTGGAGTGTCGCCACAAGAGCGGGCTGCGCTTTTAAGCGGGTTAGTGCGGCGCAGGAAGCGGCTACGGTAGCTGGCGACAGCGCTGTCGTAAAAATAAAGCTGCGGGCCCGATTTATCAGATAATCAATTAGTATACGGCTGCCGGCAACAAAACCACCTTCCGACCCCAAGGCTTTACTCAAGGTACCGAGTTGAACCTGGACTTTGCCTTCAAGACCAAAGTGGGCTGTTGTACCGCGTCCGCCCGGGCCGATGACACCGGTGGCATGGGCATCGTCGACAATGAGAATAGCTTTGTATTGCTCGGCAAGCTTAACAAGGTCGGGTAAAGGGGCAATATCACCATCCATACTGAATACCCCGTCTGTGATAATCATACGGTTGCCCTGGCAGGGGGTAGTATTCATCAGTTCAGCTAGATGTGATATATCACAATGTCTATATACAACAATCCGGGCTTTGGCTAAGCGGCAGCCATCAATCAGACTGGCGTGATTGAGTTCATCGCTGAAGATGACATCGGCTTGAGTGGCCAAGCCGCTGATGGCACCAATATTCGCCATATAACCGGTACTAAAGACAACGGTTCCTTCGGTTTGCTTAAAGGCGGCAAGCTCATGTTCAAGTTTGGTATAATAAGCATGGTTGCCGGTAATTAGGCGGGCGCCGCCTGAACCTGTTCCATAGGTTAAAGCTGCATGAGAAGCTGCCTGCTGAACGATTGGGCAGTGAGTTAGTCCTAAATAATTATTAGAAGCAAGGTTAAGATAAACCCTGCTGTCGCTTCTGACATGAACAGCATCAACCGGTTCAAGGGTGGTTACCTCCCGATAGAGGGCTTGCTGCTGAGCCTGTTCTAAATAATCAGTCATAAATTTCAATAGTTTTCACCACCTGACGGTACTGTTACAAGGACAGGCTTACTTTCTAAATAAGAAATTAATTTTTCGATGTCGCTATTGGGCTCGACAAACAAGATTCGGCCACCGATAGGGTCGCCAACAGACTTTAAGTGAGGAAATCGTATGTACACTGTTTTTGAAGCAACATAACCGGCTGTGTATTCGGGATCATCAGACCAGCACAATTCGGCTAATATGCCAGGGCAAGAAGCCACTTTTGCGGCTAGAACCAGAGCTTCGCGAACATGAATGTTTGTAAAGCCTTGCTTAGTAAGCCAGTGGATGAATCCAGTTTCGTCGGCGATATCCATTCGTGAAACTCGGATTCCGCGCTGGGCGTTAGAGTCCAGCCGCACCCCTGTTTCCGCACAAAGCAGTATGGCTCCGCGCATGCTGTCAGGCAGTGCTAATAACTCGGCCATGCCCCTTTTAGCGGCCCTTGGGGTAATGCCGGCTTTTCTAAGGGCTGTTAGTGCTGCGGCTCGTCCGGTGGATACGGTGGGTTTGTTTTCAGTAATTACCGGCAGGAGAGGAACTTTGATAATTGCCTGCTGATGGATTGCTTCAATATTAATATTAATAAAGTCAGCCTGGCCACGGCTGTGAGTAAAGGCCCTGGCCAGCATTGCGGCAGCTGTCGGGGTTATTTCGTCAAAGCTTACCAGGCGTTCAGCTCCTGATATGTGTCGTCCGCCGTTCTCATGGGTTGCATCGGCGGCAGCCCGCATTCTAACGCTGTACAACATTTGAACATCTTCTTTCTGTTTGACATTTTACGCGGCGCAGCAGTGCGACGAGCGGCCAGACGGTTATTGCTGTATACAGCATGCCCGGGAGGGCAGCGATCACCAAAGGAATTGCCGCTTTGCCTAATAGGACGCCCATGGACAGTCGGGCAATTATCGAACCGGCCGGTCCGGCTAGGATCACAGTCGGCTTGTTCGGGCCGAATACCGTGAGTATGATTCCTACTGAAAGGCGAAATATCATAGCGATGGCAATCGCAAAGAGATTTTGAGTACCAAGAATTAAACCGATCAGACTGGAAATCAGTCCGGCTGTCATGTATTTGGCGAAGCCAAAGACAACACAGATCGCAACGGCCAGCGGGGCTGACAACTGAAACTCGGTGCCGGGAATGAGCCCTGGAAGTTTAAAGGCTCCTGTGATAGTAATCAGGGATGATAATAAAGCTGTTTCAATAAGCCAGCGGGTTTTATCCGTCACGAGTCACCTCCTGAAAAGTAATTGTAAACCATAAAAATAAATTAGGTTAACGATTATAGTATAGTTTATCACCCCAGTATTGTAAATATTGCGGAGTCTTTCGAAAAAAATATTTACCCTGTATACTGGGGATAGTAAAATAGTAATTATTTAGTATAGATGAGGAAGTAGATGTATGGTGAAAATCAAGCGGTTTGTTATTATTCGCTTGAGCTCAATCGGCGATGTGCTGCACTGTACGCCAGTTGCACGGGCACTTAAAGAAAAATTCCCGTCCTGTCATATTACCTGGATTGTAGGTCAGGTTTCTTATCCGATGGTCGAGTGCAATCCCTTTATTGATGAGGTGTATGTTTGGTCACGTGAACGCTGGGAAAAGCTGATGCGGCAGGGTAAATTTATTGAGGCTTGGCAAATGTGGCGGCAACTTAAAAAAGATATGGCAAAACGGGATTTTGATGTTGCTCTGGACGTACATGGTTTGTTTTTAAGTGGTATGGTAACAAGTGCTACTAAAGCACCCCGCCGCATTGGCTTGGGGGGAACTAAGGAACAGAACGGACTGTTTATGACTGAACAGGCGCCCATCTTACCGCAGGATATTCATGTAATCCAAAGGTATTTGAGCGTTTTGCGGCCACTTGGGATAACAACAAATCACTATGGCATGACGCTTAGCCTGTCTGATGAAGCCAGACGATTTGCGGCCCAGTTTCTTAGTGAAAATGGTGTGGCCCCGGACGAAAAGCTTGTTATTATCAACCCAGCCACAACTTGGCTGGCGAAAAATTGGCCAACTGAATTTTTTGCCCAGACAGCTGATGTCTTGGCAAGTCAAGCTCGCATCATGATTTGCGGTGGTCCTGGCGATGCGGACCTTGCTAAAAAAATAAAAGCTTGCACCAATGTACAGATTATTGATGCTGTTGGTAAAACAAGCCTTTTAGAAATGGCAGCCTTATTAGAGCAGGCTAACCTGCTTATTGTCGGCGATACTGGTCCGCTCCATATGGCGGTAGCGCTTGGGGTGCCTACGGTAAGTGTTTTCGGCGCCACTGATCCTGCTAAATTTGGACCGTTAACAGCAGGAAATATCGTTCTGCGCAGCAAGGTTGGCTGTAGGCCTTGCCATAAAACCGTTTGTCCCCAGAAAGACATGCGCTGTATGCGTAGCCTAAGACCGGAAACAGTCATTGGTGCCGCCCGGCGAGTCCTTGCAGCAAGCCATGCTGCTGATATTAACAGGTCAGATCAATAAGTCAGAGGTGAGTCCTATCTATTCTCGTGTCTGGGTCGATATTTTAAATAAGGTTGACGACTTTGTGGCTAAAGCAGCTGGTCCCGTCTGGTTTCGTGGCCACAACGATCATACTCATTTGCTTCAATCTGGTCTGTTTCGCGTAAATCTGGAATCAATGGCCGACTACCTTACGGTAGAGAGTCACTATTATCAATACTATAAAAACTTGGGCTATTTACTGCATGAGAATGCTGAAGGTTGGTCACTTGTTTATTCGCTTCAGCATCATGGCGGCAAGACCCGGCTGTTAGATTGGTCAGAGAGTTTTGCGATTGCCGTGTATTTTGCTCTCTGTAATTGGAGCAGTGAAAAGGCAGCAATCTGGATGCTGGATCCGCTGGAATTAAACAATCTTGCTGTGAATCGCAAGGTGATTATTTCTCCTGCACCAGCGTTTTTCCCTTATCCTGAGGCCTATGTTTCGGGACAGGCGATTCCCTCCATTGCGGTTTATCCGATTAAAAATACGCAGCGCATTTGCTCACAGCACGGTGTGTTTACTGTCCAAGGTAATTGCAGTGAGGCGCTTGACAAGGAATTTGGCGGCCAGCTTGTGAAAAGTGGACATCTTGTCTATATTGAGCTCACCCGCGAAGTTCAGGCTGATGCTGTGCGGTATATCAAGCAAAATGGGATTAGCCATTTCTCGCTGTTTCCTGATTTGGATGGTTTAGCAACTTATCTTAATCAACTGCTGCTCAAATAGGCATTTACCAAGCAGACAAGGACATTTTGAGCGCAAAAGCGCTTTTTGTTTTTTTTAGATGCCTAGTGTGGTAAAATAAAGGAAGTCTGTATTTTTAATATGATAGGGCTGATTATCCGGTCCATATGACATAGCTTTCGAAAAATAGTGGAGGTTTTGTATGGCAAGTATACCTGAATTGAGTTCGGAGATTAAACGGCGCCGGACTTTTGCAATTATTTCTCACCCTGACGCTGGTAAGACAACACTGACTGAAAAACTGCTCTTATATGGCGGTGCGATTCATTTGGCGGGTTCAGTAAAGTCCAGAAAGGCGCAGCGGCATGCGGTGTCTGACTGGATGGAAATTGAAAAACAGCGCGGTATTTCGGTAACATCTAGTGTTATGCAGTTTGATTATGATGGCTATCGTATCAATATCTTGGACACTCCTGGTCATGATGATTTCAGTGAGGATACCTATCGGACGCTTATGGCCGTTGATAGTGCTGTTATGCTGATTGACGTAGCTAAAGGGATCGAAACGCAAACCAAGAAATTGTTTAAAGTCTGTAAGCAGCGCGGGATTCCAATCTTCACCTTTGTCAATAAGCTGGATCGGAATGGCAAAAGCCCATTTGAGCTTATGGAAGAGATTGAAAAAGTCCTTAATATTAAAAGCTATCCGATGAATTGGCCGATTGGTATTGATGGCGAATATAAAGGTGTTTACAATCGTAACTTAGCGCAAATGGAGCTTTTTGAAAGTGGCGGCTCGCATGGTCAATGGGTGCTTCCCTCGACGATGGGAAGTGTTGATGATCCGGCATTTGCCGAAATCATTGGTCAGGATATCCATAAAACCCTGTGTGATGATATTGAGCTTTTAGATATGGCTGGTGACGAGTTTGACCTTCAGAAAGTGCTTAATGGTGAGCTCACCCCAATTTTCTTCGGGAGTGCAATGACTAATTTTGGTGTGCGCCCCTTTCTGGAAGAATTTCTGCGATTGGCTCCGCAGCCTGCGGCCCGCATAACATCAGAGGGCAAGCTTGATCCTGAAAGTGAGCATTTTTCAGCCTTTGTTTTTAAAATTCAAGCCAATATGAATCCGGCTCATCGCGATAGGCTTGCCTTTATCAGGGTGTGTTCCGGCAAGTTTGAGCGGGGTATGACGGTCAATCATATCAACACCGGTAAAAAACTCAAACTGAGTCAGCCGCAGCAATTTTTAGCCCAAGACAGGACAATCATCGATGATGCGTATCCTGGCGATATCGTCGGTTTGTTTGACCCTGGAGTTTTTGGTATCGGCGATACCATAATCGGCGACAGCGAGAACTTTACCTTTGAAGCCTTTCCGACTTTCCCGCCCGAGCGGTTCGCCCGTGTTCAGGCGAAAGATACTATGAAACGCAAGCAGTTTCTTAAAGGAATCAAGCAACTGGCACAAGAAGGGGCTATTCAAATTTTCCGGCAAGAGGATGCAGGCACGGAATCGTTTATTATCGGGGCGGTTGGGCAGCTGCAGTTTGAGGTCTTGGAACATCGTCTTAAAGGTGAATACGGTGCTGAACTTCTTATGCACTTCCTTGGCTATGAGGTAGCGCGCTGGCTTAAAGGTGATAATATTGATGTACGGGCAATGAAGGGTATGGACAGAGCGATGATTGTCCGCGATATTAAGGAACGCCTTGTGGCCCTCTTTCCTAACGAATGGTCTTTACAATGGTCAACAGATAACAATCCGAAAGTGGAGTTTTTAGCCGCCCCACCGGCGGTTATTGAAGAATAGTTTAATGCAATGTTCGTAATATGAATGAGATTGCCGCATCCGCTGGCGCTCTGGTCGCAATGATAAGATTGGTACTTTGTCATCGTGAGGAGCTTAGTGGGGTGGCAATCTCTTTTTTACTAATTAGTTCTTTGCGTTTTGACAAGGGACTAGAACTGAGTTACACTAACGAACGGTAGGTAACATAGAAAGCAGGTGGTTTATTTGACAGCAAAACGAATTTTAATTGTCGCCTTAAAGCATTTCTCAGCGAAAGGCTATGATGGAACGTCTTTAGCCGAGATTGCCGGGGATGTTGGAATAAAGAAGCCATCAATTTATGCGCATTACAAGAGTAAGCACGATTTGTTTTTAGCAGTGGTTGAGGAAGTGGCTGAGGATTATCGCAACTATCGCCAGCAAGTGCTGCTTGATACCAAAACTATGAATTTTGAGCAACGCCTTTACTGTATTTTTGAGTCCATGATTATTTATTTTTTGCAAGACAGAAGTAAAATGGCGTTTTGGGTCCGGGTATGGATGTTCCCGCCGGTGGAATTGCGGGACACGATCTTGATGCCATGGAAAAACTTAAATACTGTGTTCGTTTCTATTATTGAGAATATATTTCAAGAAGGCATTGCCAAGGGTGAAGTACGGGATGGGAATGCTCGAGATATGGCTAATACGTATCTTTGCTTGCTGGATGGAATTATTACTCGGGTTATACTCACGGACGATGATCATTATATAAATATGTTGCCGCAAGTTTGGCAATGTTTTTGGGCTGGTGCTAAAGCGTAAATGGAGGGATGGCCATGTTAGCAGGATTGAGAAGGAACACTTTATTAAGGTGGGGTAGTTTTAGTTTAATCATACTGTTAGCAGCGGGGATGATGAGCGGCTGTAGTAAGCCAGCCAGCACACCATCTGAGGTTTGGGGTCGGGCCGAGGCGAAGGAAGTTGATATTAATACGAAAATCGCCGGCAGGGTTGTAGAGCTGCTTGTCAAAGAAGGTGACCAGGTCGAACAAGGGCAGTTGTTAGCGCGCATTGATAATCGAGATCTTGTCGCTAAGACTGACCAGGTCAAAGCCGGTATCAAGGCGCTGGAGGCACAATTTTCGCAAGCTGGAACGGTAACAAATCTCCAAGACCAAACCAGCCAGGCGTCACTGGCTGTGGCCCAGGCCCAACTGAATAAGGCACAGGCAGATTTAGCCCTGTCAGAAAAGGATTACAGCCGGTTTAAGGATTTGGCGGCCTCGGGAGCTGTGTCGCAGCAGGCCCTTGATAACTATCGGTTGAAGTATGATGTTGCCCAGGCAAGCTACGCCCAGGCGGAATCATCGCTGGCTGCAGCGCAGGCTGGTCTGCTCCAAACGCAAGCCAATCGAGACAACGAAGCGGCGGTGCAGGGCAAAATAGCCCAGGCCCAGGCGCAGCTGCAGGAAATGCAGGTTTACTTAGATGAGACTGAAATTCGGGCCCCGTTTGCCGGTATTGTGGTCACCAAGTATGTCGAAGCCGGCGCGATGGTGTCAACAGGAACGCCTATTGCTGCTATTCAGGATCCTCATGATAATTGGATTAATATTAAAGTAAAAGAAACTGAATTAAGTAAATATAAAGTGAACAGTACCGTGAATGTTGAGGGGAAAGACCCTGGCTTTAAGCTTTCCGGAACCATTGTTGATATAAGTAAAAAACCGGAGTTTGCCACCTATCGTGCTACAAACGAGCGAAATGAAACCGATATTATCACGTTCAATGTCAAGATTCAAACTAATTCTGAGCAAATAAGGCCGGGGATGCGTTTCCGGCTGGTGAATGGTGGTAAGTAACATGACGCTGTGGCAGATTGTTAAAAAGGAACTGCGGCGCATGTTTATTGAGGAACCGAAAACAGCACTGCTCTTACTTGGCATTCCGATTGTTTATAGTCTGTTGTTTGGTGTGGTGTATCAAGAAAATGCGGTTAAGTATATGCCAACCGTAGTTTATGACCAAGATCAGAGCCAGCTTAGCCGGAAATTGGGCCAAGCTTTTGGCGATTCGGAGCGTTATGACATTGTCGCCTATGTCGATTCCCAGGAAGAACTGGAAGAATACCTGCGGGAAGGGCGGGCTAAGGTAGCTGTTGCCATCCCGGTACACTTTGCGCGTGATGTTAAGCGTGGGATGGGTTCGGAGGTGTTAGTCCAGGTCGATGGCAGCAATTTACTGTTCGCTAATTCAGTCGTGAGTTCGGCCCAGGAAATTGTGCAGACATTTTCGGCCGGAGTTGGTATGAATCTAATTGAGGCAATCGGGCAAATGCCTGACGAGGCGCTTAACAAGGCGGCTCCAATCCAATTTGGGGTGCGAATTTTAAATAACCCGACTTTTGCCTATAGTCATTTTATCTTGGCCGGGCTGGGTGCCAACGGGCTGCAGATTGGAATTATGCTGGCGATCTGCACAGCCCTTAATCGGGAATACAAACGGCTAGAGGACTGGCGCGGCGTATCATCGCGCCGGCTTATTATTGGCAAGCTTCTTCCGTACTGGGCTTTAGGGGTGGTCGCGTTTGCTGTGTATATGTTGATCATTGTTTATGGCTTTGATTTACCGTTTAAGGGGAGTGTGGCGAGTGTGCTGATGAGCGGCACAGCCTTCGTTCTTGCAGTTGTGGGTGTCGGTGGTTTTTTCTCAGCTGTTGCGCCGAATGAGGTATACGCTGTCCAATTACCCATGGTGTACATTATGCCGGCCCTTTTGTTCAGCGGTTATGTTTGGCCGCATTTGGCCATGAATGAAATCAGTTTGATGCTTTCTAAGCTTCTGCCGCTCACCTATATGGCCGACGATGTGCGCGACTTAATGCTTAACGGCTATGCACCTTTTTTACAGAACAATGTTATGATCTTGCTCATGTTTGGCCTAGGGTTACTGGCGATTTCAACACTGATATTTTCCTGGCGGCGGAGTAGGTACGAACAGACATAGAGTGCTCGTTTAAGCGGCATGGAGGGGAGAACATGAATTTTTGGCAAATTATTAAGCGCGAATTGCAGCAGTTATTTATTAAAGATGCCAAACGGGCGTTTTATTTGTTCGGCGCGTCAGCTACGTATGCTGTCCTGTTTGGCTTGTTATACATGACAGGTGTTGTTAATTATGTGCCTATGGTTGTTTATGATCAAGACCAGACGCAGCTCAGTCGTTCCCTTGTCCGGGCCTTTGAGGATTCTGACAGATATCGGGTTGTGGCTTATGTGTCAACCCAGGAAGAAATGGAAGGTTATTTGCAAGATAAAACGGCCCAGGCTGCTTTGGCCATTCCGCCTGATTTCAATAAAGATATAAAGTTAGGCCGGGCATCACAGATCATGCTTGAAGCGAATGGAGCCAATATTATTATTGGCAATACCATTATGAGTTCAGCCCAGGAAATCATGATGGGATTTTCTGCTGGTGTTGGCAGGAGTTTGCTTGAGACAGTAGGGCAGCTGCCAGATCCGGCCCTTAATCGAGCAGCGCCGATTGATTTTCGGTTAAGAGTGCTTAATAACCCGATATTAAGTTACTTGGACTTTTTTGTGCTGGGGGTAGCCATGGCAGCCTTACAGCAAGGCGTGCTACTCTCGGTAGGGGCCAGTATGACGAATGAGAAATTTGAAGAATTTCACGAAACAAGCCCGGTAGTTATGCTGTTAGGCAAAATCACTCCTTACTGGCTGGGTGGAGTGCTGTCTTATATGTTGGCGCTGTTGATTGCTGTGCAAGGCTTTGGAATACCGTGCCGCGGAAGCTTGACCAGTATCATCCTTGTGGGAGCTGCCTTCTTGTTTACTGTTGCAATTATGGGTAGTTTAATGGCCCTTATCTGCAAGGATGAGGTTGGCTTTACGCAGCTTTCACTTTCCTATACTGTGCCAGCTTTTATCTACTCGGGTTATACTTGGCCGCTGCATGCCATGGGAATTTTTAGTAAGGTGCTAGCTTCGCTGTTTCCGATCACCTATGCGGCTAACAATGTCCGTGATCTTATGCTGGCTGGCTATGCACCAATGCTGCATTATGGCGTTTTTACGTTATTGGTGGCAGGGCTTCTTCTCTTTGCCATTGCAGTAAGGCTGTATGGTCGCAAACTTCAGCTGCGAAAAATTCCAGAGCAGGCCGCACTCATGCGGTGATGGTCTTGCAAAATAAATTTAAATAAGCAGAAATTTTCAGCAGGAGTTCTCAATCGGGTAGCGAAGTCATGCAATATAGCAATACAGAACGTAATTCTATATTATAGAACTGACAAAAGCAGTTTTTTATTTACAGATGAGCAAGAATTGAGTTCTACAATATAGAATAGAAAAGGGGTGGAAGGATCAAAAAAATCATGCCTGCTTGGAAACGAGGCTCTTAAAAAAAGAAGGGAAGTGGAAATTATGTTAAAAATTTTTGGTGTTCTCACAAGATTTTTCCCGGTCTGGATTGTTATTTTCGTAGGTATTGCTCTTACTAACCCGGAACCTTTCAAGACTATTCCCAAGATTATTCCGTACCTGCTAGGCTCCGTTATGCTGTTTATGGGACTTACGATGAAACTGGATGATTTTAAACTTGTTTTTAAACAACCGAAAAATGTTATCGCCGGAATTATCTTGCGCTATATGATTATGCCATTTGTCGGCTTTGGCGTAGCGCATCTCTTAAATCTTCCACCAGCTCTGGCTGCTGGCTTGATCTTGGTAGGTTGCTGCCCAAGTGGTACGGCCTCCAATGTTATGACCTTCTTATCGCGCGGTGATACAGCGCTTTCCGTCACTGTTTCCAGCTTCAATACTGTTTTGGCTCCGCTGATTACGCCCGCCATGTTTTTACTGTTAGCTGGTTCTCTTGTTCCGGTTGATGCTGGAGCCATGCTAGTAGACATTGCCAAAATGGTTCTTCTGCCAGTCGGACTGGGAATTGCATTCAATATGATGCTTCCATCTCTGATTGCTAAAGTAAAACCTTACCTGCCTGGGTTGTCAACGCTGGCGCTTCTCCTGATTATTATCGGTGGTACAGCCGTTAGTGCAAGCCGTCTGGCTACAGTTGCCGGAATTGCTCTCCTCGCTGTGGCGCTGCATAATGGCATTGGTTTGGGCCTGGGTTATTTAGGCGCTCGTGCTACCGGAATGAATCTCTTCCAAGCAAAGGGCATCACCTTTGAAATTGGCATGGAAAACTCGGCGTTAGCCATGACATTAGCTCTTGCCTACCTTGATCCAATTGCTGCCCTTCCTGGAGCCATCTTCAGTGTGTGGCATAACCTGACAGGTTCTGCGCTCGCAACTTACTGGGGCCGCAAAGCCGAACGCGAAGAAGGCCCTCTTGTGAAAGCGATATAAGAAGCTTATTTTATAGAAAATAAGCAAATGAGAAGAAGGAACTGCCTGAAAAGCCGCGAAATCTCAACAACAGCATTACTTATATAGAATGACGATAAAATTTGCTCAAGGAGATGATATTGTGGCACAACAAGGCATTATGGTTCAATCCATCGAACGAGCCATTCAGATTCTAAATTGCTTTAACGGCAGTAATCAGGAGCTTACGCTAAATGCAATTGCAAGCGAGCTTAATTTAAATAAAAGTACTGTCCATGGGATATTAAATACCCTGAAACATTATGATATGGTCGAGCAAGATGAAGAAAGAGGTAAGTACCGACTTGGAATGCACCTGCTGGTTTTGGGCAACCGATTATTGGATCGACTGGAGATTAGGACGGTTGCAAGCCCTGTAATACAAGAACTTTCAGAGCAGGTTGGTGAGACTGTCCATCTTGTGATTCTGCGCGGTACAGATGTTGTCTATATTGACAAATGTACGTCGAGCAAGTCCTTTCAAGTCTTTACTGCTGTTGGCATGAGTTATCCCGCCTATGTGACCGGCGTTGGGAAAGTATTGTTGGCAGATAAAAGCGATGATGAGTTATGCGAAATAATTCCGCCTGTTTTGAACAAGGTAACGGAATATTCGATAGGCAGCAGAGAAGAACTGCTTGTAAAATTAGCCCAAGTAAGAAAACAGGGGTATGCTTTTGATAAAGACGAGAATGAAATCGGGTTAAGTTGTGTGGCGGCACCGATTTTTGACTATAGTGGTAAAGCAGTGGCCGCTATGAGCATTGCAGGTCCTTCGGCCCGACTGGATGATAAGCGGATGCAAGAGCTTATTGGCGCTGTGCAGAATGCTGCTGCAGAGATTTCTCGCAGGCTAGGGTATAGACCCTAAGGTAAGAGAAGGTAAGGTTAATGTATAAGAAGGAATAAGAACAGAGTTTGACAATATAGAATAATTAGGGGGCGACGACATTGAATAAAGTACGAGTAGCAATTATGGGCTCGGGGAATATCGGGACAGATCTTATGTATAAATTAAAACGCAGCAAGGTACTTGAACCAAGAATTATGATCGGTATTGATCCTAATTCAACAGGCCTGCAGCGAGCTAAGAATGAAGGTTTGCTTGTTTCCCATAAAAGTATTGACGCAGTTCGTGAATATGCCGATCAATTTGATATTATTTTTGATTCAACAAGTGCGAATGCTCATATTGCAAATGCACCAGTTTATCGTGAACTCGGTAAGATTGCAATTGATTTAACTCCGGCGGCAGTTGGGCCGTTTGTTATTCCCTCGGTTAATATCCAGGATGCACTAAAAGTCGATAATGTCAATATGGTTACCTGTGGTGGTCAGGCGACGACACCGATTACTTATGCGGTGAACCGGGTTGTTCCTGTAAGTTATGCCGAGATTGTTGCGACAATTTCTAGCAAATCGGCCGGACCTGGAACTCGGGCCAATATCGATGAGTTTACTGAAACAACCGGCAAGGCACAAGTAGTTGTTGCAGGAGCCAAAAAAGGCAAAGCCATTATCGTTTTGAATCCGGCTGAGCCGCCAATCATGATGCGTAACACAGTCCGCTGCCTGATGGAGCAAGAGGGACCAGAGGTAGAAAAGGCTGTTAAAGAGTCCATTGCCAATATAGTCAAACAGGTTCAAGAATACGTACCTGGCTATCGGCTGAAGCATGAACCTCAATTTGATGGTAATCGTGTCACTGTATTTATCGAAGTAGAAGGCTTGGGCGATTTCCTGCCAACCTACTCCGGCAATCTGGATATTATGAATTGTTCAGCTGTATGTGTTGCCGAAGCAATGGCAGCAGAACGTTTCAATGTTAAATAGGAGGGATAAATGATGAATAATAAAAAAATTATTTTAACAGATGTAACCATGCGTGACGGCATGCACGCAATGGCGCACCAGTTTTCAGATGATGATATGGCAGTCATTGCTAAGGCTCTTGATGAAGCTGGTATGGATATTATTGAAGCAACACATGGTGATGGTTTGGGCGGAAACTCGTTGCAGTACGGTTTGGCGAAAAATACTGATGCCGAATATCTGGCAGCAGTTGCCCCGCAAATTAAAAATGCCAAACTTTCCGTGTTGCTGATTCCCGGAATCGGTACAATTGAAGATTTGAAGGAAGCTATGCAATACGGAATTAACACAGTACGGGTTTGCACTCATTGCACCGAAGCCGACGTTTCAGCACAGCATATTGCGTTTGCTCGGAAAAACGGTCTTGATACAGTAGGTTTCCTGATGATGTCCCATATGATTCCACCGGAAAAGCTTGTTGAACAAGCTAAACTAATGGCCTCCTATGGTGCGAATTGTGTATATTCGACCGACTCGGCCGGCAATCTCACTCCTGATGGTGTAACAGCACGTATCACAGCTCTGCGCGAGGCTTTGCCTGCAGATGTTCACATCGGATTCCATGCTCATCAAAATCTTTCCTTAGCAGTAGCCAACAGTATCGCAGCAGTTGAAGCTGGTGCGGATCGGATTGACGTATCTTTGGCTGGGTTAGGTGCTGGTGCGGGCAATACTCCAGCTGAGCCGTTTGTGGCTGTTTGCAATAAGCTGGGAATTCCAGTTGGAGCCGATTTGTATAAAATATCTGATGCAGCCGATAATTTAGTTCGTCCGCGCATGACACATCCGGTACAGGTTGACGGAAAATCGCTCATGATCGGTTATGCCGGAGTGTACTCCAGCTTCCTGCTCCATGCCGAACGAGCAGCTGCCCGGTATGGTGTTGATACACGCGATATTCTTGTTGAACTAGGACGGCGGAAAATGGTTGGCGGCCAAGAGGATATGATTTTAGACGTGGCTCTGGATATTGCCAAACAAGCTAAGTAAGAAGGTTTTTGTGGGGGGGATAGCAATGACAGGCGTTAAAAATGTAACTGTTTCCGCCAGTGATCAGCTCCAAGAAGTATTCCGCCAAGCCCAGCAAGACAGGAATCCAGTCTATTTGTACCGCAAACCTGGCGAGCATGGAATTAGCTTGGATTTGAGTCAGTGGAATGAAATTGAAGTGTTTGATGTTGATAATTTGATGGCCATTGTACCGCCGGGCCTTTTGCTTAAAGACCTGAATAAAGCTGCAGCTGCTAAAGGGTTGCGCTTTATTCCGGCTGATTCACCCATCCTAGAGAGCTTGAGCGTTGGAGAATGGGCGCATCGAGGCTGCCCGAACCTGTTATCCTGGAAATATGGAGCCGGCAAACACTTCTTGCTTGGATCCAGTTATGTATTTCCTAATGGAGAGATAACAGCGGTTGGTGGTAAATGCATCAAAAACGTGAGCGGATATGATTTAACCCGCTTTTTGACAGGGGCTTATGCTGATTTAGCAGTCGGTGTTCAATTTGTCTTAAAATTGATGCCGCAACCGGCATGCCGGTTGCGTTACGATGTTGAAGTTGCCTCGCTGGAAGCTGCTAGTAAGCTGGCAGGTGAATTGCAGTCACGTCCGGTTCCACCGGCTTGGCTATACTGGGCTGATCCAATAGCCGGAACCAAGCTGTTCGGACAAAAGCAACAGGGGCAGCGGATTATCTTTGAATTGGATGGTAACGAAGCTGAAGTCAATGATTATGCTGCAGCAGTTAATAAAATGCTGACGGTATGCAAAGCAAAAAATGCAGCGGTCAAAGCCAAACTTCCTGATCTGTCTTATTTGGAGACCAAGGAAGAAGGTTTCTGGCTTGTAGATGAATTTAAGATACCTTATCCTGGCGTGAGTAAATTTGCCGAAACAGTAAAAAAAGCGCTGAAAGAAAACAATTGGGAAGGTGGGCTTTTTGGGCAACTGGCTGATGGTAAAATCAACCTGTATGTGAAAAAGGCCGATATTGGAACCAATATCTTCATTACCAAGCTGCAAGACCAAGCCAGAGCTTTGGGCGGGGTGTCAACCGGAAAATATGAGCGGGTGCATGGTGCTGGCGGCAGTGGAGCATTAGCTGTGTTAGAAAAAAACTTTAAACAGTGCATGGATCCGGCCCAGATATTTAATAGACCGGCGGGGGTGATAAAATGAACCAGACTGAAAGACGCCGAGTAATCGAACAGGAAGTTATAAAATGCAGCCGGTGCGGAACTTGCCGCTCAATTTGTCCGGTATTTCTCGCTGAGAATAATGAAAATACGACAGCACGCAGTAAAAACCGGATGATGGAAGCTGTTCTGGAAGGTGACGTCGAACTTACTCCGGGTGTGCAGGAACGGTTTGAAAAGTGCTTGCTCTGCAAAGCGTGTAAGGCCCATTGCGGGTCTGGTGTCGCCACAGATAAATTAATCATGGAAGGTCGGGCAGCTGCGGTCGCGCATAATGGTTTGTCGCCAGCGAAAAAAATGGCTTTTACCGGTCTGCGTTACCGGAAACTCTTTGACCTTGGTCTGCGGACCGGCGCCCTATTTCAGAACCTGATCTTCAAGAAACTGCCGGATGGACGCGGATGTGTTCCCCGCATCCTGCTGCCTGGAGCAGGGCTGAATCAGCGGCGGATTATGCCGAACATGACAACGAATCCTTTGCGTTCGCGTCTGCCAAAGTTTATAAAAGCTAAAACACCGGTCAGTAAAGGACGAGTGTTGTTTTTCACCGGATGTATGCTTAACTATATGTATCCGGAGCCAGGTGAAGCTGTTGTTAGTATCCTGACAAGAAACGGCTGGGATGTTGTTATTCCCGAAGAACAGTGCTGCTGCGGTACACCGGCTTTTACATCAGGCGACGTAGAAACCGGTCGCTTTTTGGCCGAACAAAATATTAAAGCAATCAGTGCGGAAAAGCATGATCATATTGTAACCGCTTGTGCTTCCTGCGGAGCAGCTCTTAAGCATGAATATAAGCATATTTTAGACAATTCCTCGTTGCTTTCCACATGGCAGGAAATTTCAACAAAGGTTCTCGATATATCACAGTTTGTTCTAAAATATTGTGATTTGTCGAAGTTAGGGAAACTGCCGTTTAAGGTTACCTATCATGATCCATGCCATCTGGTACGCGGCATGAATGTATCGTCTGAACCGCGTGAAATTCTAAAATCAATACCCGGATTAAAATTTGTCGAAATGAAAGATGCTAATCGGTGTTGCGGAGCGGGCGGAAGCTTTAGTGCTGTCTATTATGAACTCTCACGCAAAATCAACGATAAGAAGCTTGATAATGTTGAAGACACAGGAATGGACTATTTGGTTACAGGGTGTTCATCATGCCGGATGCATATTACGGATGGGTTGACCCAAAGGAATAGTTCTGTAAAAGTGCTGCATACGGCCGAAGTCATCAATATGGCCTATGACGCTGCCAGCCGAAAGGAGGGTAAAGCATGCTAAAGCCTGATGTTATCAAAGAACTAAGCGCGGTTGTGGGTGCGGACCATGTTATGACCGCTAATGAAGACATGATTATCTACTCTAATGATGCAACAATGTTTAATGCCAAACCGGAGGCTATTGTGCAGCCGGGAAGTCGGGATGAGGTTGTGGAAATCGTCAAGATTGCGGACCGTCATCATCTTCCAGTGACTTGCCGCGGGGCAGGCACCTGCCTGTCAGGCGGACCCATTCCGCTGAAGGGCGGCATCGTCCTGGAAATGACCCGCATGAACAGGATTCTAAAAGTTGATCCGGTAAACAAAGTTGCTGTAGTAGAACCAGGCGTTATTGCCTTTGCTTTGACGACTGCAGCCAATAAAGTTGGCTTGCTCTATCCACCTGATCCATCCAGTTTGAAAGAATCGACGCTGGGCGGTAATGTATCAGAGTGTGCAGGTGGTCCTAAAGGGGTAAAATACGGTATTACCCGTAACTTTGTTTTAGGTGTTGAGGCCGTGTTGTCTGACGGAAGCATTGTTAAAACCGGTAACGAAGTTGATGGCGACATGGCCGGTCCGGATTGGACAATGCTATTTACCGGTTCCGAGGGAACGCTCGGTGTTATTATCAGTATCACGTTGCGTCTGGTGCCTATCCCTGCCGTGAAGAAAACCATGATGGCCATCTATGACCGTCTGGAAGATGCTGCGAAAACAGTCAGTGTTACCATGGCATCAGGGATTATCCCGACAACCTTGGAAATTATGGATAATTTGAGCATTGTTTCGGTAGAGAATTATCTTAAGATAGGATTGCCAGTAAAAGCCGGTGGATTACTTCTTATCGAAGTTGATGGTGTTGAATCAACAGTTGAAGAAGATGCCAAGCGTGTTAGCGAAATCTGTAAGAAATGCGGTGCCAGTGAAGTTAAAATGGCCAAAACTCCGGCGGAGGCAGAAGAGCTGTGGCTGGCCCGACGGTCGATTAATCCAGCCTTTGGCCAGGTTGCTCCCTGTAAATTTGCCGAAGATGCAACCGTTCCGCGCAGTTTAGTGCCTGTCCTTGTTGAAAAGGTACTTGAAATTCAAAAGAAATATGATGTTCCTATATTTATCTGCGGTCATGCCGGGGATGGTAATATGCATCCAACCATCATGTTTGATAAACGGAATAAAGAACAGAAGGAACGGGCGGAAAAGGCCCTGCATGAGGTGCATATCGTCACGTTAGAACTTGGCGGGACCCTTAGCGGCGAGCATGGGATTGGTTTTGCAAAAGCACCTTATCTCCGGGCCGAGACAGGTCTAGCTGGCTATAAGCTTGGACAAGAGATTAAAAAGGCTGTTGATCCCACGGGTATTTTGAATCCCGGGAAAATGTTCTTTTATGAAGGCGAGCTTCACTAATTCCTGATCTCTTTCTGATCATTACAGGTAGAAGATGAAAAATGGCATTAGCTCAGTTAAAAGGATGGACTGCAATAAGCGGTCCATCTTTCTAACTGAGCTAATGCCTTCTAAGATGGCGGCGCGCCATGCGTGTAAGCTGATTTTAGCAGACTATCTGCAAAGTTAAAAATTGTAAAAAAATGCGATTAACTGTAATATACGCCTAAAATTTACATAAGAGACTGGAGTTTTTAACCAATATGAACCATAAAGCGTATTTTTCGATGTTGTCATAATTGTGTGTATAATTGTATCATGTATACAGTATAAAAAATACCGAAGTATAGAAAAGGGGGAACGTTTATTCTGGGGTAAGTAGAGACAATATATAAATATTAGCTATCTAATACATAATAAGGTCATCATTTTTATCCAGTTCTCTAGCTTACCAATACGATTATAAACAACATTCAATATAAGGAGGATACTATGAGCAAATTAGTAAGAGGGATAATTTGCATTATCATTGGGCTTGCGATTTGGTACAGTCCAATGCCGGAAGGTGTTAAACCTGCGGCTTGGCATCTCTTAGCGGTCTTTGTAGCAACGATTGCGGCGTTTATTCTGCAGCCGGTAACCATCGGTACGGCGTCGATTATTGGTTTAACTACCATTGTAATGACTGGTGTACTTAAACCTGGAGATGCACTGGCAGGGTTTAGCAATACTGTTATTTGGCTTATTGTCGCAGCTTTTATGTTTGCAAAGGGTTTTATTGTAACCGGACTTGGCCGGCGGATTGCCTATGTTCTCATGAGCAAGTTCGGTGATAGCACACTAAAGCTTGCATATACTTTGTCAGCGACTGATTTTATCGTTGCTCCGTTCACACCGTCCAACACCGCGCGGGGTGGTGGGATCATTTATCCGATTACCCGCAGCTTGTGTTCGGCATTTGGTTCAGAGCCAGGCCCGACAGCAGGGCGGGTTGGTAAGTTTTTAGTCTTTAGCTCATATAATGCTGTTATTATTTCTGCCTCTATATTTATGACCGGTGCTTCAAACAACGTAGTTGTTGTTAGTTTAACTCAAGAGCTCTTTGGTGTGACAATCACCTGGATGCAGTGGTTTATGGCCTGTATTGTACCAGGTCTTGTTTGTACTATTGCTTTCCCTTATATACTTTATAAAATTTACCCACCCGAATTAAAGCATACGCCTGAGGCAAAAGGAATGGCTAAAGCAGAGCTGAATAAAATGGGCCCAATGAGTAAGAATGAGAAAATCCTGACTTTCATCTTTATCGGTGCCCTTATCCTTTGGGCAACAAGCAGTATAACCAAGTTTGATTCAGCCTTTGTTGCTCTTACAGGTTTGTCGATAATGCTTTTAACAGGTGTTCTTAATTGGGATGATGTGCTGGAAGAAAAGGGTGCCTGGGACGTTTTGATCTGGATGGGCGTTTTGGTCAACATGGCAGCCTATCTTTCGAAACTTGGTCTTATCGGCTGGTTTGCTGGAGTTGTTGGCGCTGAACTGGCCGGTATATCCTGGTTTGCAATGCTGATTATTCTTGGTGTAATTTATAATTATATGCATTATGGTTTTGCAAGCAATACCGCGCACGTTATGGCACTGTTCGCTGCTTTCGCTACTATCGCAGTAGCCGCTGGTGCGCCTGTATTATTGACTGCGATTATATTCGGGGTTCTTGCTAATGCTTGTTCAACCCTTACCCATTACGCATGTGGAGTATCGCCGATATTCTTTGGATCCGGATATATGACACAAGGCGAATGGTGGAAGAATGGTTTTGTCCTATCTATCGCTAACTTAATCATTTGGCTTGGTATCGGAATTCCTTGGATGAAAGTAATTGGAATTTGGTAATCAAATCATCATAAGCTTGGCCATTGGGCGAAAACCCAAAGCATAAAGAGATTGCTACTATTCTAAAGTTTAGCCTGTAATGACAGACTGTTTGTCGGTACAGGCGAGCTAGAGATTTGGCAATCTCTCTTTATAATCCGTGGTTGACTAACAAAAAACGAAGGATTTTTGCGGCAAGACGAGAACAAACTATTTAGAGCACACAAAACAAAGCAGGGCCGAGCCTGCAAGATAAGGTGGAATAAGATGATTTACGGATGTATCAAAAACATTGCTGTTGAGAAAAAGCAGTTGTCAGCTAGTTTACAAAAAGGACTGGACTTCATTAAAAACACTGATTTTAGCACACTTGCCGCAGGGCGGTACGAAATTGACGGTGATACTATTTATGCTACGATTGCAGACTATGACACAGAGCCTAAAGGCCATCGGCGGCCGGAAGCCCATCGCAGTTATATCGACATTCAATACATCGCAGCAGGGGAAGAGTATATTGGTTGCAGCTTTCTTTCGGAGGGCAATGAGCTCCTAGAAGACTATGATGCGGTGAGAGATCTTGTTTTTTATAAGAATGCTATTAATGAAATCGATATTCTACTCCATCCAGGCGTATACACTATTTTGCTGCCGTCTGACGTTCATCGTCCCGGCTGTGCTGTTAAAGGCATGGGTAAAGTAAGAAAAGTAGTTGTCAAAATAAAACTATAATGCGCTTGCTACGGCAATTTGCTAAGACATCTGGAAAATATTTAGATTTTTTGTATAATTATCGAATGAAGGTACAAAATATGGTAGGTAAGCCAAATAACGTGAGGCTTGATTCAGATGGAGT
The DNA here is from genome assembly GCA_028707635.1 of Negativicutes bacterium. Taxonomy (GTDB): domain Bacteria; phylum Bacillota; class Negativicutes; order JAAYSF01; family JAAYSF01; genus STF2-20. Next base: position 37,923 of record JAQWAQ010000015.1, read on the forward strand.
TTTAACTCCACCTAAATCCTAGTCGAACCTTATCCAGGGACTTAGTCGCCCTTACTCCCGCTTATAGAAGCGGTAGTCTTAGAGCGGGTTAGTCATCGGACAAAAATATTATTGACATAAAGAATAAAGCTGTGCTATTATATACAAGTTGCCGCCATGAGCGGTAACAAATGGAAAGAAAAAATGTGTTGACACGGCAAACAAGTTATGTTAACATATTTAAATGTCGCCACAAAGTGTGGTGCAAGACAAACAAAAAAGTTGTTGACACAGCGGATCAGCTGTGATAACATATAAAAGCTGTCAACGCCGCAAGTAACACAAGCGGGGCAGTGATGTTCCTTGAAAACTGAACAATGTAAGATAAACATATGCCAGATGTGCGGTGCTTTTCGAAGCACAAAAA
>JAQWAQ010000102.1 GCA_028707635.1 Negativicutes bacterium
AGTGGCTCAAATTCACTAGCTCTCTCCTTGGCATCAATTTCAAGATGAATTAAAAAAATCCGGAAGCCTTGCGGCCTCCGGATTTTTGGGTTCGATTCTATTCTTTTGCTGCTGCAGCTTCTTTGGCAGCAGGCTCATAACTTTGGGCTGCAAGACGTTTGTAGCCTTCAAGGCGCTCTTTGGCGTCTTTTTCAGTTTTAACGAACAGAGCCTCAGCAAACTCAGGGTATTGTTTCTTGAGAGAGGAATAACGCACTTCACCCATCAAGAAATCTCTAAAGCTTGCAATTGGTTCTTTCGAATCAAGTATAAATGGATTCTTGCCTTCTTCTTTCAAAGTTGGGTTGAATCTATACATTCCCCAATATCCGGATTCAACAGCACGCTTAGCTTCCAATTGGCTACAACCCATGCCTACTTTGAGGCCGTGATTGATACAAGGAGCATAAGCAATGATTAAGGATGGTCCTGGATATGCTTCGGCTTCAGCAATCGCTTTTAAGGTTTGGTTCTTGTCAGCACCCATGGAAATCTGAGCAACATAGACATAACCATAGCTCATAGCCATCATGCCAAGGTCTTTTTTCTTAGTTGTTTTACCACTGGCAGCAAATTGTGCAATTGCAGCAGCCGGAGTTGATTTAGAAGCCTGACCGCCAGTATTTGAATATACTTCGGTATCAAAGACGAGAACATTAACATCTTCACCGGAAGCAAGAACATGGTCTAAGCCGCCGTAGCCAATGTCATATGCCCAGCCGTCGCCACCAAAGATCCACTGGGATCTCTTAACAAAGAAATCTCTATTATTGTAAAGTTTATTAAGCAGTGCATCACTGCCTTTTTCTGCATCAAGCAGAGCAATGAGGTTGTCGGCTCTTTCTCTAGTGCCGTTACCATTATCAATATTGGCAATCCAATCTTCCAAAGCTGCTTTCAATTCAGCGCTGATGTTCAGTTCAAGCGCTGCTTTGAAGTCGCTAGCCAGGTTTTGTCTAACAACTTTTACGCCAGTATATTGACCAAGCCCGTACTCGGCATTATCTTCGAACAGGGAGTTAGCCCATGATGGACCGTGACCTCTGTGGTTCTTCGTGTAAGGCATCGAAGGTGCGCTAGCGCCCCAAATCGAAGAACAACCAGTTGCGTTGGCAATCATCATTCTGTCACCAAACAGTTGGGTAACCAGTTTTGCATACGGAGTTTCACCACAGCCTGCACAAGCACCCGAGAATTCAAGAAGCGGCTGTTCGAACTGGCTTCCTTTTACAGTCAGTTTATTGGCTGGGTTAGCTTTAGGTGCTACTGCTTCTACTGCATAATCCCACAGCGGAGCTTGACCAAGTTGTGATTCAAGCGGCTTCATAATAAGCGCTTTTTCTTTTGCTGGGCAGATTTGTGCACAGTTACCGCAACCGGTGCAATCAAGCGGAGAAACAGCAATCCGGAAATTCAAGCCTTTAGCGCCTACAGCAGCCTTGGCAGTAAATCCTTCTGGAGCATTTTTAACTTCGTCATCAGTGGCTAAAACAGGTCTGATAACTGCATGCGGACAAACATACGCACATTGGTTACATTGGATACATTTATCCATTTGCCATTCCGGAACATCAATTGCAATACCACGTTTTTCATAAGCGGAAGTACCAACAGGGAAAGTACCGTCTTCCATACCAATAAATGCACTTACAGGCAGTTTATCGCCATCATTCCGATTCATTGGTTCAAGAATATTCTTGATGAATGCCGGAACTTGTTTTTCGTCTTGTACTTGGTCTGGAGCAGTTTTCCATGCTTCAGGTACATTTATTTTTACAATTGAATTAACGCCTAAGTCAATTGCAGCATTATTCATATCAACAACGCTTTGACCTTTTTTGCCATAAGAATCAACAACAGCGTCTTTTAGATATTTGACGGCATCTTCTAGCGGAATGATGTCTGCAATCTTGAAGAAAGCGGATTGCATAATCATATTAATACGGCCGCCAAGCCCGATTTCTTTAGCAATCTTAACAGCATCAAGGGTATAAAAGTTGATGTTGTTATTCGCAATATACCGTTTCATAGCACCTGGAAGGTTTTCTTCAAGTTCTTCTTGGTTCCAGATACAGTTTAACAGGAAGTTGCCGTTTTTCTTCAAGCCTTCCAGTACATTGTATTTGAATACATAGGACTGGTTATGGCAAGCTACAAAATCAGCTTTGTTAATAAGATACGGTGATTTAATTGGTTTCTTACCGAAACGCAAGTGAGAAACGGTAATACCGCCTGATTTTTTAGAATCATACGCAAAGTAACCTTGCGCATACATATCAGTGTGGTCACCAATGATCTTAATAGCACTCTTATTAGCACCAACAGTGCCGTCAGAACCAAGACCCCAGAACTTACATGCCTTTGTTCCAGTCGGAGTTGTATCAACGTCTTCACCAACTGGCAATGATTTGAAGGTAACGTCATCAACAATGCTAAGCGTGAAACCGTCTTTAGGCTGTGCTAATTTTAAGTTTTCAAATACAGGGATTATATGAGACGGTACTACGTCTTTAGAACCAAGACCATATCTGCCGCCTACGATAAGAGGCTGGAATTCTTTGCCGTAAAAAGCGCTTTGAACATCAAGATACAGTGGCTCATGCAATGAACCAGGTTCTTTTGTTCTGTCAAGAACAGCAATTTTCTTAACAGTTTTCGGAATATATTTGAAGAAATGCTCAAGTGAAAACGGTCTGTAAAGGTGAACAGTCAAAAGACCTACCTTTTCGCCGCGAGCATTTAGATAATCAACAGTTTCTTCAATCGCATCACAGACTGAACCCATAGCAATAATCATACGATCAGCATCTTCAGCGCCATAATAGTTGAACAAGTGGTATTCCCGACCAGTAAGTTTACTAATTTCAGCCATATAATTCTCAACCAGTTCAGGAAGATCTTCATAAGCTTTATTGGAAACTTCTCTTTCCTGGAAGTAAATATCAGGGTTTTGAGCAGTACCACGCACCACCGGATGATCAGGATTAAGAGCTCTTCTTCTGAAGGCCTCAACATCTTCCATGTCAACAAGTTTAGCCAAATCGTCATATTCTAAAACTTCGATTTTTTGAATTTCATGCGAAGTTCTGAAACCGTCAAAGAAGTTTACGAATGGAACGCGGCTCTTAAGTGCTGCTAAGTGAGCCACTGCGCTCAAGTCCATAACTTGCTGTACACTGCTTTCAGACAACAGCGCAAAACCAGTTTGTCTTGCAGCCATAACGTCCTGGTGGTCGCCAAAAATATTTAGTGAGTTAGCAGCGAGTGCTCTGGCACTAACATGAAATACAGTTGGAAGCATTTCGCCTGCGATTTTGTACATGTTCGGGATCATTAACAGAAGACCTTGTGATGCAGTGTAGGTACTTGTTAAAGCGCCTGCTTGCAAGGAACCATGCACAGCGCCGGCAGCACCAGCTTCGGATTGCATTTCGACAACTTTAACCTTTTGGCCAAAGATATTTTTTCTTCCTTGAGCTGACCATTCATCGACATGTTCTGCCATCGCTGATGACGGAGTGATTGGATAGATAGCAGCTACTTCAGTGAACGCGTATGAAATATGAGCAGCAGCTGTGTTCCCATCCATTGTTTTCATTTTTTTCATTAAACAATCCCCTCTCCCTTTATGCATAATGAATACAAAGTATACTTATACAGCGTATGCTGTATAGTTATAAAAAATATCTATCTTTGTCCCTTTTTAAACCTGAATTCACCGTATTATGTAAAACTTTTCGGGAATTCAGGCATGAAAAGACTTGGACAAAGATATCATTACTAATAATATACACTGAATAACCTAGTATGTAAATATATTTCCCGCGATTTACCAAGAGTTTCTTGTTTAGACTTAGTGAAAAATTATACATTCTATACACTCTGAATAGTTCGATAATTCAGTATGAAAGTTATTTTTATACTGAATTAGGCTTAGGTTTATTCTTTCTGGGAGCAGCTGTCATAATGACTTGATTGCCTTCCTGCTTGACTTTAATATTGTAATCAATAATGCCGTCTTTATATAGCTTAACCTTTAGTTCCAGCAACGCCTTACCGACTAACTTGGTGAGCTCAGGCGTTAAAAAACCACTTTCATACCCTGGCTGGACGACAGGTAATTGTTCAGTCTTAGCAGTGTCCGCTTGGTTAGTTTCTTTGTCGCATGTTGTCAGCATGTCGGAATCGCTGAGATTTTTTGGTATTTTTGACATCATTCTTCCCCTTTGCAGCACAATTTAGATTCTCACTTCATAGTAGTACGGAAAAAAACAAAATACAAGTCGGAGATTGTCAAAAAATGCATATTCCCACTATCACTTTCCTATAATACATAATATAATTTAGTAGACTACTTATAATTAAATAAATAAATGATTAGAGAGGAGTACCCCCATGGCACTAATCAATGAAAACTATCTTAAACTGCCAGGCAGCTATTTATTTGCTGAAATAGCCCGACGGGTGGCAAAATTCAAAGAAGAAAATCCCGCTGCGAACATTATCCGGTTAGGGATTGGCGACGTTACTAGACCGCTGCCACCGGCAATAATTGAGAGCATGCATAAAGCCGTTGACGAAATGGCTGACGAAAAAACCTTCAGAGGCTACGGTCCGGAGCAGGGCTATAACTTCCTAATCCAAAAGATTATTGATACTGACTATGTTTCCCGCGGAATTTCACTTGATACTGATGAAGTTTTTATCAGTGACGGTTCTAAAAGCGATGTCGGCAATATTCAGGAAATCTTTGGACTGGACAACATAGTCGCCATTACCGACCCGGTATACCCGGTTTATCTCGATACCAATGTAATGGCTGGTCGTACAGGCGTGCTTGATCAGAGTGGACGGTTTGGAAAAGTTACCTATCTTGTCTGCAATGCCGAAAACCATTTTAAACCGGCTCTGCCAGAAAAGCGAGCAGATCTCATTTATCTCTGCGTTCCCAATAATCCAACAGGCACTACCCTTACAAGGGACGAACTCAAGGTCTGGGTGGACTATGCTAAAGCAAATCAATCAATTATTCTCTACGATGCTGCTTATGAGGCTTATATCAGAGAAGACAATGTTCCTCATAGCATTTACGAAATAGAAGGCGCCAAAGATGTGGCTGTTGAATTCCGGTCTTTCTCGAAAAATGCCGGTTTTACCGGAACCCGCTGCGCCCTGACCGTTGTGCCTAAAACAGTCATGGGCTATACTACCTCTGGTGAAAAATGTGCCCTCAATAAATTATGGAACAGAAGGCAGACTACTAAATTTAACGGGGTTCCTTATATTATTCAAAAAGGCGCCGAAGCCGTTTATTCTGCCGCTGGCCAGCAGCAAATTAAGGCGCTGGTCGATTATTATATGGAAAACGCTCGCATTATTCGTGAAGGCCTGGCAAGCGCTGGTCTGGAAATTTTTGGCGGCGTCAATGCTCCTTACATCTGGCTGAAAACACCAAATAATATGGATTCATGGGCTTTCTTTGACAAACTGCTCACCGATGTTCATATTGTCGGTACTCCCGGCAGTGGTTTTGGCCCGTCAGGCGCCGGCTATTTCCGCTTAACGGCCTTTGGCAGTAAGGAGAATACCCTCCAAGCCATCGAGCGAATTAAGACAAAATTGATTATTTAGCATTAAAAAACTCCTGGTACTTTGGTTGTTATAAACCAATTTTCCCAGGAGTTTTTAATCTAGGTGCGTTTCACTCTATTGCTGTACATTATACATGCCATTACTCTGCATGTAGTTAAAAATCTTCTCGCCATGCTGTTGTTCTTCTGCTTGAATATGATTTAGAGTTTGCCGAACATTGGCGTCTGCGAATTCAAATATTGCTGTATCATAAGCGCTTGAGACGTATTTTTCGGTCATAAGCATGTCATTACAAAGATAGGCATCATTTTTAGTGTTGTTGCTGGATGAGGCTGACTGTGCTTGGCTTTGCGTACTGCTGGTTCCTGACGTTTGCATACTGCTAGTTCCCATTGGCTGTGAGCTGCCTTGCATGCTGCTGGCTGATTGCGAACTATTTAACATACTTCTGTCTGTCGCTGTGAGGGAGCTATTCTGCATACTGCTGTTCCCTGATGACTGGGAGCTGCTCTGCATTGCACTTTGCTGATTTTGAGCGCTTTGCTGACCTTGCCCCATACTGGGGACCTGACCACTCATAATTTGATTAATTGTATCAAGGTGCTGCTGTTCCTGCTGCGCCAGCGAACTAAACAACTGCTGCAATTGAGCATCTTGAGCCTGGCTGGCATAACTTTGATATTTTTGGATGCAAACTTGCTCGTGATTTTTTTGGTCACCTAATAGCATTTTTTCTTTTTGAGTAAGATTGGCCAAATAAAACACCTCCTGCTAGATATTTTGCACAAGCAAGAGGTGTTTTATTCCAAATCATTACCTTCCAACTTTAGGAATTATCCTACTGGGCCGCCATGACCGCCAAAGCAATGGACTGAAGCTTAGCTTCAGCTGAATCAGCCCGTGAAGTGAGAATAATGGGGGCCTTGGCGCCCACAATAATTCCGGCAATCGTGCCTCTGGCAAAATAAGTGATTGATTTATAGAGTACATTGCCGGAAACTAATTCAGGGACAATTAATATATCTGCCATACCGGCTACTGATCCTAATACACCTTTGTGTTCTGCTGCTTCGAGACTTACTGCATTATCGAGGGCGAGCGGGCCGTCAATGACGCATCCTTTGATCTGACCACGTTCTGCCATTTTGGATAATGAGGCAGCATCAACACAGGCCGGCATCTCACTATTAACAACCTCGACAGCCGCCAAGCAGGCAACTTTCGGATAGGTAATACCAAGTGCATGGGCAACCCGAACAGTATTTTGGACAATTTGCACCTTTTGCGGCAGGTCGGGCGCCACATTCATAGCCGCATCACTAATGATGATGAGCCTGTCGAAACCTGGAATTTCGGCCACTGCGACATGCGACAAAATGTTTTTGCCGTTACGCAGACCAACCTCCTTATTGAGTACCGCTCTAAGCATATCAGCGGTTGCCACCAGCCCCTTCATAACAGCTTGGGCCTGTCCTGAACTGACTAACTGCACAACCTTTAGTGCGGCCTTAGCTGCTTCAGGCTCATCAAAAATCTCAAAACAGCTCAAATCTACACCCATCTTGGCTGCAACTGCCTCAATTTTAGTTTTATTGCCAACAAGCACAGCTTCGGCTATTCCTTGTCTTTTCGCCGCAACAATGGCATCAAGAACATGTTCATCCTCAGCCACTGCCACAGCAACTTTGCAGGTAGGAACTTTTTTAGCCGCCTCAACGATTTCGTTAAATGATTTCATCAAGCTTCCCTCCCAAAAATCAGCCTTAATTGCGACATAATTCTATTTTCCGAAAGAATAACCCTGCAAAATTGCTCATTATGATTACATTTCAATTGCCACTGCGTGAGCGATACAGGGAATGGACTCTTTTTGCTGATAGGAGGTTGAACTATGCAAACTTCCAGTGCCCACAACTAATATCTTTTTTAGCTTACCTTGCAATAAGGCAGGATATAAATAACCGCAAAATACAACACCAGAACTGGCACAACCACTAGCTCCGGCATGAGGATCTTGTTCTTCTCGGTAAATCATACAGCCGCAGTCTTCATAATTTGGAGTCAAATCTAAGCCCTTTTCCTGCATAAGTTGTATGGCTAACATTTTACCTACACTGCCTAAGTCTCCAGTATAAATCATGTCGTAATAGGACGGCTGACGACCGGTATCCTGAAAATGCTGCCATAATGTAGCAACAGCGGCTGGAGCCATCGCTGGGCCCATTGAATTAGGATCTTTAACTCCCATATCGACGACCTTGCCGATTGTCGCGGCCACAATTCGTGGACCAGTTCCGATTGAAGCCACTATAGCCGCCCCCGCCCCGGTGACAGTCCACTGTGAAACAAGCGGCCTCTGAACACCAAGTTCGGTGGGGAAACGATATTGCCGCTCGGCTGTATCATGATGGCTCGAAACAGCAACGGCCACCTTGTTGCCAAAGCCGCCGTCAATTAATACCGCTCCCACCAACATACTCTCGGCTAACGTTGAACAAGCGCCGTATAATCCAAGGAACGGCCTTCCTAAACTTCGCATAGCAAAATGAGTAGACATGAGCTGGTTGAGCAAATCCCCGGCCAACATGTAGTCAATATCGTCAAGCGTACTGCCGTCTTTCTCAACCGCCTTCTTAATAGCCCACTCGAGCATATAAGACTCGCATTTTTCCCAGCTGGTCTGACCGTTTATATTATCTTTCATAATCATATCAAAATAATCATGCAGAAAACCTTCACCTTCCATTGGCCCAACAATTGTCGCAGTGCTTGTTATATAAGGCGGAGCGGCAAACAGGATACTTTGCTGACCCCGTTTTTTATTCACTGGCATAGCCCCCTCGTTCGTCAACGCAATTTCCTAACTTAGTATTACTTTGTCAACAAAAAATAATACTTCTCTTCGAGAACAACAAAGCTTAATGAATAACAAAAACAGCCCAGCATACCGGGCTGTTTTTGTTATCCATTAAGCTTTACTTTTCGCGTGAATTAATGCGCTGCTTGCGAGTAAAATAGAAATAGTAACCAAGGACAATAATTAAGGTCACCACAAAGGCTGTGACATTCATGAACGATACCCCCTTACTTAACGCCTAAGAGCGCTAGCATGATACCGCCTGATATTGCGGTGCCGAAAACGCCAGCCAAATTTGGCCCCATGGCATGCATAATAAGAAAATTATATGGGTTTTCCTTCAACGCAACAACATGAGATACACGCGCGGCAATTGGCACCGAGGCGATACCAGCCGAACCAATCAGTGGGTTAATCTTACCGCCGGAAAATTTATTCATGATCTTAGCACACACGACCCCTGACCCTGTTCCAAAAACGAAAGCGACAAGGCCAAGCAAGATAATTTTTAAGGTCATTAAATTCAAAAACCGTTCCGCATCCATAGTAGAACCAATCGCCACCGTCAACGTAATGGTGACAATATTCATGAGATCATTTGCAGCGGTATCAGCCAAACGATCAACCAGGAGACATTCACGAAATAGATTGCCCAACATCATCATAGTTATAAGCGGAGCAACCGGCGGTAAAAACAAATTAACGATAATTGCAATAATAATGGGAAAAACGATTTTTTCCAGTCTGGAAACATAGCGAGGCTGTTCCATCATGATTTCCCGCTCAGCCTTGTTTGTTAACAGCTTCATAATGGGCGGTTGAATAAGCGGCATAAGTGCCATATAGGAGTATGCCGCCACCGAAATCTGCGGTAAAAGGTGGGGGGCCAGTTTCATCGTAACATAAATCGCCATCG
>JAQWAQ010000016.1 GCA_028707635.1 Negativicutes bacterium
TGTCTCGGATAGTATCACGGACCGTTTTAGGAATATCGACATAACAATTAGTAGTTATTTCACCCACTACATGAACCAGTCCAGTAGTAACAAGAGTTTCGCAGGCTACTCTTGCCATGGGATCCTGCGCAAGAATAGCATCAAGAACACTGTCGGAAATTTGATCAGCAATCTTATCTGGATGACCTTCAGTTACCGATTCGGACGTGAAAAGGACACGTTTTTTCTGCATTATAAAACCTCCTAGATCATAATAAAAAAACTCCCAAATGGGAGATATATTTTACTCTCCCATCTGGCAACCTATTGTTGCAGGAATTGGCACCGTTTTGGCTAAACCAATGGTTGCCGCGGTTTCATCGGGCCAGTCCCTCCACCAACTCTTGATGAGTACAATATGCAATTTACCTTTAGATTTTAATTTATAAAATAGAAAAAATCAACCTATTTTTGGATTTGAGCACTGATTTTGTCTAAAATTATTTTAGCCAAGCTAGTTTTGGACATTTGCGGAAGCTCTTCTGTTTGACCAGTGCGATAAAGCAGCTTCACAATGTTTGTATCTGTGTTGAACCCTGCTCCAGGCAAACTGACATCATTGGCCACAATCATATCGAGGTTTTTTCTCGTCAATTTTTCTGTAGCATTGCTGAGTAAATTCTGTGTCTCAGCGGCAAAACCAACAAGAAATTGATGAGTTTTTCGTTTGCCAAGTTCAAGTAATATATCCGGATTTTTTTCTAAAATAAGAGTAAGTGTATCTTCTGATTTCTTTATCTTGTGATTAGCAGCATTCTGTACCCGGTAGTCGGCGACTGCAGCTGCCTTTATTACGATATCGGCATCACTAAATTGTGAGAGCACTATATCTTTCATTTGGAGTGCGGTCTCGACTTTGATGAGCTCAACTCCGTTAGGTATGGATAAGTTGCTTGGACCCGAGATTAACACAACCTGCGCTCCCATTTTGGCAGCCTGATCGGCTATGGCATAACCCATTTTACCACTGGATCGGTTACCAATATATCGGACGGGATCGATAGGTTCACGAGTACCGCCAGCAGTTATGACAACCTTTTTTCCGCAAAGGACATTAGTTTTCCCGTACAATGAAGCAAGCGTATCGATAATAAAAACAGGATCAGGCAAACGACCTTGTCCCTCCACGCCACAAGCGAGCATTCCATATGATGGTTGAATAAACGAGTAGCCCAAGTTAGTAAGCTTTTGAATATTTTGCTTAACAATTGGATTAGCGTACATATTAGAATTCATTGCTGGTGCTAATACCACAGGAGCTTTAGTGGCCATAATGGTAGTAGAAAGCATATCATCAGCAATGCCATTGGCAATTTTACCAATAATATTTGCAGTTGCTGGAGCAATTAAAAATAAATCGGCCCAATTGGCCAAAGCAATATGTTCAATATTCCAATTTGTTGGTTCGCCCCACATACTCGTCACAACAGGGCCTCCACTGATTTCCCGAAAAGGTAGCGGCGTTACAAATTTGGTTGCCGATTCTGTCATAATAACACGGACAGAGGCACCAGCTTTTTTTAGACGACTGACAATTTCTATTGACTTGTAAGAGGCAATCCCACCGGTTACTCCTACGACAATTTTTCGTCCATTCAGCATTTATGGCCTCCTACTTTATACCTGTCTTGGTCCGCTCATAGGAGATCTTCTCACTTGCTATTTCTTCTAAGGCGATCGTAACCTGTTTATTGGATTTGCTTTCAACCATTGGTGTACTACCATCTAGTATTTCGCGGGCACGTTTTGCTGCAAGAACAACCAGGGTATATTTGCTGTCGACTTTTTTAACCAGTAGGTCTAAAGACGGGTGTATCATAGAAAGACTCCCTCCACATCTGTTATTGAGAACATAAATTATAAATCTTGTCGATTAAATTGCTGTTGCGAGATACATGACACTTTTCGGCATCAATGATAGATTGAACTCTAGCAACTGCCTTGCTAACTTCATCATTAACGACGATATAGTTATAATTATTTACATAAGACAATTCATTACGAACGCAACCGAGACGATTCTTAATTGCTTCAATCGTTTCGGTGCCGCGTTTATGAATCCGGTTTGCCAGCTCATCGAGAGACGGCGGCATAATATAGATAAAAACTCCTTGGGGGAATTTGTTTTTTACCTGCAGCGCGCCTTGTGTATCAATTTCTAAAATAACGTCTTTCCCACTGTTTAATAGATCCATTACATAGGTGCGCGGGGTACCATAATAGTTATCATAGACTTCGGCCCACTCTAAAAAGTCATTATCATTAATCATTCCACGAAATTTATCATGGCTCATAAACAAATAGTTTGAACCATCTGTTTCTCCCGGACGTGGCTGACGGGTAGTTGCTGATATGGAGTAATGAAGGTTGGGACAGTTGCGTAGTAATTCGCGGCAAATTGTTCCCTTACCTGCTCCCGAGGGGCCAGATAAGACAATTAAAATTCCCGGCTGCGTCAAATTATTGCTCCCTTCATTACTACTACTACTCTGCTGAATCATCACTAGATTCTTTGTTGATTAGTCTATGGGCCACAGTTTCTGGCTGGACAGCTGATAAAATTACATGATCACTGTCAGCAATAATAACGGCACGAGTTCGCCGGCCATATGTTGCATCGATAAGCATTCCTCTGTCCCGTGCTTCTTGGATTATTCTTTTAATTGGTGCTGATTCCGGACTAACAATTGATACTATACGATTCGCTGACACAATATTTCCGAAACCAATGTTAATAAGCTTTATCTCCATATTCAATCCCCCTATTATTATGCACTGCGAACGATGATTAATAGGCTAAATCAGAATTTATTCTCTATATTACTCTATGTTTTGGATTTGCTCTCTGACCTTCTCAATTTCACTTTTAATTTCTACAACAATATTGGCCACAGTATAGTCACTTGCCTTAGAAGCAATTGTATTCGTTTCACGGTTTATTTCCTGCACAAGGAAATCTAATTTTCGTCCTACTGCTTCTTCAGCAGCTAGCGTAGTCTTGAATTGGGATAAGTGACTGCGCAGGCGAACCAGTTCCTCAGTGAAATTTGTTCGATCAGCAAACATTGCGGTTTCTTGGAGAAGTCTGGTCTCATCTGGTTCCGTGTTTACAGAGGCTAAAAGTTCTCGCATGCGGTTTAACAACTTTTCCCGGTAGTCTGCAAGTATTTGCGGCGCCCGTTCTTCGACTTCGCCAATAGCGTGTTCTAGCTTTTGGATGCGGCTCAATAAATCTTGCTGGATATTAGAACCTTCAGCTGTTCGCATCGCCATTAGGTTTGTTACTGCGACCTCAATGGCGTGTTCTAATTTGGGCCATAAAAGGCTCACATCCTTCGAAACTTCTTCTACTTTTACAACGTCGGGATATCTGGCAATATGAGAAATATCTTCCCGAATGGGCATAGATAACAGGATTGCCAATTCCTTCATTGCATTATGGTAAGCGATAGCCAATTCTTTGTCAACCCTTACCGTTTTATTGTTTTGCCCATATTCATCCACAGTAATAAATACATCAATGCGACCTCGTACAAGGTTACTCGCCACAGCACGACGAATTTTATCTTCAAGCGAACCTAAATTTTTAGGCATGCGTATTACTATCTCATTGAAACGGTGGTTGACTGCTTTAATTTCAACAATAAGACGATGTTCACTGTCGAGAAATTCTCCGCGACCAAACCCAGTCATGCTTTTTAGCACAATATGTAGCACCTTCCTTTGTGTATGTATTATTGACTGGAAAAATTATAATTAATCCTAATTCTTTAAATTACTTCGCCTTCCTCATTATAAATCCTTTTTTCGCCAATATTAAATAGGGCTTTTTCAGCCCTATTTAATATTACTTAGATTAAAATAAAATTTATGCTCTCGTTTATCTGCTGTATTAACGATAAGGGTGATCGGTTTTTCTAAATTAATTTGATTAGCTAAAAAGTAAAAATAATGATTTGCCTTATATAAAGGCGGATTCGGGTACCAGGTCGTTTTCGTGATTTCGGGCTCTGATGCTTGGTAATAGCTTATCGTTTTATTATTTGTGGACAATACACACGTATTCGTTTCAGAGAAATGCGGTGTACTACCGAGAAGGGTTACATTAAATGTAAGGTAGCCTGAATATAACTGGATTAACTTATGGCTGTCAGCAAGGCTAACGGTCTGATCAACTAGGGCATGTTCTCTGGCGTTAGAGGCTACTAATAAAAATGGTGTATATAAATAGGCATGTTCAGTTTGTTCGTCAAGTTTCTGTGCATTTTCTTCATAAGCAGCCCATGGTGCAAAAAAGTTCTCTAATGAACTGGCGCGGTGGACTCTGCCGTAATTCTGCGCTTCTTTTATCGTATTATCATTAACAGGTGATATTGCTGAACAAAAACTATTGCTTAAACATAATAGAAATAGCGTAATGAAAAGTGATCTCAAAAAATGGCCACCTCCTCACACTATGATTGCTACTATATAATTCGCCGAAAGTAAAAAGAATCCTGTTACTTTTATTATCATAATAGGTTATTTAAAAGGTAGAGCGGCTTGTTCATCGGATAAAAGCGAAGATTATACTAATTAGTATAATCTTCGCAAGTTTGATTACTCATTTAAATAACAGCCTTGAAAAACTTCTGTTGCCGGGCCGGACATATAAATATGATTATCGCTGCCCCACTCAATGTGTAAATCTCCTCCATCAAGCTTAAGAGTAGCTGCTTTATCTGTTCTGTTGTTTAAAGCCGCTGCCACTAGTGTGGCACATGCACCTGTACCGCACGCCAATGTAACTCCGGCACCTCGTTCCCAAACTCGCATCATTAGTGTTTCTCGATTCAGAATTTGGACAAACTCGACATTGGTTTTGCGGGGGAAAATTGGATTTTTTTCGATCAGCGGACCTGTTTCTGATAAATTGACAGCATTTATATCATCAACAAAAATAATGCAATGGGGGTTACCCATTGAAACACACGTAATATTAAACTTTTGATTACCAACTACTAACGGTGTGTTGATAATAGGCTGATTTGAATTGCTGGTTACGGGGATATCCTCTGGGTTTAACCTAGGTTCACCCATATCGACTCGTACTGTTTGTAATACGCCATTATTAAATATCAGTTCTGGCCTAATTAACCCAGCCTGTGTTTCGATAGTCATTTTAGTTTTTTCGGTCAGGCCACTTTCATAAACGTAACGAGCTACGCACCGAGTAACGTTTCCGCACATTTCAGCTTCACTACCGTCAGAATTGAATATTCGCATACGAAAATCTGCATTTTCAGAGGGCAGAACTAACACAAGTCCATCGGCTCCAATGCCAAAATGTCTATTACAAACCTTAATTGCTGTTGACTGATAATCCTCAATTTTTTCGGTAAAGCCGTTCACAATAACAAAGTCATTTCCTAACCCATGCCACTTACTAAAATTAAACTGCATTAATGTTACCTCCTAATTGACAGTTGCTTATAATATATTTCATTGTACTCTGTTAAATGTTGGACGTGCAATACTGTGGCGCAAAAAAATGTGGCGGAATAGATTTACTATAAAGGTCCACCCAGATATTGTTAAAATTACTATCCAATCATACAGGCCGAGAGGAACGGTTTCAAATATCTCCTGCAAAAGAGGACAATAGATAACTGAAAGCTGCATGCATATAGAAATAGACGTGGCGGCAATTAGAAATTTATTGCGCAGAAAGCCAGCTTCAAGGATTGTAAATATTTCCGAACGACAGTCAAAAACATGGAACATCTGGGACAATACTAATGTACAAAAGGCCATAGTTCGTGCTAGGGCTAAGTCATTCTTTAGGAGATAAACCACAGCAAATACGAGCACTGTAGAAAAACCGATTTGGATGCCGCGGGTCATAATCTTTCGGCTCAATCCACGTGAGAAGATACTCTCACCTGGATTGCGAGGTGGCCGATTCATTATATCATGATCATTAGGATCTACCCCAAGTGCCATCGCGGGTAATCCATCAGTTACTAAATTTACCCATAGGATCTGAACCGGTAATAGGGGAATTGGTAATCCTGCTAGTGCTGCTACAAACATTGTAAGAACTTCTCCTAAATTACAGGAAAGGAGATAGCGAATAAATTTTCGAATGTTATCATAAATACCGCGACCTTCTTCTACGGCGGCCACAATTGTGGCAAAGTTGTCATCGGCTAAAATCATAGAGGAGGCCTCTTTAGTGACGTCAGTGCCAGTAAGACCCATAGCCACACCAATATCCGCCTCTTTTATTGCTGGGGCGTCGTTTACACCATCGCCAGTCATAGCCACGATATGGCCTTGCCTTTTTAATGCTTTTACTATCCTTAATTTATGAACTGGCGACACTCGCGCGTAGACTGAAACCTTATTGATAATTTGCGCAAGTTCTGTATCGTTTAAGCTGTCAAGTTCTGCGCCGGTGAGCGACTGATGCTCTCCTTCAATGAACATATTGAGTTCTTTTGCAATTGCGATCGCTGTATTACGATGATCACCAGTTATCATAACAGTTTTGATTCCGGCTTTACGGCAAGTGGCTATTGCAGGTTTTACCTCCTCACGTGGTGGATCAATCATACCGATTAGGCCAACAAAAACAAGATTGTTTTCTACGTCTTCAGTTGGATTATAAGTATCTTCTTTAGGCAACTTGCGATAAGCTACGGCAAGAACTCGGAGTGCATCATTGGTCATTTGTTCATTAGCCTGCGAAATTGATAATAATATTTCTGGGGTGAGTGTCTTTTCCTGGTTCTCCTGTTTATAGTGGGTGCATAGTTCGATAAGTGTATCAGGAGCGCCTTTGATATACATCATCGCTGTTGCATCACTTTGCTCATAGATTACTGACATACGGCGTCGTTCTGATTCAAATGGAATCTCAGCAATGCGACGTTGAGTCTTTTCAAGTTCAGTTCGCCACACACCACCTTTAGCTGCTGCTACTAGTAGAGCCCCTTCAGTTGGATCACCTTCTATGGACCACGTATGACTATTTTTACGCCGCCATAAGCCTGTTATTCCTACAGTATTGTGTTTTAAGATACTATTATTGCATAACGAACTGATTAACAAGCAATTATATAAAGTTATATCAGTCGAAGGGTCAATATTTTGGCACCTGCGCAAAAAACCGCCTTTGATATCATATCCGGTGCCTGTAATATCATAGATCGAACCACCAGTAAAAATCTGTCTTACCGTCATTTCATTTTGGGTTAAAGTTCCCGTTTTGTCAGAACAGATAACCGTAGTACAGCCTAGCGTCTCGACAGCAGGAAGCTTTCGTACGATGGCATTGCGTTTGATCATCTTTTGAACACCAAGCGCGAGGGCTACTGTCACTATTGCAGGCAGACCTTCCGGAATGGCTGCTACTGCTAGGCTGATACCGGACATGCACATCAAAAAAAGTGATTCGCCTTTTGCAACACCGGTAGCCACTACAATTAAGCAAATTACTAAACAACCCCATACCAACCAACGGCCAAGATGTTCAAGACGTTTTTCCAATGGTGTCGGTTCACGTTCATCTGATTGGATCATTCCGGCAATATGTCCAACCTCTGTAAGCATACCTGTTGCACAGACCACTGCCTTACCTCTGCCGCGGGTGACGCTTGTTCCAGCATAGACCATATTCTTACGGTCACCAAGCGGTGCGTCTTCACTGAACTTTCGATTTGCAACTTTGCGTACAGGCAATGATTCACCGGTCAAGGTAGCTTCCTCTATCTCTAGACTTTGCGAATCGAATAGTCGCCCATCAGCCGCTAGCTTATCTCCAGACTCAAGTGCTAATATGTCGCCAGGTACGAGCTCACGCGATGGTACTTGCTGAAGACTACCATTTCGGATGACATGAGCGGTTGGCGCTGCTAGCTTTTTTAATGCCTGCATTGATTGCTCAGCTCGATATTCTTGTACGAACCCTAATAGTGCATTGATGATCACTATCGCTAATATAGTGACTGAATCAGTGTATTCTCCTAATAAAGCCGCAATTAATGTTGCTGCTAACAAGACAACGACCATGAAATCCTGAAATTGGGCCAAAAATCTTTTCCATAAAGGGGACGGCTTTTTCTCTTTCATCTCATTATAACCAAACTGCTTTAGTCTAATTTTAACTTCATTAGTTGATAAACCGTTAGCTTGATCAGTTTTGTAAAAAATCAATGATTCTTCAAAGCTACGTGCATGCCATTTTTCAATGTTCACGGTTGGCCACCTCGCTAACATGTGCTCTTTTTTATCCATGTTATTCTTAGCGCGGCATTATTAGACCTGGTTTGACCGGAACTGGTATTAATGGTATACTGATGAAAATTTTTGGAAGTTTATTTCGGAGGTAATCATGAGCATTGACGGGATCTCTTTGTCGGCGCTGGTTATTGAATTGAGTAATCTATTGACTGGTGGTCGCATTGCTAAAGTATATCAAATTGATAAATCCACATTAGTATTGTGGATTCGTCAGTTAAAACGAGACTATTGCCTGATTATATCGGCGAACGCAGAAAATCCTGGGATTTATATCACCTCTAGCCCCTCCGAAAATCCGGCCGTTCCACCGGCTTTTTGTATGCTGATCCGCAAACATTTTGAAGAAGGCCGTATATCACGAATTTACCAGCATAGCTTAGATCGAATCATTTGTCTTGAAGTCGATTTTCGTGAGGATGGTGGAGGAATAGCTACAAAATCCCTCACTGTTGAGATAATGGGAAAACATAGTAATATAATTTTTACTCAAGATGGGCATATCGTTGATGCGATAAAACGAGTTGGGGCTAATGTAAATCGATTTCGCCAAATTCTTCCCGGGCTTGAGTATCAGTTACCACCTGGCCAAAAGCGGTTAAATTTGCTTCAGGTATCAACATACGAATTCTTAGCAGTACTTCGCAGTCAAAATAGTGGTCTATTGTCAAAAGCGATCATCAATACCGCAGCAGGTATTGGAGCTGTGATTTCGACAGAAATAATTTGGCGGGCTGGGTTACCTATTAATATAGAAATGGGTTTGATGGATGATGCTGATTTTTTATCAGTAGGTGAAGCCATTGATAGTGTAAAGAAGGCTATGCAGGTGGATGAGGTTGAACCTAATATTGTTTTAAATGATGATGCCGGTATTAAAGCAATTTCGGCGATCGCCCTAGAACATTTGAACAAGCCAGAAAATAACCGAAGAGTTTTTACAAGCTTGAACGAAATGCTGGATTTTATTAGTACGTATCAAAAACCTAAGTCTGTTCCTGATAGGGTGTTGCTTGCAAAAGTGGTCGAGTCATTAATAACTCGGTTGTCCCGCAAACGAGAAGTGTTAATAAATGAGTTAACCGATGCAAAAAATGCTAACCAAGTGAGACAACGCGGTGATTTGCTTATGGCCAACTTATATAACATCAATGCCCAGGCAAGTGAGATTACAATACAAGATTTTTACAGTGATCCACCGCAGGAAATTACAATAGAGCTGGATCCACGACTTACACCAATTGAAAACGTACAAGTTTATTATAATAAATACGCTAAATTTAAAAGAGCCCATGAAATACTTGTGGATCAGCTAAAGCAGTGTGTTGATGAGATTGATTATTTAGAAGGAATTACGGTCGCAGTAAACAATGCTGGGTCATCTATCGAGATTCATGAGATACGTCAGGAACTTATTTCCCAAGGCTATCTCAAAGAAAGCGTCAAAAAGCGCATGAAGGTTAGTGGCAAGTCTGTGCCAATTACAATAACTACTCTTGATGGGACTGTAATTTTTGTAGGTAAGAATAATCAGCAGAATGACAATGTTACATTTAAACAAGCTGGTCCCGATGATTTATGGCTACACACTAAAAATATTCCCGGTTCACATGTTATAATACGCACTGGTAAGCAGCACCCCTCTGAATCTGACTTGTTTATAGCAGCGCAGCTCGCGGCCTATTTTAGCAAAGCACGCAGCTCATCAAGTGTTCCTGTCGATTATGTAAGAAGGCGTTTTGTGAAAAAGCCAGCTGGTGCTAAACCCGGATTTGTAATTTATACAAATCAAAGCACAATTAATGTTACGCCTGATGAGGCGTTTGTTAAATCAGTATTAGAAATAGTGGAATAATAAACAGGAGGTTGTTTACAACCTCCTGTTTATTATTCCACTATTTCTTTGAGGACTACCTGTTCATCATTATCAATAGGTGAAATTAGTACACCAACGATTTCTTTGCTTGACGTGGGGACATTCTTACCCACGTAGTCAGCTCTTATTGGCAACTCGCGATGACCACGATCTACAAGGACTGCAAGCTGTACTGCCTTAGGACGTCCTATATCAATTAACGCACCTAGCGCGGCCCTAACCGTCCTACCAGTATAAAGAACGTCATCAACTAAAATAATCGTCTTGCCATTTATATCGGTTGGAATTTGTGTTTGGTGGACGATCGGCTGATAACTTAGCGTTGATAGGTCGTCACGATATAGTGTAATATCCAGTATCCCTACAGAAAGCTTTTTTCCCTCAATTTTTTCAATTTCAGCAGCCAAGCGTTCAGCCAGGGGGACTCCACGTGTCCTAATACCAACTATAATAATGTTTTCAATCCCTTTGTTTTTTTCAATAATTTCGTGAGAAATCCGTGTCAATGCCCGTTTAATCGCTTGCGCATCCATTAAGATGGTTTTATCTACTAATGTCGCCATAAGGACCTCCTTTAGTATTTCTTACCTGACCTTATTATTCAAAAGATCAAGAATATCCTGCATATCTGAAGGCATAGGTGCAGAAAAAACCATTATATCGGCAGTTTCAGGATGCCTTAAGGTTAAATGGGCAGAATGGAGAGCTTGCCCGCAGATGTTAAAGTGCGGGCGACTAGGTCCATACTTAGGGTCACCCACTACTGGGTGGCCAATATGAGCCATATGGACTCTAATCTGATGAGTTCTTCCTGTTAAGAGCTTACATTCAACTAAGGTGTAATTACCAAATCGTTCAAGTACAGTAAAGTTGGTAATGGCTTCTTTGCTATTATTAAAGGTCACCGCCATTTTCTTGCGGTCGACAGGGTGACGCCCAATAGGCGCATTAACAACGCCAGTGCTGGCTTGCAGATTGCCATGCAGAATTGCCATATAACGCCGACTGGCAGTATGTTCTTTTATCTGTTTGGCTAAGTTTAAGTGAGCCTGATCGTTTTTAGCTGCAACCATCACACCAGAAGTGTCTTTGTCCAGACGATGGACAATACCGGGGCGAATGACACCGTTTATGCCGGACAAGTCCTCGCAATGCTTGAGAAGGGCATTGACCAGTGTTCCATGGTAATTACCGACTGCCGGGTGGACAACCATGCCGCGCTGTTTATTGATGACAATGATATGCTCGTCTTCATAGAGTATGTCCAGCGGAATATCTTCAGGTACTAGCTCTAATACCTGAGGGGGTGGAATATTTACCTTAATATTGTCATTGATGTTAATTTTATAGTTCGCTTTTACTGGCTTATCATTGACTGTGATGTCAGCGGATGAAATTAACTTTTGGATAAAAGAGCGGGATGCCCCTTCTACCGTCTTACCAAGGAAAACATCAAGCCGGATATTTTTATCGCTTTCGGAAGCTTGGTAATTAAAAGTATCAGTCATTATCTTCAACCTCTTTATTCACAAATGCAATTGTCCATATTACTGAAAATACGCCGCAAACAATTGCAATGTCGGCAATGTTAAATACTGGCCAGATACGAAAGTCAAAAAAGTCGACAACATATCCGGTTCTAACTCGGTCAATCACGTTTCCAATGGATCCACCGGCTAGTAGACCAAGACCAAAACGGAGTAACTTTAGTGTAGCGGGAATACGACTATAAAAATAAATCAATATAGCAATCATGATTAAAGCAATACACACTAAAAGGCTGGCTTGGTTTTCTAGTATGCCGAAAGCGGCGCCTGGATTTAAAATATAGGTTATATGAAAAATATCGTTAATGACAGGTATTGACATACCTAAACTCATATGATGCTCAACATAGTATTTAGTCCATTGATCAAGAATAATAATAAAGAAAGATAATAATAATATCGGCACTAACGTTCTCTCCTATCCCCTTTTTAAATAATAATGAAGAAGTTTCTTTCCTTCTATAATAGCTAAAATTTGTGCAAACGTAAAGAAGCGTAACATTTAGGTTACGCTTCTGTGGTAGCAAGTATTATTCGCCTGGGCTGATAGCGCCAACCGGGCAAACTGCAGCACATGATCCGCAATCAATACACTGCTCGTCAATATTGTATTGGTCTTCACCTTCAGATATTGCACCGACTGGACAAACAGAGGCACAAGCTCCGCATTTTATGCACTCGCTGTTAATCTTATACACTTATATCACCTCCTACTTCAAGACAATTATACTACAAATTCTAGGGAGTTGCGTGAGTAAAATCACAGCAAGATTTATGTTTAGCATTACAAAATTATCTTTTACTTATGCAAATCTACTCTAATCCTTATTTGATGAAACGGCGTTCAATTAAATTGCGACAATAGAAGGCCCCTAGTCCGATACCTACTAGTAGTAATGTGACTGCTACTATCATATGCAAACTCTTGGTCAGAGTTTGTCCAAAAAATGAGTAGAGAATAATCGCCGGAATTTGCCCAATTCCAGTTGCAAAGGCAAATTGTGAAATTGCTAGGGCCGTTAGTCCGGCACCGTAACTAATTACCTTAAATGGGATGATAGGAGTTAATCGGGTAATGAAGACAGTCATGATCCCATGTTTGATAAAAAAGGAATCAGTTATACTAAGATATTTTGGATTCACTAATTTTTCGGCAATAGGTCGACCATACCACCTGGCAATTCCGAAATCAATCATGGCGCCCAAAAATGCGCCAACCCAAGAATAAAAAGCTCCATATTGCCAGCCAAATATCCAAGCATTAGTCATTGTTATTATTAAGCCTGGAACAAGCGGTACAAGCGATTGTAATGTCATGATAGCGATACTTGTTAAAGGCGCCCATAGGCCGTATGATAAAATAAATTCACGTAGATTTTCAAAGTCGTGATTTTGCAGATAACTTGCAGAGCTTATAACGAATTCTTTAAGACCTGGACAAGAAAAACAAGCTAAAGCAGCTAATAATAGTACAGATAGCTTTATTAAATATATTTTTTTAGTTGAAGGTTCGGCCAAATAATCAACCTCCCGGTTTATCCGTTGACTAAGCTTATGAGCTTTTCAGCTTCTATAGCGGGAGTTATAAGATGTTAATCTATTTTTTACTTTTACCGCAGAGAGGCTGTAAAATCCTGCTTTAATAAGTCTATAGTTAATGAAAATTTTTAGTAAGGAAATCTTTCAAAGCTAATGATGGTCTAAAGTGTAAAAACCGAGCCTTAACGGTGCTCGGTTTTTACAGTCTTTACGTGTTTCTTTGGTGATTGGGTATCTAATTTACTAGGTATTGCGTCAGCATTATCTACTATACCGATATGTTCATTATTGTTTGGGAACAAATTTTTATAATCAGAGGAACCGGGAATATCCTGAGGAGTATCAGAACTACCAAAACGCAAAACACTCTGTAAGGCGTCTTCACCATCAAAACCAACAAAGTCAGATACAGACGAGTCCAGGAAAGTACGCTGAAATGGCGGTTCAAGAAGATCCTCTTCTAGCGGGCGGGGTGTGGGATCTTCAGTTTCTACCTGCTGTTGGCAATCTATACAGTTGCTGACCCATGGTATGGTATGAAGTCGATCTTGGTCGATAGGTCTATCACATTTCTCACATAAGCCATAGGTACCATCTTTAAATTTAAGTAATGCTTTTTCGATGTCTTCTAATATGACATGAGCGTTATCGCGTAGGGCAATATCTTTACTTCGTTCAAATAGCTCATCACCTAGATCGGCAGGATGATTGTCATAAGCCGATAATTCACCCATTGAATAAGACATTGTGTTGGCAATACCTGTTTTTTCTATACGGGATATTTGGTCAAGGAGCAGTTGCTTTTCACGTTCTAATCTTTTCTTAAGTTTATCACGAGTTTCAGGTTTCAAATAGAACACCCCTAATTAATAAACTTAGTCACTTCAGCGACCCTCAATCTTGATTTGGCATGGGTGACTGCCAGATTGCTGTAACCAAGGCACAGAATGGCTACTGCACGCAGTCTCGGTGGAGCTTCTACGGCTTCTTGAACTTTACGCTCATCAAAAGCACCGACCCAACAGGACGCTATGCCCAGTCCGTCAGCTGCCAACATCATATTTTCCGTCGCTGCTGCGGTATCTTGGATGCAATAAAGTTGCGCTCCTCTCTCGCCATAATGCTCATTTGATCTTGCGGGATCAGCTAAAATTACGATACTCACCGGTGATTCAAGTATTTGCTTTTGGTCATAGCAAAAATCGGCAATTTTGCGCTTTACCTCTGGATTCTTAATAACATAGAAATACCAAGGCTGAAGATTACCGGCGCTTGGAGCCCAACACCCGGCTTCTAATATACGCGTAAGAGTCGGTTCTGGTATTTCGTCAGTTTGGAACAAACGAACGCTTTGTGTTTCCCGCATACAATCAAATACATCCTTTGTCATCCGTCAAAACACCCCTTGATTTTAAAAATTTGTATTTTTTAATTCTACGATACGAATTAGTTCCGCAATGAAGTTGCCAATTCCGGGAATGTTCAGCATAATTAGTCTTCTTAAAAACTCCAGCATGATAGCGAAAATTAGCGTTGCGCCTACTGCTATACCTAGTCCGCGCGCTAAACCGGCAATAAAATTAAGCAATATTAACTTATATGGCCGTTGAAATAGCTCGACATATTCAGCGATTTTTAAGGCCTCTAAATGATGAACTAATTTTTCAAGTTGAATACTGATAAAATCAGCCTTTGGCTCTTTATTCATCAACACTCCTCCATAAAGTAGTATTTCCGACAAAAAAAAAATAAACCGGGTTAAACCCGGTTTATTGATAATCTAGCTATTTAAGTTTTTTACAACATCGGCACAACGCTTACATAATGTGGAGTGTTCTTTGTCATTGCTGACAGTATCACTATAGATCCAGCAACGTTCGCATTTATCGCCTTGAGCAGGCTGTATTGCCACCGCGACACTTACATCATCTGTTCGGTATGCATCAGCTGGTGCATTTGCCAGACCTTCATGCAATTTAACCGAGGATACGATTAATATTGTGGCCAGTTCATTGCTAACAGCGTTTAATTTTGCATATTCAGCACTTTCGGCATAGATGTCCACAGCTGCATCAAGGGAGTGACCGATTATTTTATTGCGCCGTGCCGTCTCTAAGGCTTTGGTGATTTCGCTACGCATTTCTAAAATACATGACCATTTTTCTTCTAGTTCATTATTAAGATATTCTTTGTGAGGTTTAGGCCATTCAACAAGCTGTACGCTTTCAGGCTTATCAGCCGTTTTGGGCATATACTGCCATACTTCCTCGGTAGTGAATGTCAGAACCGGCGCAATAAGCGTAACAAGCGTCTTTAAAATCTTGTACATAGCGGTCTGTGCTGCACGTCGTTCAGTGGAACCAGGAGCTTCTGTATAAAGTCTGTCTTTAAGAATATCAAGATAAATTGAACTTAAGTCTACCGTGCAGAAATTATGGATTGTATGGTAAAGTGAGTGGAATTCATAGCGATCATAAGCCGCAGTAACCTTTTCGCGCACCTGTTCCAGCCTGAGAAGCGCCCATTTGTCAATTTCAAGAAGTTTGTCGTCGCTGACCAAGTCAGTTTCGGGATTGAAATCATGAATATTACCCAAAATGTAGCGAAATGTATTACGAATTTTGCGGTAAACTTCTGACATCTGCTTTAAGATGTCATTAGAGATTCTGATATCGGCTTGATAGTCGGCAGAGGCAACCCATAGACGTAAAATGTCAGCGCCGTATTTTGTTATAACTTCTTGTGGGTACATTACATTGCCAACTGATTTAGACATTTTACGGCCTTCACCGTCGACAACGAAACCATGAGTTAGAACCGCATCATATGGGGCCCTACCATGAGTTGCTACAGAGGTTAGAAGGGATGATTGGAACCAGCCGCGGTGTTGGTCACTGCCTTCTAGGTACATAGCAGCAGGCCATGTCAGTTCCTTACGTTGTTTTAATACTGCGGCATGGCTGGATCCGCTGTCAAACCAAACATCCATGATATCAGTCTCTTTACGGAATTCATCATGACCGCAATGCTCACATTTAAAGCCTTCAGGAAGTATCTCAGCTGCGGACCTTGCCCACCAGGAATCGGAGCCTTCGCGTCGGAACAGCTCTTTAACTGCATTAATTGTTTCATCATTTATGATATGTTCATTACATTTTTTACAGTAGAATATAGGAATGGGAACACCCCAGGTGCGTTGACGGGAAATACACCAATCATGTCTGTCTGCAACCATGTTATGAATGCGATTTTCGCCCCAGGTTGGTATCCACTGTACATCCTTAATCGCTTGGAGAGCTTGATCGCGGAAGCCATCAATGGAAGCAAACCATTGCTCAGTTGACCGATAAATTATCGGATTCTTACACCGCCAGCAGTGTGCGTACTGATGGCGGACGGAACCTTTGCCGAGGAGTGCACTAACACCGGCAAGGGCTTTAATTATTGGTACATTGGCATCATGAACCAATAAACCTTCAAATTGCCCGCCTTCAGCTGTAAAGTGGCCTGTTGGGTCAACAGGATTGATAATCGGCAGGTTATATTTCATTCCTGTCTCAAAGTCTTCCTGGCCGTGACCAGGAGCGGTGTGAACGCAACCTGTACCTTGTTCCAGTGTAACGTAGTCAGCAAGAACAACAATTGAATCACGATCAATTAATGGATGCGCAAAAACGGCACCGTCAATATCGGACCCCTTAACCTTTGCCAGAATGGTATATTCACCCAGGTTGTTCTCTTTGACAACTGATGGTATGAGTTCAACTGCCATAAGATAAACTTCATTTTTCACTTCTACCCAGGCATATTCAAATTCAGGATGAACAGCAATTGCAACATTGGCCGGAATCGTCCATGGTGTAGTTGTCCAAATTACGGCATACACATTTTTTTCATCAACACCATCAGGCAGTGTTCCTTTGTCATCCACTAATGGGAATTTTACAAAGATTGTATGAGATTTCTTTTCAGCATACTCAATTTCAGCTTCGGCGAGGGCAGTTTCACAAGAAGTACACCAATATACACTTTTCAGGCCTTTATAAATATAGCCTTTTTTAGCCATATCGCCAAAAACCCCGATTTGTTCTGCTTCATATTCAGGGACAAGGGTTATGTAAGGATTGTCCCAATCGCCGCTAACCCCTAGCCGTTTAAAGTCTTCACGCTGCATATTAAGACACTTTAAGGCCCATTGCTTACACTCGCGTCTTAGTTCTAACGGGTCGAGTTCATTACGGTTCAGACCTAGGACTTTAATGGCCGCATGTTCGATAGGCATACCATGAGTATCCCAACCGGGTACATAGGGTGCATCATAGCCGCGCAGTGACTTATATTTAACAATGATATCTTTCAAAATTTTGTTTAGAGCAGTACCAATATGGATATTACCATTCGCGTAAGGCGGTCCGTCATGTAAGACAAATTTAGGTTTTCCCTGTGATTGGGCAATCTTTTTTTCATAAGTTTTCTGCTTTTCCCAGTACTCAAGCATTTGTGGTTCACGCTCCGGCAAATTGCCGCGCATTGGAAAGTCTGTCTGTGGTAAATTTAAGGTTTTGCTATAATCCAAAATTACACCTCCAATAAATTAAAGCCTCTCAATCCCAAAGGGACGAGAGGCTACTATTCCCGTGGTACCACCCTAATGACTGAATTAGCCACTTAGGACGAGGTAACGTTCGTCAGACGGCGAAGCCTACATTAAAATTATCGGTTCGCAGTTCAGGAGTGATATAAACAAGACTAATTCTGTCAGGCTCTCACCAATTCCTGACTCGCTGATAAATTAGCATTCCCGATTATGTCTCCATCATCACTCTATGACATGTAAAGTTGATAAAGGTATTATACAAAATCAGTAAGAGTTAGTCAAATATTTTATAATGAATTTCAAAAATAAGCTATTATGGCTTACTAGTCATCTTCTGTTTTGAGGATTTCAAGTTGGGCTTGAACAATGGTCTGCATCCTTGTACGGTAAATTTGTATCTGTTTTTTTAATTCCTCATATTCACCTGTCATGCGGCGGACTTTGGACATTGCCTCATCAACAAGTCTCTGTGCGTTTATTTCTGCTTCTTTTAGCATTAAATCGCTTTCTTTTTTTGCGTTTAGTTTTACTTCTTCGGCGGTCTCTTGTGCAATTACTAGCGTGTTATGCAGAGTGTTTTCCATATGCTGAAAATGTTCAAGTTTGCTGTTTAATCGATCAATAGTTTCTTTTAAATCAATATTTTCACGGTATAGTTGTTCATAATCTTTTATGACACGATCAAGAAATTCATCAACTTCTTCTTCATTATATCCTCTAAAAGATTTTTTAAACTCTTTATTATGGATGTCGAGTGGTGTTAGCATACACATGCCTCCTATATCATATAAAGCGTTTAAGCAAAATACTTATTCTGCCTTTTTTTGTGTGGCCGATAATTTCGCAAACCTCAACACGACCGCGTCCACGCATTGAAATAATGTCGCCAGCTTTTATTGTGTGAGAACTATTTTTAACATTTTGCCAATTAATCTTAACTTTGTCAGCTGTGATTTCCTCTGACATTCGAGTCCGGGATACTCCATATCCTGCTGCTGCCACGACATCAAGACGCAACGAAGGAACGGTTGTTTTAATATCTTTTGTTTTTTCTTCTCGTGGTGGAATATCGCTAAGATCTGCTAACGAAGTACTAACTGGAGCTGCCCCGATTGTAACAATATTTTGCAGGATAAATTCCGTCAATGTGTTATCAACGATAATGTGACATATTCCCGGTCTGACTATTATGTCGCCCAGCACTTCTCGTTTGATGCCTAACCCCATAAGGGCGCCAAGAATGTCGCGATGGGTTATATGATAATAAATGGAGTCCCAGCGAAAGGAAATTGTGGCAATATTAAAATCGATGCTTCCGGCATAATCTTCTGCCACAAAGGCCGCTTTAACCCGTTCTGCACCTAGATAGCCTCCGTCGCTTGTAGTGCTTATCTGGTCGTAGTGGGCAGCTATTGTTTCCACAATGCTTATGCCATGCGGGTCTAGAAATTCACTTATTTTATAGCGGCGGTACTTAATGGCATATTCGACGAGATCAAGCAAACGGGCGGCTAAATCGCCGTCATCCTGGGATCGATAATAGCGCAGAATCTTTTCCCTATCGGCCATGCTAGCATTTCCCCATTTCAGCTGAACGTTCTGTAGCGGTTATAACAGCATCAATCAGTGCAGCTCGTACGCCACGCTGTTCCAGCACATGAATACCGGCGATTGTTGTTCCAGCAGGCGATGTAACCATGTCGCGCAGTTTTGCCGGGTGTTCACCAGTTTCGAGGACCATCTTAGCAGCGCCGAACAGACTCTGTGCTGCCAGCGTAATAGCATCTTGGCGTGAAAGACCTACTTTTACGCCTGCATCGGCTAGGGCGTCAATCATTAGGAAGCCATAGCCTGGGCCGCTTCCGGATAAACCAGTTACAGCATCTATAGAGGCTTCATTTATAACAATGGCTTGTCCCGAGGACGAAAAGATATTTATTGCAATTTCACTATGGTCTTTGGAGGCATTTTTACCCAAGGCAATGGCCGACATGCCTGCACTAACCGCAATGGGAGTATTAGGCATGACTCGAATGACGGGGGATTTGGGAAAATATTCTTCAATCATAGCGGTACAGATACCTGCAGCAATCGATATGACAAGTGTTGATTCTGACACTGCTGTCTCAAGGGATTTAAGAACATTCTTTATCACCTGGGGTTTCACTGCCAAAAATAAAATATCTGATTGCTTTGCTGTGAGTGAATTATCACTCATTGTACTAACCCCTAGTTTATCAACTAAATACTCAAGCCGAGAAACTGCTACATCACTTACTATGATATTGGCCGGTTGGCTTAAACCCGAGTTTACAAGTCCCTTGATAATGGCTTCTGCCATTGCACCGCCGCCAATAAAGCCGATTTTTTTGCTGGTAAGCATTGTTGTCCTCCTGACTCTATTTGTTGGCCCAAGGCAATATAACTTTATCAATCCCTTCCTCATGTGGGCTATAAGCTACATCAACATTATTGGGTGCGCATAAAAAGATGTTGTTTCCGATTTTTTGGATGGTGCCACCTAAGGCATAGGTTGTACCACTGATAAAATCAATCATTCTTTTCGCTACTTCTTTTTCAGTATTTTCAAAGTTGACTACAGCCGGTTTTCGATTCTTTAAATAATCAGCAATATGCTGAGCATCATCAAAGGAAAGCGGCTCAACAACCATGACCTTCATCTGTTTTTGGGAAGTTGCTAAATTAACAACATTATTTAAACTACTGGAACTACCTTTTTTACTCTTTGTGTCTATTTCTTCAACCCTAGGTTTTTGGTCTTCTTCAACTTCAACCGATTCAAACAAACCTAAACTGCCCCAGACCTTCTCCATAAACTTCATTTTTCCCACGTCCTCCCTTAGTATTCACGATTTCCAAAGATAGCGGTACCGATTCGCACAAGGTTGGCCCCTTCTTCTATCGCCACAGCATAATCGTTTGTCATCCCCATCGAAAGCCACTTTATATCAGTATTGGGCAAATTAAGAGCGGCAAGCTCTTGATATAAATGATACATTTCGCGAAATATCGGTCTTGTCGACTCGGCATTATCGTAAAACGGGGCTATCGTCATAAGACCGCAAAGCTTTACATTGGTCAAGGTCGAGATGATTTTGGCCAATTCAAATGTTTTGCTGCTAGGCAAACCGAATTTAGTCTCTTCACCTGCAACATTAATTTGAAGAAGAATTTGTTGTACCTTGTTCAGTTTTTGGGCTACACGATTTATTTCAATAGCTAATCGCTCACTATCTACCGAGTGAATCATAGTAAAGAGCGGAATAGCCTGCTTCACTTTATTGGTCTGCAGGTGGCCAATTAAGTGCCACTCCAGAGCCTGATCAAGCATAGCATGTTTACTAAGTGCTTCCTGAATGCGATTCTCCCCGACTGAACTTATTCCGGCATTAATAGCTTGCTCAATCGTTGGAACCGGATGGTTCTTGGTTACGGCTACCAGCTTGACTTGGTGACCAGTTAGAAAATCACTATTTCGCCTGCTGATAGCGGTATTGATATTATGTAAAACATTTTGCAATCTCTGTGTTATCAACATAAGTCAATTCCTCCACATCATTTATTCGCGAATAAACATAATTTTCCTCTTGCAGTCTCTTGCATATGGCAAAAAATATATAATTTGTCCCGAAAAAATAAGACCTAGTTACCTTATTAGGTCATCAATGATGTTAAATTAAAGATACAACTGCGCCTAACCGACCTGTACGTCCCTGTTCGGCGCGATGAGAGAAAAACAAATCAGTATTACAGGCTGTACAAAGATCGCTTATAATAATATTCGTAGTCTTTACGCCAACCTCTTCTAATTGAAACTTATTTGCCAGCCATAGATCAAGCTGCCAATGTGCTTCATGCGTTTGTTTAACAAGTTTTCTCCAATTACTAAAATTTTGCTTTAAATGAGTGATTACCGTTTGGTCTACTTCATAGCAGCAAGAACCAATTGACGGTCCAATTCCGACTTGGCAATCAGACGGTATTGAACCAAATGAATCTTGCATTTTCAATACTGTTTTTTGCGCTATTTTTGCTACCGTTCCCTTCCAGCCGGCGTGGCTTACAGCGACGACCTTTCGGATTGGGTCGACAATGATAATTGGCACGCAGTCGGCAAAGAACAGCATTAAAGGAATATTGGTGATGTTTGTAATGAGTGCATCGGTATCTTTGATTGACTCGTTATATAACGCATGGCCTTTTCCGGCATCACAGTCAGTAACGATCATTATATGATCGCCATGTGTCTGTTCTGCGGTAACGATCTTGCAGAATTCTACGCCGACGGCATCGCAGAATAGCTGTCTGTTGGTATTCACTGCGGCAGAGTCATCACCGGTATGCAGACCCAAGTTGAGCTTTGCATAGGGAGCTTGGCTTATACCGCCAATCCTGGTTGATATGCCATGTCGAACGGGTAAGTCGCAAAGGTGCTTAAATTGGCCGAATTTAACGCCATTCGGACTCTTTGTAATGAAAAAATCGCTCATGGTTCCTCCTTTGGAATAGGTTGGCATATACCACAACGAGTACAGCCTTTAACGCACGGCAGAGTGAATATTTCTTGGTGAGCTTTATCTAGCTCATGTATTAAGTAATCTGGATGAAAGGCCATATCAAGGTGCTGCCATGGCAATAATTCATCAGTTTCGCGATTCCCTGATAAATAAAAATTTTCTTGCAGGGAATGACTTTTCATGCTTTTTTTAAAGGCTTTGCTGCCGCCATTATTATGGGCTTCCAGTAAAACAGGCGATAAACGTCTGTCACCACGGGCCAGTACGCCCTGAATATAGGATTCTTTTGTTGACTCTAATAAGAGCTCCATGCCTTTACGGATTTTAAAGTGCGCAGCTAAGTATTTAAACTTTGCTTCCACATCGGCTGCTGGTGCCATAGGCATCCATTGAAAAGGCGTAAAAGGTTTGGGGATAAATGGATTGACGCTCAAAGTAAGCTTTCCCTTGCTTCCTAATTTCTCCATATGGGCTTTAATCTTGTCTGCCATACTTAATATAGCCTCAATATCCTGTTGTTCCTCGAAGGGCAGGCCGACCATGATGTATAACCTTATATTAGGAATGCCTGCCTTTATGGCCATTTCAACAGAGTTAAATATGTCTTCATCGGTGATTGTTTTGTTTATCACCCGGCGCATTCTGATACTACCAGCTTCAGGAGCCAGCGTGATTGTCTTCTGGCCGCTTTTAACCAATCCGTCTACTAATCCCTGAGTCAAAGAATCAGCACGCAGCGAGGCGACTGAAAGGCCCATGCCATGATCAAGAATGAGGGTGCACAATTTATCAATTTCAGGATAATCGGATATTGCGGCTCCCATCAGGCCAACTTTTGCACGATATTTCTTTGCTTTTAAGATTGCCTGTTCAATATTGGCCAGTGAATGTACTCTAGGCTCTCGAAAGCAATAGCCAGCCATACAAAAACGGCAGTGCCGGCCACAGCCTCTAGCCACTTCGATTAAGAACATATTTTTAAACTCTGTATGTGAAGTCACAATGACAGAATGGGCCTGATATTGATCAAGGTCAGCCACCCAACGTCGCCGAATCTTTTTAGGAACATTCGTTAGCAACCTCATTTCTTGTAAAGAACCGTTGTCGTTATATACAGGTTGATAAAACCTCGGAACATAGAGTCCGGCAATATTGGCGAGCATCAGAAGAAGCTGTTCACGAGTCATTCCTTGCCGTTTACAGTTATAATAAGTAGTTAAGAGGTCATGAATAACTTCTTCACCTTCACCAATGACAAAGACATCAATGAAATCAGCGATCGGTTCGGGATTAAAAGTGGCACATGGCCCTCCAGCTATGATAATAGGATCGTCTGCAGAGCGTTCTGAAGAAAGCAAGGTAACTTTACCTAGCTTTAAAATCGTCAGCATATTAAAATAGTCCATTTCAAAGGATAAGGCAAAACCAATGAGTGGAAACTCATAAAGCGGCAGTTGATTTTCTATCGACATAAGTGGCGTGTTAGTGCGTACATATTCCTGCTCAATTTTTTTTTCGGGTAGGAAAACTCTTTCACAGGCTGTGTCGCCACGAGAGTTAATTTGTTGGTAAATAATATGAAGACCCAGATTGGACATACCAACATGATATGTATTGGGGTAGACAAAGGCAAACCTGTTACGTGCTCCAGGGGCGAATATTGTTGTGCCGCTTTCTTGGGCAAGAATATGCTGCAGTTTTTCTTTTAGATGCCAGGACAAATGCATTCACTCCAGTTACAGCAACAGCCCACACTATTGTGAGCTGTTGAAAATTTTTAGCCGTATTTCATCCAGGTAGGTTTGGCTTAGTTTAGTATCATCCACTAAATCTAACAAATTATTAATAAGAACAGATAGTTCAGAGAACTTTCTAGTATAATGCTGTTGTAATATTAGTACATGGACTGTTAAGGCCGTGAGCGCCATTGCCAGTATTATTTCCAGCATAGTCAAATATATCACCTACTCCTAATTTTACAATACCTTATAGTATATGAACAAATTAGAATAAAATGACACATTGATTATTTTTCCGTCAAATGACCAGTATCGTTTACTAATGATACCATAATTCGATTATCGTGGTATTCTAGGATATTGACAGCAGTATTGTCCTGTTTAATATTCCATACATAGTTGAGATGGATATTAAGGGCAGCGCAGATCAGCGTTCGGATGGTACCGCCATGAGATACAACGACAATTGTCTCATTAGGGTGATTGTGGGCGATTCTAGCCAATGCTGCTGTGGCCCGTTCTTTTACTTGCGGAAAAGATTCTCCGCCAGGGATGATCACTTCTTCCGGGCAAGTAAAGAGTTTATTCATGGTCTGCGGCCACCCCGAATTGATATTAGTATAAGTAAGTCCCTCCCAATCGCCAAAGTTGATTTCGCGTAATTCGGGCACGGCGATAACTTGCAGCGTATGTTTAGCAGCTATAGCCTTTGCTGTTATGAAAGCCCGGCTTAAATCGCTTGAATATACGGCCGATAAAGGCTCCTTAGCGAGTCTGTCAGCTACTAGTTGAGCTTGTATTATTCCCTTTTCGGTTAAATCTATATCAGTTTGCCCTTGATATTTCATTTCAACATTCCAAATTGTTTGTCCATGGCGGACTAAGATTATTTTTGTCATATTAATCACCTACATATGTTTTGCAAGGTTTTTATTAAAACTGCATTTTGCTGGGGTAGTTTAACTGCTAAACGGATATAGTTATCAGACAAGCCCGGATAGTTGCTGCAGTCGCGAATTAAGATATCTTGATTCGCTAACAGCAAGCGTAGTTCCAGTGAATTTATTTTAGTGTTGCTAATGTCGAGCAGTATAAAGTTGACCGATGGTTTATGTGGTTTAATTTTTGGAATGGTTTTGAGCTGTGTATAAAATTGAGCATTTGTTTGGTTAATAAATTCTCGGCTGGTTTGTTGAAAGTAGCGATCATAAAGTGCAGCTATACCCGCACATTGGGCCAGGGAATTAACATTCCAAGGGTCTTTTCCTTTATGGAGTTTGTCTGTTAATTGCTTGGATGCCAAGGCAAAGCCTAGCCTTAGTCCGGGAATTGCGTAAAACTTGGTCAAGGAATGCAAGATGACCAAGTTTTGATAGCGTACTAATAGCGGGCGACAGGTGTATTGACTATCATCAATGAGAAAGTCAAGAAAAGACTCATCTACGACGACCAAGGTATTCGATTTTTCAGCGGCTTGGATAAGTGATTCAAGCTCTTGGCGTTCGAGAAGTGTTCCAGTAGGGTTGTTAGGGTTGCCAATAAATACTATATCGATTGACTTGTCTTCTACCAAAGTAATGAGATGGTCAATATCAATCTTAAAACCGGTTTTGGGGTTAAGATAAACATATTGTATTTTACAACCGGAAGCTTGGGCCGAACGTTCATATTCGCTAAAAGTCGGTGCAGGTATTAATGCCTGTTTGGGCCGAAGAGCGTTGCAGAGTACATACAGTAGTTCAACAGCCCCATTTCCAGGTGTGATCATATTCTGATTGATAGAATAGTGCTGACTTATTGCTGATTTGAGGCCGTGAGCTTCAGCATCAGGATAAGTCATTATACTATCTAAATTAGCTAGAATTGATTGGCGTACACTGTCAGGTATTCCCAAGGGATTAATGTTGGCACTGAAGTCAATTAAATTCGTTAGACATCCGCCATTTCTAGCGGCAGTATAGATATTGCCGCCATGTTCAAAAGCATTCAATCCAGTTATGGGTATCACCTTCCTGTTTATGTAATCCACCCGAGATAAGTTTAACTGTATATAAGTATGTGGCATTACTATAGGTTTTGCAAATAGCAGATCTGCAGGAAAATATCTGGCTATTATCATAGGTATCAAATAGTAGGCCGACAACTGTACCACTATGGGCAATGTTCACTCCGACAGAACCAAATTGTTGGCTTAACTCAATCATTCCTTCAAGATTTGGTTTAGGAAGAATGGTTTGATTGGCTAAGGCACTTATTGTCGCTCCTTTACCAATTAGACTGGCATTACCAGTTTTTAGCCCTTTAATTATCATATTGAGAGCAAGGCTAATCTGACTCTCTTTTGCTTTATTCAGTGTTTCTAAATCATCACGGCGATTAAAGTCCAAGGTGTCTACTTCACCGCCAACATCAAAAACGGCAATATACATATCAGGTGGTGCGCCCAAAGAGCGGCGGATATGACCGCTAATATGGTCAAACATAACAATACCGGGATAAAAAATAGCGTCGGTTGGCTCAATTGTTAGCGCAATGTCAGCAATTTCAGCCGGTGTTAAAAATTTTCCAATACTGTGGGCAACTGCTTGACAGGCGGCACTAATATCGGCGCTACTTGAAGCCATACCTTTACCAATTGGCAGTTCAGTTTTTACAGAAAGATCATAGTATAGATCTGATATATTAAGATAATGTAGTGTCTTTTCAATAGCTTGCTGCACTTTAATGCCGCAAGACTCTTTTGATTGTTGTGCAGTTTTTATAACTGATACTTTAGAATATAGGTTTACAGGGCAGGTTACTAAAAAGTTTTCACCGTTTATTGTCCCTTGAACCAGCTCTCCACAAGAACCAGGAGCTTTTACCGTTATCATTGGTCCTCCCCTGTGTAAGAAAAATTAGTATATTTGCCTAAATTAATATCTAATCTGTTAGTGCAGATGCCACCTTTGCTTCATCAAACGTAGCCATTTCATTTAAAATTTTTAGGCTGGCGTCAAGTATGGTCATGCCAAGTGCGGCACCTGTCCCTTCTCCTAAGCGCATCTGAAGATACAGCAATGGGGTCAAACTTAGTTCTTGTAAAATAACATTATGACCGGGTTCTGGCGATAGATGAGCCGCAATAAAATAATCTTTAACGTCGGGGCAAAGGCGATAGGCTGCTAGGGCAGCCGTGCTGGCGATAAACCCGTCGATGATGATCAAGACATTACGGCAGGCTCCCGCTAGAATTACGCCGGTCAGGGAAGCTATTTCAAGGCCGCCGACTTTGGTTAGGACGTCAATAACATCATTGGCATTAGGATTATTAA
The DNA here is from genome assembly GCA_028707635.1 of Negativicutes bacterium. GTDB lineage: Bacteria > Bacillota > Negativicutes > JAAYSF01 > JAAYSF01 > STF2-20. Next base: position 27,470 of record JAQWAQ010000016.1, read on the forward strand.
TAGCAATAGCTTCACTGACAACATTGACTTTATGGGCTAGTAATTTATCATCAAGTCCAGTGCCAACACCTGTTACCTCTGATGGTGATTTGTCCATTAAAACAGAGGCTATTGCCGAGCTCACTGTAGTATTACCGATACCCATCTCGCCAAGTCCTATTACTTGAATTCCATTATCTATTAATGAGTTGGCAATGTCAACGCCGATATGAATTGCTTGCATTACATCGGTTTCAGACATGGCTGCACCACATCTTATATTATTAGTACCATGACGGACTTTCCGATGAAGAATGGGCAAATGGGCAGGTAATTCAGCCGTTACTCCAACATCTACCAAAATTAGATCGGCGTTTGTATGTTTAGCCAGAACATTAATGGCTGCGCCACCGCTACAAAAATTGTAAATCATTTGTTCAGTGACTTCTTGAGGATAGGCGCTGACGTTCTCAATGGCTACCCCATGATCGGCCGCCATTAGAACGATGGCCTTATGAGGAGCGGCTGGGGTTAGCGTTTTTCTGGCGCCCACAAATTGTTTTGCCAATGACTCTAAGGCCCCCAAACTGCCAATCGGTTTAGTTAGAGTATCTAAGCGAGTTTGAACTTTTGTCATAATATTATCATCTAGTGGTGTGATTTTAGCGATAATATCTTGAAGTTTATCCATGCTTATCTGCCTTTCGAGATCAAAGTAAAAATGTCACCAGGACTAAAATTTCAGCTAGCTCAGTCATAGCACCATATACATCACCAGTTAGGCCGCCTAACATTTTAGTGGCATATTTTGCAAATAACAGCGCAAAAACGATAACTGCTACGCCACCTAACAATGCTAGTTTACCTAAAGGTATGATTAATATTAAGGTTAATAACGCCGCTATCACTAGGGTTGTCCTGCCGGCGTGCTGGGCAAAAGCTTTTCCCATTCCGTCCGGTCTAGCATAGGGGAAGACTGTTATTCCAATTACCATTGCAAACCGTCCTAATACAGGCATCGAAAATAATGCCAAAGGGAGTACTGAAGGAGCAATATCAGTAAGGAGAGACCACTTTAGGAGAATTAACAAGGTGAAAGCAGTCACGCCATTAGCTCCAACCCGGCTGTCTTTCATTATTTCCAGTTTTCGTTCCCGGGATCGTCCCGAAAAGATACCGTCCATAGTGTCCATAAATCCATCGCAATGAAGGCCACCAGTGATTAAAATGGGCGCGGCCGTTAGGATGGTTGCTAGTACGTGTGGTGGACAATAAATGCCCAGCTCAGGCAGATAACAATCAATTATATAATTGATTGCTACCAAAAGCATTCCGATTACAGCTCCGATAAGCGGAAAAAACTTGACACTACGACCGAAGCTGTCAGGCAACCATTCTGATTGATTAGTAACTTTAATTCGTGTTAAAAACTGTAGACCAGTAATAAATTCATGCATATTATTCTCCGGCGGTTAGCGCCAGCCTCCGTAAATAGCGGCCAATTAGTTTTTTGCCCCAAATTTATTTAAATAAGTGTTAGTAGAAATATGAATAGCAAAGTAGTGCCATACATTATTTTGATTGTTTTTTCAATGTGTGTAGGCTCTAATTTTTGAAGCTGTGTCCCCATATAAGATCGGAAAGATGCTACTCCACCATAATAGTTTAGTCCGCCTAGCCTGATTCCTAGTGCTCCGGCTACCCCGGCTTCAGCAAGGCCGCTGTTGGGGCTCGGATGTTTAGGCGCATCTTGTCTTATTGATTTAAGGGCTGAAACTCCGTTATAGCGCAAAAAAAACGCAACAATTATAATGAGTATGCCGGTAATTCTAGCTGGAATGTAATTAAAAAGATCATCAAGTCGTGCCGCAGGCATACCAAAATCAATGTATTTGGTATTTTTGTAACCAACCATAGAATCAAGGGTGTTAACGGCACGATAGAGAAAAGCGAGCGGGGCACCGCCAATAGCAAAGTAAAACAGTGGGGATATGATTCCATCAACGATATTTTCCGCCACTGTTTCGACGGTGGCCCGAGTAATTTCACTAGTATCTAGTTTATCAGTATCACGGCCGACAATCCAGCCCACTTTGCATCGCGCTTGATTCAGATCACCGTTTAGCATGTAATCTTTAATCTCATTGCCAGCTTCAGCCAAACTACGGGGCGAGATTGTAAAGCTTAACATTACAGCGCCGCCAATAAAAGCGGCCATCGGCCCAAGCATATTTAATAAATCCAGGATTAGCCAGGCTGATGCGTAAGTTAAAGCTAACACTAAACAAACAAGAAGCGTTCCAGCAGCAATCTTATAGTTTCTTGGTTTTTCCTTTTTAAGCAACCTAGCTTCGAGAAAGGCAATGAATTTACCGATAAGCACTACCGGGTGAAATCGCGAGCGCGGGTCGCCAATTGCAGTATCTAAGAGTAAAGCTGCAATTGGTATATACTTATCCATTATTATACACCTATAATCTGGTACAGAAGTTTCATATTCAAATTGTTTCTAACCGTTGCAGCTAAATCATCATAACTTTTTTGTTTGCGTGCTTGTACATCGCTAAATGTACTCATAGGCACTAGTCCCTTACGAATGCGCAAGGCATTGATGAGAGCTCGACGGTATTCATTATTGTCAAAAATTCCGTGAATATATGTACCCATGATCAAGCCATCATGACTAACTAACCCGTCCTGTACGCAAACTTGACTACCGGAACGATTTTTTATCGTGAAGGCATGATTAACCGGAGATAAAAAATCGGTTCGTCCCATATGGATTTCGTAACCTGTTAAATTGTTCGCGTTAATATTTAAATTTAGAAAGGTATGTTTTTGACTGAAAGCTGTTACCTGATGGGTCACTTTCACAGCTTCAAACGTTGTTATAATATCAATTAAGCCTAGACCGGATATCTGTTCTCGTTCCGACTCGGTATGGAAAGGATCTCTTATCTCCTTACCTAACATCTGATAACCGCCGCAGATGCCAATGATCGGTGTACCGAGAGCCGCCAGGTCAAGAAGCTCTTGTTCATAGCCATTTTCCCGCAAGTAAAGAAGGTCTTCAGTAGTATTTTTGCTGCCAGGGAGTATTACTAAATCGGGTTGGCCGATGAGTTCCCCTTTACGAACAAACCGGACAGTCACATCACTCTCGCCAGCCAGTGCGTCAAAGTCAGTAAAGTTAGAGATTTTTGGCATGCGGAGCACAGCTATTTCGATATCACGTTGACTGACGATACATTTATCATCTAATGAAACTGAATCTTCGTCATCAATTCCAATATCTTCAATATGGGGAATTACACCCAAGACCGGTTTACCGGTTTTCTGTTCCAGAAAATCCAGCGCAGGAGCTAATAGCGTTAAATCGCCCCGAAATTTATTAATGATAAGGCCTTTGATCAGGTCGCGTTCATCAGGCTCAAGTAGTTCTAATGTACCTACAATTGATGCTAATGCGCCTCCCCTATCAATATCCGCGACCAGTAAAACAGGCGCTGATATCATTTTGGCTACCCTCATGTTGACAATATCATTCGCCTTGAGGTTGACTTCTGCAGGACTGCCGGCCCCTTCTATCACGACTGCATCAAATTGAGTCATAAGCTTATCTAAGCATTCTTTGACTATGCCCAATGCCTTTAAGCTATAACCCTGGTGATACTCTTTTGCTGACATATTACCAATTGGTTTACCCATTAATACGACTTGTGAAGAAGAATTTCCGGTTGGTTTTAAAAGCACTGGGTTCATTTCGATTATTGGGTCAAGGCAGGCTGCTTCAGCCTGAGCTACTTGAGCGCGGCCCATTTCTTCACCTGTTTTGGTTACATAGGAATTTAGAGCCATATTTTGTGCCTTAAAAGGTACGACGCGATATCCATCCTGGTATAATATTCGGCATAAGGCTGTTGTGAGAATGCTTTTGCCGACATGAGAACTTGTTCCTTGGAGCATTATTGATTTAGCCAATATTATCGAACCTCCTTCTCCAAGTTTACAGCCATTTTTTTTATTTCAATAGGTAAACCGCTAACAACAAGGTAGACTTCATCCGCCAAAGCGGCAGCTTTTTGGTTAACCCAGCCGGCAATATCCCGAAATTCTCGTGCTAAGGCATTATCAGGTACAATGCCTAACCCCACTTCATTGGTAACAAAAATAATCGTTGAATGACTGGAGCATGCAGCATGTAAAAGTCGGTCGATCTTAGTTAGTATGTATGATTGCCGTTCCTTCCGCAGTTTTGGCGTAGCTTCTGCCAATAGCAGATTCGTTGTATATAGCGTTAAGCAGTCAAATAACACAACATCAGCATGGGAAGCAGCTTGCTTAATCGTCATTTCATCAGCATAGGGCGCTTCATAGGTCGACCATTCAGCTGGACGCCGCTCACGGTGTAGGGTGACTCGCATTTGCATCTCGTCATCATATATTTGAGCTGTAGCAATGTAAGCGATTAATTTACCGTGGGCTGTCGCATATTGTTCGGCAAAAGTGCTTTTGCCACTTCTGGCCCCGCCTGTTACAAGAATCATTTTTCCGGACATATCTGTTCCTCCATTTTATATGCATGACAATACCTGATAAAGGATGAAGCAGCAGTTTCATTTCCAGCAAAATGCATGTGCAGGTATGACGCTACGAGATTGCGCTTACTGAACCCGGCATGGTAAACAGCGTTAGTCCGCATTTTTGTTATCTTGAAGGCCCAGGGAAAGTCTTCAGGCGAATCAGGTATCATTCGAGAAAAGTGAAATTCATGACCACGTAATACATCATGGGCGTCAGATAAAATATTAGGTCTTAGAGAGGTTGCCTCAACATAGCCAACTGTCTGAAGCCTCTCTTCCATGGTACAAACCGCCGGTATGACACCTACCATCTCGTAAACTTTTCCGTGAAAGTCTTTGATCTGGCGGGTAAGGTACATTAGGCCGCCGCATTCAGCATAAATAGGCATGTTTTGTTGAAAGGCATTCAGTATTGCGGTACGCATCGCACTATTTTCGGTTAACTGGCTGACAAACATTTCGGGGAATCCACCGCCAAGTATTAGACCATGGACATCTGGCAGTTCAGCATCCTCGAGCGGGCTAAACGGAACTATTTCAGCCCCTAAGGTCGCGAGAATTTCAAGACTCTCCGGATAATAAAATGAAAAGGCTTTGTCTTGAGCTACCCCTATTCGAATCTTATTTTCTGTTTGTGGAATATGGGTAATATCAGGTAGTTCAAATGGTTGTCCTATTTTGGCAATTTCGATTATGCGGTTTATATTCAATTGCTCCGACATTTGTGCAGTCATAGCAGCTACTGAATGATCGGCATTATTCTCGGTAACCGGCGTCAGGCCCAAGTGGCGTTCCGGCATTGACAAATTCTCGTTACGATAAATACAGCCCAACACTTCGATACCCAACTTGGCCATGGCCTGGCATATCATATCACGGTGGGTATCAGAGCCTATTCGATTTAATATAACTCCGGCGATATTGACGGTAGCATCATAAAGTTTATAGCCTAGGGCAATCGCGGCAGCACTCTCCCCCATCGACTTTGCATCAATCACGAGGACAACCGGACTTTTCAGTAGTTTCGCGATAGCAGCTGTGCTGCTAATTCCTTTTCGGCCCCCGTCATAAAGTCCCATGACTCCTTCAATAACAGCAATATCGTTATTATTGGCAGTTTTAACAAAAATTGTTGTTAGCTTTTTTTCAGGTACTAGCCAAGTATCGAGGTTGTGAGCCTGCTTTCCGCTTGCCAGGTAGTGGTAACCCGGATCAATATAGTCTGGGCCTACTTTATATGATTGAACACTAAGGCCTCGCTGCTTAAGCGCCCCAAGTAGTCCTGTAACAATTGTTGTCTTGCCGACCCCGCTGGAAGTTCCGGCAATAACAATCCGCGGTATGTTAATTGAATGCATGTTTGTTAGCTCCATTAATATTCAATCCCGCGCCGTGCTGATAAGCCATTTGCAAGGGGGTGCTTGATCGGATGACAAACGGTTATTTCATCAGCCCTATCCATCAATTCGGACGGCATATTACGACCGGTTAGTATTATTTCGACGTGCGGCGTTCGGCTATTTAAAGAATCGACAACATCAGCTACTGTTAGCAGCTTGTGCTTTATAGCATGGCTTATCTCATCCATCACAAGGAGGTCGACTGTGCCGCTCGCCAGAACTTCGCGGGCATAAGCCAATGCCTTAGGGGCAAAGTTGTTTATCGGATTACGGTTTTCGCGAAAGCAGCCGCCGCATTTAGTGCAAACTGCCGCCCCTGAACTTATTTCGTCCGACAGATAACAGCCAAAGCCAAATTGCTTGATCATTATGGTAGGCATTATTAACTTTGCCGAGCGTAGTTCTCCAGTGTAGCCGGTACCTTTTAAAAATTGGACTATAGTAACTCGGCGGTTTTCCCCTGCAGCTCGTAAGGCTGAACCTAGGGCTGCTGTTGTCTTGCCTTTTCCATCGCCGGTGAAAACACGGATTAAACCCTTACCTGTTTTCATACTAATCACTTTTCCAGCATGTACAGCAAGGCATTGGTGATGGCTGCAGCAATAGGGCTACCGCCCTTGTTTCCTAAAACGGTGATGTAAGGCACAGAGGATACCTTTGCCAGCAATTCCTTAGACTCACTTGCGCCGACAAAGCCAACAGGGACGCCTATAATTAGCGCTGGACGGATGTTCGCTTCTTTCATCATATTGATTACTTCGAACAGAGCAGTTGGAGCATTGCCGATGGCAACTACTGCGCCATTGAGCTGTTCGCCAAATGTTCTCATAGCAGCCATAGAGCGGGTAATACCAAGGCTCTTTGCCGTGGCGGCGACATTTCCGTCACTAATTAGACAGTTTACAGAGCCGCCAAATTCGGACAGACGTCGTTTGTTTATTCCCGTCCTCACCATTTCAACATCGCAGAAAATTTGACGACCGGTCTTTAACGCAGCACAACCTGCAGCAATAGCATCAGGGTGAATCTTAATAATTTTTGCATAGTCTGGGTCGCCAGCAGCGTGAATAATACGTGAGTAGACCTTTATCTCTTGCGGTGATAGCTTAAAATTTTTTAGGTATGGCGCGATTATTTCCATACTGCGTGTCTCAATCGCAGCAGGATCTTTTATGTAGTCCATTAAAAAACCTCCTTAACATACGTCAAAATATCATCATAATTAGAAACAATGTTACGATAACTTACTGTTGGGCGGTTAATGATAATAACCGGTAGGTTAAGTTCAGCGGCGGCAGAAAGTTTTGTGTCGCTACCGCCGATTTGACCACTGTTTTTCATCACGATAACCTCTGCACCATAATCTTTAAACATGATGGAATTCAATTGGTGAGAAAATGGTCCCTGCAGGGCTACAATATCGCTTAAGCTAAACCCTAATGCAACGCATTTTGCTATCACGTCGGGATCAGGAAGAACTCTTGCAATGATTCGGTGCTCCTGTAGCTTCGGTTCAGCTTTAAATGTCTCAAGCATTCGACTTCCAGTCGTTAAAAATACTACCTTACCAAGGTCGGCCGCTTTGCAAGCCGCTTCTTGATAATTTTGTACTGTATGCAGATTTTTATAAGATGATAAACTTGTCGCAGGGCGCTCATATCTTAAATAATCAACATTTAGAGAATGGCAGGCATTGATTGCGTTCTTTGATACATTGACAGCATATGGATGGCTGGTATCAATTACTAGCTTTATATTATGATTTCTAATGAAATTTACCATTTCGGTTTGATCAAGTTTATCAGTATGGATCACCATGTTATCTTGTGCAGCTAATTGGCAACCATGTTGACTTATCACCGATACTATGACTTCATAACCAGCTTGTGCCAGCTTGGCTGCAAGCTGACGGCCGTCTTTCGTGCCCGCTAGGACAAGAATCATAGTTTATAGCCTCGCGGGGTTATCATGCGGCCATCTTTAGTATACGTTTGGCTGTTTCCAATAAGCACCAGGGAAAACATGTCAATATGCTGTTGTGTAAAATCATCCAGACGAGCGATTGTCATTGTCTCGCCTTGGCGGCTGGCGTTGTTTACAATGCCGACCGGAGTCGAAGCAGCCCGATAATTTAGGACAATTTCTTTAACTTCTTCAATTTGACTAACACGGCGATGACTTTTGGGATTATACAGTGCAATTACAAAATCGCCAGAAGCAGCCATTTCCACGCGCTTTTTGATTAAATCCCAGGGTGTTAAGAGGTCACTTAGACTAATGACGGCAAAATCATGCATTAAGGGTGCTCCTAGAACAGCTGCTGCGGCACCTACGGCACTTATACCCGGTACTACCGTAACATTAGGACGCAGGTCTTCTGGGTGCTTTTGCACAAGCTCCAGCACGAGTCCGGCCATACCGTAGATGCCGGGGTCGCCGCTCGATACGACAGCGACTTTTTTCCCAGTCATGGCTTGCTCAACAGCTGCATTGCAGCGGTCAATCTCCTGCATCATGCCTGTTCCAATTATTTCTTGAGTGGTAAGCAAATCTTCCACTAATTTAAGGTAAGTATTATATCCGACAACAACGTCGGCTGTAACAATACTTTCTTTAGCTCGGGGGCTCATGTCTAAAGCCGAACCTGGTCCGATGCCGATAACGGCTAGTTCACCTCGGCAATTGCCACTGTTACACCCTGATACTTTGTCTTGGGCAAAAGCAGTTTGTTTGATTGTCCCGCTAAAAGCGCTGCCGCTTCGCATATATTTCCAACTCCTATCTCTTTCTCGACAAATCTGGATACTTCAAGCTTATGTAAAGCAATGCAAGCTTGGATCTCTTGGTTATTAAAAAACTTAACAGGTACAGATACTTTGGCGATGAATTGAAGCAAACCTTCTTCATCCTGTTTCAAAATAGTACTGCCAATAACCTGGATACTTTGAAGACTACGGCCAATACTGGCGCATGCATCATCAACTGACTGCCAGATTGAGGTCAGCGGGGTGCCGCGACGGCAGCCGATGCCTACAGACAAGTTAGGCAGTCTTAGATAAATATGAGGCTTATTTATTGTATAGGTTTTATTCGTTATAAGAACAGCGCTATCAAAAGAACTATCATTAAGCATGGCTATGTCTTTCAGCACGATTCCTAAGTTACTTGCTGTAGCCATATATTTTTCATAGTCATCTAAAGTAGTCTCAATAAAAAAATCCACGATTTCGTTATTCGCTATTGCAGCATTAATATTCTTAATATTACTGAACGGTTCGATAGCCAGTCCGAGTTTGGTAGCCAGCACGTCAGCTGCCGGCTTGCTCACGATGTCGGTTGCAGTTGTAATAACCGCTTTTGCCCCGATAGCACTACTTATCTGTTCGGTTAATTCATTAGCTCCGCCGATATGTCCGGACAAGAGACTAATCGCATACTGGCCACTATCATCTATTACGACTACCGCCGGATCAAAGCGTTTATCATTTACAAAAGGAGCAATAACCCGTACAACG
>JAQWAQ010000103.1 GCA_028707635.1 Negativicutes bacterium
ACCTGTTCTAAACCGGGCTGCCACTCTCGGCGCCAGCGAACGACCAATACTCGTGGCCCCAACGAGCATAATGGTTGGCTTAACCTTATTGATAAAGTCTTCCATGACAGCAGTATATGGTTCAATCCGGAAATGCTTTAGCTCAGCGTCATCATAAACAAACACTTCATCCACACCATAGTTTAAAAGCAAACTTGCTTTTTCGCTAATATTATAACCCATGAAAACACAGTAAACCGGTTGATTAATCTTGTTTGCCATTTCCTTAGCTTTGCCTACTAGTTCAAGCGTGACAGGATGAATATCCCCTTCTAGATGGTCAACATAAACAGCAATGCCACGCCATTTGCTTTTATCAATGGCCGGCACATCTTCATTCACTTCACAAGAAAATACACCCTCCGGCCCTTTCTTTACGCATATCTGACACATTTTACAGGCAGCATTTATAGTCAGGTACTCATTATCCCATTCCATAGCACCAAAGGGACAAATTTTCATTAATTCATCAGGATTTGTTACAAGATTTTGATTAACGACTATTCTGGCCATTTTGGTCCCCCTCTACACAAATTTTAGTTCCTGCAATTTGCGGGCTAGTTTTTGCGATAACTCATCTGAATTTCCACGCCACGTTTCACGGTCTGTGTTTGCTTCAGGTGAAAAAATTCTCTGAACGCGAGTTGGCGAACCATTAAGACCATAATTTTTCTCATCCTTATCAGCAAGATCATTTAAACTCAATATTGGTATATTTCGGCCCTTAGTAGCCAATTTCAACTTGAAAGAGGGCAAACGCGGTTGCCCCACAGCCTTTTCAACAGTAACAAGGCATGGATATTGCATTTCAGCAATTTCAACTGTATGCGCCATGTCCATCTCAACAACGAGCGACTTGTCTTTGACCTCAATAACCTTCTTAACATTGGCAATATGCGGTATACCCAAAAACTCAGCCACTTCCGGTCCTACCTGGGCAGTATCACCATCAGTTGTCTGCTTACCGCAAATAATTAAATCCGGATTGCCTAATGCTCTTAGACCTTGTGAAATTGTATAGGACGTTGCCAAAACATCAGCCCCGCCGAATTTCCTGTCGGAAAGAAGAATACCTGCATCGGCGCCCATCATAAAAGCTTCCTCGATAATCACCGAAGCCTGGGGCGGTCCCATACTGACAACACTGACCTTGGCCCCGTTTTGTTCCTTGATGCGTATAGCTGTTTCTAAAGCAAAAAGATCGTATGGATTCATCTTAGAATCAATACCTTCCCGTTTCAGCACACCCGTTTCTGGATCAACTTCCACTTCAGAAGTACCAGGCACTTGCTTAATGCACACAATAATTTCCACCAATAACACCCTCCTTTTAAGTTGCTACTACCTAATCAAACGCTAAAATGTATCTTCTTGCCAGATGTTGTTATTGTTTGATTCTCTGAAGCCTATGATTATATCATGGGCAATATTTTTAATGTTATGTGATAAGGCAAATGGCAAATACAGGCCCAAAAAAAGACTGCCTTATGCAGTCGTAATAATTCACTATTATTTCTCATTCCGAGTTTTTCGTATAATTTCCAATAATTTCGCAGAAGCCTGCTTAGTATTCTCTTTTGCCAATATAGCCGAAACAACAGATATGCCGTCAATACCAGTGTCCATAACAGCAGCTGCATTTTCTTCGTTTATACCACCAATCGCCACAACAGGTATATTGACAATTTGCTTAATTTTTTCAAGTTCTGTTAAACTTACTAATCGGGCATCGGTTTTCGTACCAGTCGGGAAAATAGCGCCGACTCCTAAATAATCGGCACCGCCCTGCTCGGCTGCTAGAGCTTCATCAACCTGTGACGCCGAAACCCCAATGATTTTATTTGGACCCAACAATTGCCTGGCAACTTCTACCGGCAAATCACTCTGACCAACATGAACACCATCGGCATCCACGGCGAGTGCGATGTCCAGGCGGTCGTTAATAACCAATGGAATATTAAACCGCACAGCAATCTTTTTTACCGATTGGGCAAGTTGATAAAATTCTCGTGATGATATTGATTTTTCCCGCAATTGGAGAAAAGTTACACCACCATCAATTGCCTGCTCGATACTGGCATAAAAACTTTTGCTGCCAATTATTTCTCGATCAGTCACTAAATACAGCCGATAATCAGGCCTTGTTACACTATACATATAATCACCACCAGATTTTTATTACCAATGTTCATTGTACATTAAAATCGATTATTGGTAAAGTTTGGATTATGTTCTGGCTAAATCATCAAAAAAACCGGGGAAATAACATTTAACATGTTATTTCCCCGGCTTTTTGCGTCCTTAAGCTCATAAAGAATGAACAACTATGTCACGCTGATTATTGTGCCGCATATCATTACGTTCTCTTTTTGACAGCCTCGTCAGTATAAACCCAATCATACATGCAAACACCAGACCTAGCATGTAAGGAATGTATAATGGACTTAATACTGCAAATAAGATTGTCAATACAACCCGTTTAAAACCATTTAAGCTAAACATTTCGTTTAATGAATAATGTGTCTCCTGATCCGCATACTCACTGATATTTGGTTTGTAATTATTGCGACGGAAAGGTTTTGACAGTACTAATGCGAACGGAGAGAATACAACTAGAGCAACGAGAGCTAGTAAGTACAACGGGCTTAAGGCTGCGAAACATATAGTCATAAAAAGTCGCTTAATAGCAGTCATTGCTATCGCCCCCTTAAGTGAAATACTTCACTTCTTGCTTTCATTATACTCTTAACTTTGTGAAAAAACAATACATACTCTTAATGTATACAATAATACAGAATTTTCTTTATATTATGAGATGTTTGCTTCTGTACGAGCCTAAATCTGTTTGCTTACAAAAAAAGCACGATTAACTCGTGCTTTTTTAACGTTTTTTTACTATATGATATAAAAAAGGAGTACAGACTACCACCCCTATGAGTAGTGAAGTGTAAAACAACGGGGAAAGTAGCTGATTGAAGGAATAGCCTAAAAAGTTGTATGCCACCGCACCAGGAATAGCTCCAACAGCAGTCGCCGCAATAAAATTGCTAAACCGGATTTTCGATAAACCTGCGGCATAACTTACAAGATCCCAATGGAAAACAGGGATGAACCTTATCAATAAAACAGTACGAAATCCATACTCGTTAGCAGAGTCATTGAAAGCCGATAATTTAAAACAATCCCCGGCTAATTTTTCCACTTTTTCCCGTCCAAGTAGTCGCGTCAATCCAAAACACAGGCAAGCTCCAAGTGTTGCCCCGACGATTCCATACACTGTGCCCCATATCGGCCCAAATGCCATGGCCCCAGCCAACGTAAAGATAATCGACGGGAACAAAAATAATGGCCTAATTGTAAACAAAAACAGATATAAAACCGGCCCCCACCAACCAATGGCCAGAATAAGTTTATGGATAGCCTCAGGTGTTAAACGCTGTAGACCCATGCTGTATACCCCGGCCACAGCTACGGCAAGTAAGGCTACCGACAAGCCCGCCTTACACGCCATTTTACGCGAACATATCATAAAAAGATCTCCAATCAAACAGTCAATATCACCGATTAAACAAACTTTAATTAAATTCTCGCTAAAATAGTAAAGTCCTGCTATTGCGTTGGCTAATATCAAATTATTTTGCAAAATTAGCTTAACTGAACTGCACCTTAGCTAAAAAGTTACCGAGCAAGTCAAAGCCATTTGACGTAAGAATCGACTCTGGATGAAACTGGATCCCTTCTACATCGTATTCCCTGTGACGAAGCCCCATAATTAGACCATCACCAGAAGTAGCCGTGATCTCAAGACAATCAGGCAAACTAGCATGATCCACAACTAAAGAATGATATCGTCCGGCTGTAAATGGCCGGGGCAATTGGCGATAGATGCCCTGCCCATTATGATAAATATCAGCCGTCTTCCCATGAACCGGCTGCGGAGCGCGAACTACCGATCCGCCAAACACCTCGCCGATTGCCTGATGCCCAAGACATATGCCCAGAATAGGAATTTCACCAGAAAAACGGGCTATAACCGTCTTGCTTATTCCGGCCTCTTTGGGCGTACCAGGCCCAGGCGAAATAATAATTGTTGAATAATCAGCCTGATCAATATCGTCAAGACTATATTGATCATTTCGTACAACACAAACCTGATGGCCTAACATTCCACAATACTGATATATGTTATACACAAACGAATCATAGTTATCAATTAATAAAATCACGCCCGTCATCTCCTTCCAGCACTCTAAAAAGCACTTTTGCCTTGTGCTTTAACTCCTGATACTCGGTGTCAGGCACTGAATCAGCAACAATTCCTGCCCCAGTTTGAACAGTGGCTTTACCGCCTTCAACAACCATGGTCCGAATGGTAATACAAGTATCCATATTACCCTTAAAATCAATATAACCAACCGCACCTGCGTACACCCCACGGCAACCATCCTCAAGTTCGCTAACAATCTCCATTGCCCTCACCTTAGGTGCCCCACTAACTGTTCCCGCGGGGAAGCAGGCCTGCAGCGCTTTAAACTGGTTGTATTGCGGAGTTAACCTGCCCGACACTTTTGAAACCAAGTGCATCACATGAGAGAACTTCTCAACCTGCATAAATTGCTCCACCTCAACCGTACCCGGAATGCTCACCCGGCCAATATCATTGCGCCCTAAGTCCACAAGCATAGCATGTTCGGCTTTTTCTTTGACATCATTGAGTAATTGTTCGGCAAGCACAGCATCCTCTACTTCTGTTATACCTCGTGGTCTTGTGCCGGCAATTGGGCAAGTTTCCACCTTGCCATTGGTCACCTTCACAAGCATTTCTGGCGAGGCCCCAATCACCTGATGATGACCAAAGTTAATATAGAACATATATGGCGAGGGATTGAGTCGACGCAAACGGCGGTAAACAGAAATAGGATGACAATTAATTTCCCGGCTAAACCGTTGTGATAATACAACCTGAAAAACATCACCAGAAGCAATATAGTCCTTGGCTTTCTTGACCATGCCCACATAATTGCTGCGAAACTGTTCATCATTACTAACGGCACCCGTCTGGCTATTCCCTGCTGAATCTGGCATCGTGACCATTGACGTTTTCAACTTTGCAATAATAATATTTATTTCGTCAAGCGCCTTTTGGTACAAATGCTCCATTTCTATCTCTGCTTCAACTTGTACGAGGTAAATAACAGTTATTGTGTTATGAAGATGATCAAAAGCAATGAGAACCTGACAAAACATCAACTCCGCCAAAATCATATCCCCTGGTAAATTAAAGTTTCGATTACGCTCCCACGTCATAGCAGTTTCATAAGCGAAATAGCCAACTGCACCCCCGGCAAAAGGCGGTAGCTGCCCCACCGCGGCAAATGAAAACGTCTCCATATACTGCTGCAATGCCGCAAGCGGCGTTCCACTAATCGTACTAATCTTCCCCAATTGAGTCACCTGTGCTGACTCGGATCGAGCTGTGAATAGTGCAAACGGCTGGGCACCAATAAATGAATACCGCCCAAAGTTCCGGGAACTTTCAGCACTTTCCAGCATGAAACCATTACCATCACCGACAGTTTTGTAATAAACCGATATGGGTGTATCAAGATCGGCCGCAACTGTTACACAAACCGGGATTATATTATTTCCTTTGGTAAGTTCATAAAACTCCTGGTAAGAAGGCACTATTTTCATTGAAGTCTCTCCTTATGCACAGCTAGCTCTCTAATCCTGCCCGGTATATCACTAGCAGTTACCAGACCCTCGCCGACCAGGATGCCGCGAACCCCCAATTTCTTAAGCTGAGCAGCTTCATATCCTCTTCTAATTCCACTCTCACTGATATAAGTCTTGGTAGGATCAAAATACTCTGCGAGTTTAAACGTATTCTTGATATCTGTCCTAAAAGTTCTAAGATCGCGATTATTGATGCCAATTAGTTTCGCCGCTGTTTTATGGACCATATCCAGTTCGTCAGCAGTATGCACTTCGACCAAGCAATCTAATCCCAAATCGTGACCGATAGCTAAATATTCAGCAAGCTGTCGTGACGTTAAAATCGCGGCAATAAGCAGGATGGCATCAGCACCCGCATGACGCGCTTCATATATCTGATATTTATCCACAATAAAGTCCTTACGCAATACCGGTAATGATGAAATGTTCTTAACTATCCCAATATCTTCAAGCTTACCGTGAAAATGACGGTCGGTATGAACCGATAGCGCAGTCGCACCGTTCATTGTATATAGTTCCGCCAACTCTAGCACCGAATAACCCTGGCACAAACTGCCTTTAAATGGTGAGGTCAACTTGCACTCGGCTATCAAGCTCCAACCAGCCTCTAGAGCCTTACCAAAAGCAAATCCACCTTGCTTAATCTCATTAAACCATTCTACCAGCGGACGCATTGTTTTTAGCTGGTTAACCTCGATACGCTTTTGTGCCACTATTGTTTCAAGCATTACTACCACCTTCTGCCGCTCGCACGGCTTTAATAAATTCCCTAATCTTTTCACCGTCTTTAGCCCCGTCGGTTTCAACCCCTCCTGATACGTCAACACCGCTAGGGTTTAAGGAGCAAATAGCTGTTTTTATATTATAGGCATTAAGTCCGCCGGCAACGAGTATGGGCGTCTTAATTTTCTGCAAAGAAGGTTTGGCTTTTTGCCAATTAAAAGCAACTCCGCTACCCCCTTGGCACCCTGGGACAAAACTATCACAAAGAATATAATCAGCCTGAAATTCATCTGCCAAGCCTATTGCAAAATCTTCATTGATCCGTAAAGCCTTTATAACCGGAATCGTCATCTGCCGGCAGTAGTCCGGCGATTCACTACCATGCAGTTGAACAAAGTCGAGCCGGCATTGATGTGCTATATTTATAACATCAACAAAAGGAGCATCGACAAATACACCGACTTTTGCAACTCCTTTCACATTACGGCAAATATCACTGGCATTTCCAACCGCTATCTGCCGCTTACTCGGTGCGAAGACAAAACCGATCATATCTGCACCACAGTCTTTAGCCTGTATGGCTACCTCAAGCGAGGTTATACCACAAATTTTTATAATAATAAACTTTCCTCCTTATACTTGCTGCTAATCTGTTTCAGGGCCTGCAATTTGGCCAAAGCCGCTCCACTATCAATGCTTTTGGCGGCCAATAATATGCCTTCTTTCATATCTTCTGCCAACCCGCCGACAACAAGGGCCGCAGCAGCATTAATAAGTACAATGTCACGCTTTGCGCCTGTCGCGCCCGTTAAAATTTTCAGAAGTATTACGGCATTTTCAGCTGGCGATCCGCCTTGATAATCGTCCAGACTACTAGCAGCGAAACCATAATCAGCAGAATTGATAGTATAGTATTTCAGCTCACCATTATTCACTTCGGCTACCTTGGTCGGGGCAGCAGTTGATATTTCATCCATACCATCCAAACTATGAACAACCATGGCTCGTTCCACACCAAGTCCGATTAAGGCCTCAGCTGCCTTATTTATGAGCGATCCATCATAAACCCCAACAAGCTGACAACTGGCATTTGCCGGGTTTGTAAGCGGACCAAGAATATTGAATACCGTCCGAAATCCCAGCTCTCTGCGCGGCTTTGCTACATGCTTCATAGCAGTATGAAAGAGCGGAGCATAGAGAAAGCCAATATTAAAACGATCTATGGCTTGCGTCACGATCTCGGGAGATAAATCGACATTTATACCTAATTCGGTTAGAACGTCAGCACTGCCACATGAACTCGATACACCGCTATTACCATGCTTTGCAACACTAAGCCCAGCGCCCGCTAGCACAAAAGCTGTTGTTGTTGAGACATTAAAAGTACCCTTACGATCACCGCCTGTTCCGCAAGTATCAATTAGTCGCTGCGAACAGCAATTTATCCCCTTAGCATGCATCCTCATTGTTTCAGCAAAGCCTGTGACCTCAGCACTGGTTTCACCTTTCATTCTAAGCGCCGTAAGAAAAGCTCCAATCTGGGAATCATTTGCCTGCCCAGACATAATAACATTCATGGCCTCCTTGGCTTCGCAGCGACTAAGATGCTCACCAGACACTACTTGGTTCAAATAATCTTTTAACATTTTATATCCCTCCTCCACTGATTAGAAAACAAAAAGACCATTCCACCCCTGGTAAAAAGGGGCGAAATGGTCGCGGTACCACCCTAATTTAGAAAACTAGCTTCAGTGCGAATTAGTGTAAACCAATTCGCTAGGGAAAAATAAAAAACCACTTCGACCCAAAAGGGGCGAAATGGTTCGCGTTACCACCCTAATTCAGAAAGCCTAGCTTTCCCTTTCTTCAGGTACGGGATAACAAATCCGATACCCTAGCCCGCTAACGGCGGCATCCGGCCCAGCCTACTTGTATAAACGTTTGGTGGGCAGCTCACAGGTCCATTCAACATGTACTTTAGGTCGGTCATCACACCTCCGGTTACCCGGTCACCGACTCGCTGAGTTAAAGCTCGCACGCTTACTCGTCCCGCTCACAGCTTTTAACAATTAAATTTGAACTAATTCTAATCCCTGCAACGCCTATTGTCAATAAACTTTACAAGAAAACAAAAAATATTTTAAAATCTTAAGTTTTTTTAACATTTCTCTTGACAACAGCTATATTGTTTTGTAATATTGTATACAATATCTCTCGTAATATACCAAATGTGCTTTGAGGTTGTACTATAATATAATATTGCATTCAAAAGGTAATGACTGGGATCAGAATTTTCCGCCTAAACCGCTACAGAGAGCCGGTGGTTGGTGCAAACCGGAGCGGCGCGGATATTCCAAATCACCCACGAACTCTTTGCCGAATCCATCCGACCATTTTCAGGAATCTATAGTTTCCTTGATGGCCGCGATGCACTAAGTTAAAGCGTAACGTTCTGCGTTAAAGAACAGCCGGTGTTAGCCGGTGTATTTGAGTAAACTCAGGGTGGTACCGCGGAACTTTCCGCCCCTGACTCGTAATCTAATTGCGAGTCAGGGGCGGTTTTTTATACCTAAATGATATTACCGAAAGGGGCGTTATTCATGAATCAAACCTTTTCCATCGTTTTGAAAGATCAGCCTGATACCCTTGTGCGTTTAACTGGCCTACTCTACCGCCGTGGTTATCTAAT
>JAQWAQ010000104.1 GCA_028707635.1 Negativicutes bacterium
AATCACCCTTCTTATATTATTTTAAACTATCAAATCCGATCTGTCGCAGTGCCTCATAGGCTACGATAGCCGCAGCATTTGAAAGATTTAGCGAACGTGCGGCAGGCAGCATTGGAATCCGAATACAGTTCTCACGATTCGCTTCTAGTAAGGCTTCGGGCAGTCCCGCTGTCTCCTTGCCAAAAACCAGGAGATCTGTAGGAGTATAATTGACTTCGGAGTGCCACTTTGTGGCCTTCGTCGTGTTGAAATAAAAGCTATGGCCTTGATAAAGTTGCGCAACCTGATCGAAGCTATCATGGTAGTGCACTTTCACCAAATGCCAGTAATCCAATCCAGCACGTTTTAAATACTTATCATCGGTTGAAAATCCCAGCGGACGAACAAGATGTAGTTCTATGTTCGTTGCAGCACACAACCGAGAAATATTACCCGTATTGCCTGGAATTTCAGGCTCAACAAGAACAATATGCATAATCGATCACCTCGTTAACCATCCCTTTGTGGTCATAATTTTCGCCGGAAATAAAGTGAGACTTGATTCAGATGGAGTTTTAACTCCACCTGAATCCTAGTCGAACCGTATCCAGGGGCTTAGCCGCCCTTACTCCCGCTTATAGAAGCGGGAGTCTTAGAGCGGGTTAGTCATCGGATAAATACATCATAAGAAACATAATACGATTGTCAAAATCCCAAGGCCCTTTCCGGCATTCACCGTTCACCCTCCAGAATTACAACCTTAACTTACCCATATTATGAAATCTGACACATGATAATTAAGAAATCGTAGACCAGCGTCAGCCAAACTGGGCCCCGAAAAATTATTATATATCATGAGGTGTTTTTTTCCAACTTATCATGCAAAAATGCTGGCCATTCTAACGAAAACCTCCACCCCATGAGCCAAGGCCTTTTCGTCCATATCATACTGGGGATGGTGCTGAGGATAAATAATGCCTTTTTCAGCATTGCCCGCACCTACGTATATATACACACCAGGCACCTTTTGTTGATAGAGTGAAAAATCCTCGGCGACCATTGATGGTTTTACTTCAAGAACATTCTCATTACCCACGGTTTCACAAGCTGCACCAGCTACTACCCTTGCTAAAGCTGGGTCATTTATGACCGGGGGAAACCCGAAAGTTTTTGCAATTGAATATTTAGCCCCTGCTGCTTGACAAATTCCTTGAGTGATTTGCTCAATCCGTGTAAAAATCGTTTTCCTTACACCTTCATCGAAGGTTCTGACAGTGCCTTTTATAACTGCTAAATCAGCAACGACATTGGGCATATCACCTGATTTAAAAACACCAATTGATAAAACTGCATGCTCCAGCGGATTAATATTACGGCTCACCACAGTATTAAGAGCATTTACCACTTGAGCACCAGTTAGCAGCGCATCAATGGCCTGGTGTGGCATTCCGCCATGCCCGCCACGCCCACTGATATTTATTGTAAACTCATCCGGCGATGCCATAACAGCCCCATACGAAACACCAATCGTTCCAACTTGGAGAGGCTGCCAAAGATGTAATGCAAAAATTATGTCTACCCCTTTAAGCACTCCTTCTTCAATCATCTTTACCGCACCACCGGGAAATACTTCCTCACTGGGTTGAAATATCAGACGAATTTTTCCGGACAAACTGTCTTTTAACTCTGACAAGATACGTGCTGCCCCCAGCAAGATTGCAGTATGTCCATCATGCCCACAAGCGTGACAAACACCCTCATTCAATGACTGATAAGGCTTTCCACAACGATCAATAAGTTCTAATGCATCTATATCAGCCCGCAGAGCGACAGTCTTGCCGGGCTTGTCCCCATTAATATCAGCAATCACACCCGTACCCGCCGCGACACACGGCTGAAGTCCGATACGTTTCAGCTCAGCGATAATCTTCTGTTGGGTATTATATTCCTGACCACTTTGTTCGGGATGTGCATGAAAATACCGCCGAAGTTCGATTACCCAATCCTGATTGTTTTTAATCATTGCTTTTATTTCCAATCTAATCAGCCTTTCTTTATTATCTTATCTATTTAACATATCAAGTAATCATTACCTCTGCAAGTTCAATCTATCATATATCAAAAAAGAAGAGCCCCAGGTTCCCTGGTGGCTCTTCTCCCTAGCACTATTTTTCATCGGGGCGCTTATGCTTATGATGATGATTATGCGGCAAATCATCATCATCATCATCATCATCGCAATCATCTTCCAACCCTTGGTCAGGCGCCAGTCCTGTAACATCCGCAAAGGTATGGCAGTGTCCATCATCATAGCTTGTTTTCCCGTTATAATAATGTGTATGTGTACCGTCAGGCATTGGTACTGCCGGCCCTGTCATGACATCATACAAATGCCAATGACCCTCATCCTCTTCAGCCATGAAAGATGTACGACCGCGAAGACGATGAACATGAGAACCCCCATACTCACGGAACGGGCCGCTTACACCCAGCATAATATGTTGATGCTCGCAGGCAACATTGGTTTCAGTCAGAAATGTATGCACATGCATCATACTCATTTCTTCTTGACTCATCTTCGCCATTCTTTCCTCATCGTTAACCATAAGATAGATTACCTCCCTATCCACATTTACTATAATTTATGCCTAAGGATTGGGAATGGTTCCATGAGGGACTGTTTTGTTTCTGGTCTTTTCGGAAAAACTATTCTATACATTCTTTTCCTGTATGGCTAATGATGATTCGACCATGGTAATATATAACAATACTTTACAAGTAGGTGTTAGGACATGAAACGTCTTTTATTTACACTGCTGATATTAACAGCTTTATTGTACGCTCTGGAAAATACCACCATTGCGGGCTTGAGCCAATATAAACCGATTCTCACTGCAAGTTTAGAAAACAATGAGTATATACTCTCATGGAATAGAACTTCTTACCCAGCTTATTATGAAGTTGAAGTATTAAATAAAGCCTCTGATAACGATAGTTTTAACACTCCGCCTACCCAATTTATCGCAAAATATCGCACCTGGGATAACAAGATAACAATCGATAACAATTTCCCATTTAACACATACTGGCGAGTTTCAGCACAAGGATTATTCCAGCGTCCTCTAGGTCATTATTCTGATTCAATAAACTTACCGCAAATCATGGGTATAAGCGCAGAAGACTTTCACAATGTCAAGCCAGTTGCGATATCGCAGTATCCAGCCGATTATCCTGCCTCTGTTAAACCCACGCTCCTATGGTCAGTTGTTCCTGGTGCGGTTTTCTACGAAATCGAGATTCTTAGTAATCCGCCAGAAGAACCAAATACCGTTGCACCCTCTCATCACCGCGTGTATAGTACACGCGAGGTTTTTACCAACGGTTATAATGTTGATTTTACAAACTATAAAAATTCCCTAGCTTACTGGCGGGTACGCGCGTTGGATTACAATGAGAACCCGCTTGGTGTTTACTCTGATGCTGCTGAAATAAACATCGATGCTTCACTAAATCCACCACTCAAGCCGCTCATTAATACTACTTTCAATAAAGACGGGATGCCTCCCCCGCTATACCCGGCTTACTCTTGGATTCCTATCACAGGGACGGTAAGCTATGAGGTAGAGCTAACCAATAGGCCACCTGAAAATCCCAACAGCACCAGCCCCTCCCGATATCGCATCTGGAGCAAAGAAGTAATCGGAAGCTTTGATTGCTACGACGAACAGCCTCGCATTGTTCCAGGAACCTATTACTGGCGGGTGCGCGGTCTTGACATGTATGGCAAGCCAGTTGGCGTATATTCTGATGCAGATCAGTTCACCGTCAACTTATCTAAGGGAAATTACGCTGCTACCTTTGGTGATAGTATAACGCACGGTGGTGGCGCAATATCATATTCTCCCGCTGATTGGGAGTATAACTTTCAAACCTATCTGCATTTTACCGCCGTCAATTTAGGAAAAAGCGGAGATACTTCTGAAACAATGGTTGACCGCTTTGATAAAGACGTTCTCCCTTATCATCCGCGCTTTCTACTCATCCTTGGCGGTACCAACAGTTTACGGGGTGGCACCACTTCAACACAAGTCATCAAAGATCTCGCTACAATCCGGGATAAGTGCAGTATCAACGGAATAAGGCCAATTTTCCTTACATTACCACCGATAAATCCTGCTGCAATTGACAGAGCTTTTAACGAAGAAACGATACCAAACTGGCGTGAACAATTTGACCTTGTCAACAATTTTATTCGTCTGCAACGGTATTATATTGAACTTGACCCCTACTTCTGTGATTCCAATCGCGAACTTCCAGACCATTACGCGATTGATGGACTACATCCTGACATTGAAGGGAAGAAACTGATTGCTCAAATTATCAATGCTAATTGGGCACGAGTGACGAGGTGATAGAAGCCCGCCTTTGCTTCGCCTTACTAAAAAACGAGTAAAGAGCCTCACGATCACTCGACTGGGCGGCAAAAATCACTTCCCCAAGCAACTCCTGCAACTTTTTTAATCCATCAGCAACAGCATCACAGTTACTCAGACAAATGTCGGCCCACATATCGGCATCTGATCCGGCAATGCGTGTTGTATCACGAAATCCTCCCCCAGCAAGCTGCAAACCCTCCGGTTCACCCACATGATCCAAAAGGTTAACAAGCGCCGCCGCTGTAACGTGCGGCACATGACTGGCTAAAGCAGCATATAAGTCATGTTTTTCCATGTCCATTGTCGTAATTAAAGCGCCTGTTATGGTGATGAGCGAATGTATGGTAAACATTGCGGCAGGCGATGTTTTTAAACAATCGACAAGGATATAGGATTTATTTCTGAACAAATCTTTATCAGCTGCAACAATGCCACTCTGCTCGCTTCCTGCCATAGGATGACCGCCAACATACTCAATCCCCACCGGAAGCATCTGAGCTATTTTGTCAGAAATAAATCGTTTAGTGCTACCAACATCAGTCAGTATCGCCCCTTGTTTCATTACAGGTGCTATACATTCAACAATAGGCATCATCTGCAAAATCGGTGTGCATAAAAATACGATATCAGCCGCTTTTACTGCATCAGAAAGACTACTAGAAACGCGGTCTACTGCTTTTCTTTGTAAAGACATTTCCCTAACGCCCCTGTTGTTATCCCAGCCGGTTAAGATGGCCTGTGACTGCAAGCCCTCCTTTAAGGACAACCCTATCGAGCCGCCGATAAGCCCCAATCCTATTATCGTAATATTGAGCTTACTCATGCTAGTTTCTTTCCTACAGCATGGGCAACACAGTCAATATTACCCATTAGACTAGCAAAACCTTTCGGCGTGAGGGACTGTTTTCCGTCTGATAAAGCTTCTGACGGATTGGGATGCACCTCTATTATTAGACCATCGGCACCCGCAGCGATGGCAGCTTTTGACATCGGTTCAACCAAATGTCTTACCCCTGTACCATGACTAGGATCAACTACAATCGGTAAATGACTTATCGTTTTTACCACGGCGACGGCACTCAAATCCAGAGTGTTGCGAGTGTAATCTTCAAACGTTCGAATTCCTCGTTCACATAAGACAACCTTCTGATTGCCTTCACTCAAGATATATTCAGCGGCATTAAGCCATTCGTTCACGGTAGCCGACAAACCACGTTTTAACAGAACAGGCTTATCCGTTTTACCTACTGCTCGGAGCAGATGAAAGTTTTGCATATTGCGAGAGCCGATTTGCAACATGTCAGCATACTGGCTTACTAAAGGAACAGCATCAGCATCCATAACTTCTGTTACGATTTTTAACCCAGTTTGCTCACGGGCCTCTGACAATAACTCTAAACCATACTCCTGTAAGCCTTGAAAGGAATAGGGGGATGTACGGGGTTTAAATGCCCCGCCTCGCAAAAACTGCGCACCCGCTGCTTTTACTGCTCGAGCAGATAGAAGCAGTTGGTCTTTACTCTCTACAGCGCAAGGCCCTGCCATCACCACTACGTTGCCGCCGCCAATGATTACCCCTCCTACATCAACCAAAGTGTCAGCTTGTTGAAACTCACGATTTACCATCATTACCATACTACCATCCTCCTGAAACGTAAGTTTTTTGAAAACACAAAAAATCCCGTCCCTAACAGGGACGGGATTACTACCCGTGGTACCACCCTGCTTGCATTGCCATGCAAGCCGCTCATTTCAGGTACGGGATACTTCAAATCCGATACCCTAGCCTTGTAACGGTGGCACTCCGGCACAGTCTACTATAATTTCGACCTGCATCTCACAGGTGTATTTCAGTCAACGCCTTTACCGAGTTACACCATACCCCGGCTCTCTGAAAAAAACGTTTAACTTACTTATCCCGATCATCGATTTAAAATATGACTTTATTAAATATTAGAATAGATCAATGACTACTTATTGTCAAGTATTATTTTACATCGCACAAAATTTATTCGCCTATTCCCGTTTGGAGCTGTCAAACAAACTTAATTTATCGCCATCATAGAGTATTTGCTGAAGACTACTTTTTTTACCATTAACTAGAGTTATTCCAACAAAACTTCTATCAATCTCTAGTTCATCAAGAAGTTCACCAACCGTTATATCGCCAATAACATCAACTGTCACTATGCCATTTGGACTGGAAGGCATATAGCTTTTTAACGATTCATTTAACCATATTTCTATTACCATAACAGCCTCCTACGAGTAATACAACAACCAAATCGGTTTTGATTATAAGTACGTTTTTCCATTACTTATAGTACATTCTTCTTTTTCCAAATAATTCCTTCATCTTGTTATTATACATAAAAAAAAAGCCTTTATTCATAAAGGCCAAAACGCGAAAAATATGCTTAAATTTCTCCACCCGCTTGTTTAATAAGCGCTTCAACTTCTTCCGCTTTTTCTTCTGGGACAAATGCCACCAGCGTGAATGCATGTCCGCCAGCCATTCCATATCCTCTGCTGCTAAATCCACTTACAGATGGGTCTGAGCCCATGAGCACACGAGCGGAATTATTTTCATCATTAGGTGTATCAGCTGAAAATACCGTCAACCCTGTTAAAGTTTCGGCATAATTGGATGCTAAAGAGTCATTCCTTGTAGCATCTAGCGAAACTCCAAATCGACTATTTCTTTTAACGTGAACATCTTTTATTCCTTTTGAATATAAGGCGTTTACAACGACTTCTGCTTTAGTGCTTGATGGAAAATGAGCAATAAGAGTTCGTTCTTGAGCCATTATAAAACCTCCCTTTACACCTATAGCTTCGTCATTGATAGGATAATAAATGCCTGTGAAAAAGAGGAAAAGACTAAGATAATTTAGCAAAAAGGATTGTAGTAAATTAGTAACGAATATCATTAAATAATATTGGGCTAAAATAACCATAGTTTATTTTAGGAGGTTATCATGAGTACTTTAAATTTCTTTGGTCATTCTTGCTTTTATTTAGAAGAAACTAACATCGCTTTAATATTCGATCCATTTCTTTCAGCTAATCCTTTCCAGAAAACTAATCATTCGCAGATTAACTGCGATTATATTCTTATCTCTCACGCACATTTTGATCACCTGGGCGATACAATTGACATTGCTAATCGGACATCGGCAACAGTCATATCAACGGCAGAAGTCGCGAATCTATGCGCTAAAGAGGGCTGTAATACACATGCTATGCACATTGGTGGTAAACATACCTTTGACTTTGGTTATGTAAGAATAACACCAGCATTTCACGGAGCAGGTGTAGAAGGTGGTCATGCCTGCGGATTTATTGTTAATTTCAAAGGGAAAACCATCTATTTTGCTGGCGATACAAGCCTATTTGGTGATATGGAACTATTAGGCCGTTTAGAAAAAATTGACTATGCCTTATTGCCAATTGGCGACAATTTTACCATGGGGCCGGAAGATGCTGCTGAAGCTGTCGGTTTACTAAAACCTAAAGCTGTTATTCCAATGCATTATAACACTTGGCCACTTATTGCCCAGTCACCTGATCAATTCAAGCAAATCGTAGAAGGCCGTTTCAGCATTCCTGTGCATATTTTGCAACCTGGTGAAGCCATTGATCTTTAAATGCTTGTAATGACAAGGGTCTCTAGGAACTTAAGTTCCTAGAGACCCTTGTCATTACAAACTATATTTTTCTCATCATGGCAGTTTCATCACAATTGGGAAATTTTGCACAATTAATACATTCCTTCCAGACTTTATGCGGTAGTAAATCCTTAGAAACCTCTTCAAATCCCAACTTAGCAAAAAATTCTGGCTGATAGGTTAGCGTGAAAAGTGTTTTAACTCCTAATTGTTTCGCTTCTCCAACCAATGTCTCAACAATATTTCGTCCAATACCAGATTTAATCGTATGAGGGGCAACCGCGAGAGCTCTTATTTCAGCCAATTCATCCCATGTAAGATGTAGACTCCCCACACCAATGATTACACCATCGTGTTCGGCAACAAGCAGGTCACGCAACGTTTCATACAAAACATTCCGCGAACGCGACAGCATAAGTCCCTTATCTGCATATGCGTTTACCAACTTGTGAACAGCCTCAACATCTTTAAAAACAGCCTTGCGGTAAATCACTTCAATCCCCTCCTTTAGAATAATTATACGATATTACTTATATTTATTCAATGTTTTTACTAACTTTTTTGGGGGAACTGATGCATAAATTTAAAACCGGGCAATTACCGCATGCCGGATTTCTTGCCTTACAAATTTTCCGCCCATGCCAAATTAGCCAATGATGCGCCGCAGACCACTTATCCTTAGGGATCGCCTTCATAAGCCCATCTTCTACCACTCCTGGTGTTTTTCCCATCGCCAAGCCCAACCGGTTAGCCACCCTAAAAACATGAGTATCTACGGCTATGGCTGGAATATTGAAAAGCTGGCTCAAGAGTACATTGGCTGTTTTTCGACCTACTCCGGGCAGATTCACTAGCTGCTCAAAAGAAGAAGGTACCTGACTGTCATGGTCACGACACAAAATTACGCATGTGGCAACGATGTTCTTCGCCTAGTTATGATATAAACCGCATCCTTTGATGTATTCCTCCAACCCAGCTTGTCCAAGCGTCAGAATTTTGGCCGGAGTATTATATTCTATGAACAAAACCGCGGTTATCTTATTAACTCGTTCATCGGTACATTGCGCAGATAATATAACTGCAATAAG
>JAQWAQ010000105.1 GCA_028707635.1 Negativicutes bacterium
GTACTTCAATATCTGGATGGGACGCGACATATTCCATGGCCCGTTCACCTAAACCCTTATGACTCTCACCGCGGTCGTCAAACATGACCAAAACCGGATCGTAGGGCACAGTTTTAAGTAATTTAACAATTTTTTCTCCGCTAATCGGCGTTGGATTTCCTGCCGAAGCTGATATACACCTTAGCCCGAGAGAAGTTCCTATCTCCTCAACAACATGTTGGGCGACACGATCTCCGTCAGTTATCAGTATAACCCGCACCTTTTTCGGCAATATTTTCACCTCACATCTTTTTATTACTACCTTCCCCTAGCAAATCACTAACCTGATTGGCTATTTTCTCACTTTCGCTTATTACTTGTTTCAACTTTTGCAAACTAGACTCAAGTTCATTGGCTAACTCGTACTGAGCCTTGGCTAAAACTTGACTAGCAGTTTTAATAGCCATGGATGAATCTAGGTTTGTTTGACTTTTCGCTTTTGAATTAGCCTCATTCGAACTTGTTTGTGAGTTCTGACTACTATCACTCGAATTCAATAGTACTTTGCTGAATAAATTTTGCAACTCCTGTTTTGCCTGCTCTTCGTTTTCTAGCTTTGTATTATTTCCCGATTGGGCTTGTCGACTTTGTTGCTGGGGCTGCTGCTGTGACTGCTGCTGCTGGCCAGATTCCGACTGATTACCTTGACCAGACTGTAACTTTTCCAACTGACTGTTTACTTTTTGCAGTAAACCTAAAATCGCCTCATTATCAGCAGAGACATTTACCATATTTGCTTGCGCAAAACCTTTTGCCAAGTCTGCAACAATGCTAGAATCACAATTATTATCACGGCTGTATTCCTCATTGTCTTTTGACGCCCTATTATTATCTTTTTCTGACGATTTCAAGTCTACTTGACGCCGGATGGCTCTTCTTGACACATGCCTCACCCCCATATTATAAGAAACTCCATAAACTTACTATGATTGAAACTACTGCAAGCCGTAAGTTGATGACGGCAAAAGGATTCATTAGCTTAGCGCTAGGTATAGCAATATTAGCAACCTTTTCTTGATAAACGCCACCAGTAACCGCACAAAATATATAATTTGCCAATGGTCCGCTCAATAGAATCAGTACACTAGCCCAGTCATATTCATTGATGCCTGATGTACCGAAAGCGCCAGTGGCACTAATGATATTTAGCTGTCCATTTACCATGAATGACATCAACAGACGCCCTATTTCGTGAACGAAGACAGCAATAACCACATAGTGTGGGTAACGTATTCCAATAGCTAAAATAGTAACGAATAAGCCGATGAAATCAATTGTCAGCAATGCATTTACCCCTTTGGATTAAAGATGATTGCCATCAGAAAGCCAAAAACTACAGCTGCCATCACTCCAGATGCTGCGGCTGTTAACGCCCCACTGAAAACTCCGACAATTCCTGTCTTTGCTACCTCTTCCAAAGTGCCCGATACCAAAGTATGCCCGAATCCCAATATCGGAATACTGGCCCCTGCGCCAGCAATATCAACTAAAGGCTGATAGATGCCTATCCCGCTTAGAATGCCGCCAAGAACAACAAACAATACTAATACATGCGCAGGCGTTAGCGGTGTTAAGTCCATTAAAAGCTGACCAATAACACAGATTAAACCGCCTATTAAAAACGCCATAAAATACGATTGCACAGTCCTACTCCTTCATAACTAGTTTAGCTCTTGGTTGATTACACTACAGCATCAGCCAATAAAGTAATCCTATGGTAAAGGCAGTTACCATTCCATACACTAATACAGGGCCTGCGATAACAAACATTTTTGCACCAATGCCAAAAACATAACCCTCTCGTTTAAATTCCATGGCTGGTGCCACGATCGAATTTGCAAAACCTGTTATTGGTACAACAGAACCGGCTCCTGCCCGCCGCCCTAACTCATCGTATACACCAATCCCAGTGAAAAACGCACCTAGAAAAACCATAACGACAGACGTTAATGCTGAAGCATCTTTTTTGTTAACACCGAGATCAAGAAAAGAATTTTGGAAAAATTGTCCTAAAGTGCAAATAAGCCCGCCCACAACGAAGGCCCATATTGTATTTTTGAGCAAGGGCGGCTTAGGTGACACTTTCTTCACTTTATTTTGATACTGCTGCTGTTGATTAATTATTTGTTGTTTATCAGTGGGCATATAACACCTCTACTGCTATTTTGACCACTGTCATCTCAATTATTCACTTATCCAATAACCAGACCTATCCTAATGCCACTCTAGACCTAAAAAGAGTGCCAGACTGGCACTCTTTTATAGCAAATTTCCGTTTAATGAACGTGGAAAGCAACTTTTACATCTGCTTTATATTCAGCAATGCGTCCATCATCAATATTGGCCGTGAAGTTTGTTACCTCAACCCCCAGAATATGATCCAGCGTTTTGCTGGCTTCCATAACAGCTTCGTCAACAGCTTCTGTCCAGTTGTTGGGCGATGTTCCGACTAATTCAATTACTTTTACAACCACTCTTTTATCCTCCTTTTCACTTTAACTAGATTTTTAAATCCTATCTATAATTTGTTCATTGTGATCAAAATTATTCTCTGGTACTACGTTAAATCTAGCCACTATAATTCCGGAATGTATATTAAAAACCTGTTTAGCTTTCACCGGAGCCTTGTGGGGCATATCAACCTGAAAGTAAAACCATGTTAAAAGCGTAGCCGATACAACAAAGCAAAGCGTTATACTTATCCACGTAAATTTTCTTCCCACTATTTACTCACCTCTGATACTAGTATTCCCCTTTCAAAAAAAAACAGACCTCTTCTTTACGAGGTCTTCATAAAATCTCTTAATAACTTTAATGCTTGTTTTTCGATACGGGAAATTTGAACTTGGGATAATCCGAGAATGGTTGCTATCTCTGCCTGTGTTTTATCCTCAAAAAACCGAAGTACGATTACCGTTCGCTCCTTAGGTGGAAGGCGAGACAACACTTCTTTTAAAACTAAACTGTCAAAGTAAATGTTATCCTGCCTATCAGATGCCTTAATTTGATCAAGCAAAGGAATAGAGTCTCCACCATCATCATGAAAGGCATTATCGTATAACGAGGCCGGCGGCTGGACAGCCTCCAGTGCTGAAACAATTTCTTGAGGCGCAAGTGCTAATTCTTTTGCCACTTCGCCAATCGTTGGTTCTCGTCCTAAAGTGCCATTGAGTTTCTCCTGGATCTTATGAACTCGATACGCTAATTCCTTAACCGGACGACTCACTTTTACTGGATTGTCATCGCGAATAAACCGGCGTATTTCGCCGATAATCATCGGCACCGCATACGTTGAAAACTTTACGCTAAACTTTAAGTCGAAGCGCTCAATGGCTTTTATTAGGCCGATACAGCCGATTTGAAACAAATCATCCCATTCATAGCCGCGATTAGTAAAACGATGAACAATACTTCGAACTAAATTAAAATTTTGTTCGACAATTCTCTCCTTCGCTATTGGATTGCCGGCTTGTGCTTGTTGAATCAAATCTTTTAATTCTTCGTCCCCTAACATGGCCATCCCACCTAATGCGCCTTATTTAGCTGGACTTTTTTTATCATTCGGACAATTGTTCCTTTTTGGAGTTCTGTTTCAATAACAAGCTCATCCATAAAAGTCTCCATAAACACAAAACCAAGTCCCATTCGCTCGGGATCACTAGAGTATGAAGGTTGCCGCGCTTGTTCAATATCCTCGATGCCCCGTCCCTTATCTATAACTATATATTCAACCCTATCATCGTATAGCTTCATGACTAATTCAACATCGCCACTATCGTTGCCATAGCCGTGAATAACGGAATTTGAGATCGCCTCTGAAACTGCTACTTTAATTTCTTCAATTTCATTAATAGTAAAGTCAAGTTGGGCAGCAAAAGCGGCAGCAGTCAATCTAGCAATGCCTACGTTCTCACTTAGGCTGTCAAATGTCATTTTAAAATGATTTTTTATTGCCATGATGCCCTCCCTATAAAAAAGCCAACGCTTCAGTTTCGTTATTGCACACTTTAATAATTTTATACAGTCCAGCCAATTCAAAAATCCTGGCAACTTGCGGCTGAATATGAGTTGCTACCATTTGTCCTTTGAGAAGGCTGACACGCTTATACCTTCCCAGAATGACGCCCAGCCCAGAGCTATCAATAAAATCAACACCATTAAAATTTAACACAATGTGTTTGGCCTCATTACTATCAAGTGCATCATCAATCGTTTGCCGAAATTCATGGGCCGAATGCATATCGAGCTCACCTTCAACTCGAACGATTAAAACACCCTTTTTAAAAATAGTAGCTATTTTCAATATGCCCCCTCCTTCTCCTGCATATAATATTCTATTTAAGGAAAATTTTCCCTGCTAACGCAAAAAAAAATGCGGAAATATACCGCATTTAATATATACTTTATACTCATAACGTGGGATCTAGTTAGCGAGTCAGCGTAAATAAGCTTGAAATCATATCTTGAAATATTTGCAGAAAACCCGCCTTTTCAACTGATTTTTGGGCAATTAAATCAACCTTAGCGACTTCCTTACCTTCTTTGATCACGACCAATTCACCATATTTATGACCTTCAGTTACCGGAGCGGCAATTGAAGACTCCGCAACAATTCTTTTCTGCAAATTTTTATTTTGGCCTTTAGGAAGTATCAAGTTTAGCTCTTTAGCTGCTGTTAATTGCACTTCTTTATCTATCCCTTTGGTTATGCGCAACCGTTCAATAACTTCACCTTTGCTAACAATTGGCGTAGCCGTGAAATTAGCAAAGCCCCAATCCAGCAACCGCATACTTTCCCTTAAATGAGAACGCGGTTCTGGAGTAGCAAATACCACCGCGATGAGTCGAAGTCCATCGCGTTTTGCAGTACCGGCAAAACAATATTTAGCCTCCTCAGTCCAGCCGGTTTTAAGCCCATCTGCTCCCTTATACCACCAAAGTAATTTATTCGTATTAACCAGCCAGTTCTTGCCATCGCGCAACCAATATTCCTTAATACTACATAACTCCATGTATAATGGATGGTGAACTGCTTCCTTAACTATAAGCGCCGTGTCAAAGGCACTCATATAATGATCAGTTGTTGGTAAGCCATTTACACTATTAAAGTGAGTATCCTTTAAGCCTAGTTCTTGGGCCCTTTTATTCATAGCATCAACTGCAAATTGCTCACTACCAAAGATATGTTCCATTATAGCAACAGCTGCATCATTAGCACTAACTACGGCAACCGCTATCATCAGCTCGTGCACCGTCATTTTTTCGCCAGGTTCAAGCCATATCTGCGACCCCCCCTGACGCCAAGAATGCTCGGTTGTGTAGACTTCGTCAGTTAAGCTTATCTTGCCCTCCTCTACCGCTTCGACGGCTAGCAACAGGGTCATAACTTTTGTAACGCTTGCTGGTGGCAATTTCTTGTGAGACTCTTTTTCAAAGAGTATGGTACCATTATCATCCATTAGAACTGCTGAATCGGCTATCGTGTCCAACTGGGTATTCGGGGCTGCATTAGACGCCGCAGGTGACCAAACGGCCGCTATAATAAAAGTGAAAACTAGCAGCCACAAAAATGCATGTGAGCGTAATCGGTACATCAAACACACTCCTTTCATCTTTTTTTTAGGTTAACCAATCTAAATATCGAATACACTGGCAAAGTAGGGGAATTAAAAAAGACTGGCATAAATGCCCGTCTTTAAAAACTTTTATATCCATTCTTATCAACAATTCCTAAAATAAGCTTAGTTGGTTGTATTTGTTGACTACAGAAGGTTAATGCTTCTTGAATGATCTTAATTGCGACAGAAATTTTATCCTGGTCATTTGCATGAATAATCGCTAACTGCTGTCCGCATTCAATTTTATCACCAACCCGGCATTTTAATACCATACCGGCTGCCAAATCAATTTCTTGTTCTTTAAATTCACGGCCGGCCCCTAATATCATTGCAACATAGCCGATTTTTGCAGCGTCAATTTTTTCTATATAACCGTCTATGTTACTTTTAACAGTAATTTTATATTTAGCCTGCGGTAACAAATTATTGTTTTCGACAATTGCCGGATTGCCGCCTTGGGCAATAATAAACTCTTTGAATTTTTCCAACGCTGATCCATTCTCCAAAAGGTCACGCAATATTTGATACCCTTCATCTAAGGATTCAGTATGCCCCGCAAGTTTCAACATATATGAACCCAAAACAAGACAAACATGGCGCAGGTTACCCGGTCCGCCGCCCTTCAAGACATCAATCGCCTCCTGAACTTCAAGGCTATTACCAATAGCGTCGCCAAGCGGCTCGTCCATGTTTGTTAAAATAGCGATTGTATCGCGCTCCACTAGCCGGCCTATCTCCACCATAGTTGAAGCTAATTCGACAGCAGACTTAATGTCTTTCATAAAAGCACCGCTGCCCACTTTAACATCAAGCAAAATCTTATCAGCGCCGGCGGCAATTTTTTTACTCATAATCGATGAGGCTATTAACGGAATACTTTCAACCGTTGCTGTAACATCTCGAAGTGCATACATTTTACCATCCGCAGGAGCAATCATTGAGTTTTGACTTGTCAGCGCCATACCATGTTTTTTTATATTTTCAATAAAATTAGCCTGGGTGAGCGCTATTTTAAAGCCAGGTATCGCTTCAAGCTTATCAATAGTACCACCGGTAAAGCCAAGACCACGGCCCGACATCTTCGCGACCGGGATGCCGGCGGCTGCCACCAAAGGGCCCAGCACCAGCGTGGTAGTATCAGCAACACCGCCAGTACTGTGCTTATCAACTTTAATTCCTGGCACACTGCTTAAGTCCATTTTATCACCAGACTCTGCCATTGCTAGAGTTAACGCCGCAGTCTCTTGATAGATCATGCCGTTAAGATATACCGCCATTAACCACGCAGCCATCTGATAGTCAGGCAGATTATTCATTGTATAGGCCTGAACCAAGGCATTGATCTCACTTGCATCTAAGGTTTTACCATCCCGTTTTTTCGTGATAATATCCAACAACCGCATGCTTGTCACCTCAATTGCTTTAAAAAACTATGTCCATAAGGAAGCGACGCGAGTGCAAAGTTCTCGGCAATTGTCGCAGCTACATCGGAGAATGTAGTTCGGATTCCTAAATTATCTACAGCAGCTCTGGGGCCATAAACCAACAATGGGACATATTCTCGAGTATGGTCAGTACCAGGAGCTGTCGGATCACAGCCATGATCTGCCGTCAAAATAAGCAAGTCATCTTCATTTAATTTCGTCAATAGAGTTTTGATGTTGCCATCAAGTTGTTCCAAAGCTTTTGCATACCCAGGAACGTCATTGCGATGTCCATAAACGCTATCAAAATCGACTAGATTGGCCATAACCAATTGATTTTGACTATCACTTTCAATCAACGTGATAATTTTTTCAATGCCTCTATCATTTGATTTAGTCGGATAAGACTCCGTAATACCACGTTGGGCAAAAATATCGGCGATCTTGCCTACACCAACTACACTAAATCCTGCTTCTTTTAAGAAATCAAGAACAGTTTTGCCCTGTGGCTCAACACTGAAATCATGGCGATTAGGGGTTCGAATAAATGCCCCTGGCTTCCCAATGAAAGGACGTGCAATGACTCTACCTACAGCATGTTTGCCAATACACACCTTGGTGCGGGCAATATTGCACATTTCATACAAATCCTGTACCGGGATTATTTCTTCATGCGCCGCAATCTGAAAAACACTGTCGCCAGAAGTATAAACAATTGGTCTGGCGGTTTTCATATGTTCAAGCCCCAGTTCTTCAATAATGGCAGTGCCAGAAGCCGGTTTATTTCCAAGTACCTCTCGACCAATAAGATTTTCAAATTTCTCTATTACATTAGGCGGAAAGCCTTGTGGATAGACAGGAAACGGAATAAAGACCGGACATCCTGCCAGTTCCCAATGGCCAGTAGTTGTATCCTTGCCTTTTGATATTTCGGCCATTTTTCCATAACTGCCCTTTGGCGTTGGAATGCATTTCACACCTTCAATTGGTTCAATACAGCCCAGTCCTAACTTTTCAAATGTAGGCAAGAAAAGCCCGCCTTGTGAGCGAGCAATGTTGGCTAGCGTATTTACATTTGAGTCACCGTATGCGCCAGCATCCGGGAGGGCACCAATTCCGACACTATCCATAACGATTAGAAAGATTCTCTTAAACAACGAACACAAACTCCCTTGCAGCAAAATTTTATCTAAATACTTTTTTAATTATGCTCGCGGGTGGGCTTTGTCATACACTTCTTTTAGATGGTTTCTTGTAACATGTGTATATATCTGGGTGGTAGAAATATCGGCATGACCAAGCATTTCCTGAACTGATCTCAGATCTGCCCCATTTTCCAGCAAGTGTGTTGCAAACGAGTGCCGGAGTGTATGCGGAGTAATTTCCTTGGTAATCCTTGCTTCTTGTGCATATTTTTTGATAATCTTCCAGAAACCCTGCCTGGTCAAACGGTTTCCATGATGATTAACGAACAGTGCTGCCTCATCATAGGTGCGTACAAGTTTAGATCGCCCTCTATTAATATACTCCTGAACGCATTTGGCTGCGATCGAACCCAGTGGAACGATTCTTTCTTTGGCACCCTTTCCATAACATTTAATATAGCCCATATCCAAATTAATATCGGAAATATTAAGAGAAATCAGTTCGGATACCCTGATCCCAGTTGCATACAGAAGCTCAAGCATCGCTTTATCACGCATTCCAGCGGGTAAAGTCCCATTTGGCTGTTTTAATAATTCCTCAACTTCACCGATACTCAGGATTTTTGGCAATTTTTTTTCCAGCTTAGGGGACTCTAGATTGGCGGCTGGGTCTTTTTCAAGATACCGCTCACGAACTAAATATTGATAGAAAGATTTGATTGCAGCTAGATTTCGAGAAATTGTGGAAACAGCCCGCCCCTTGGTTTGAAGGTTAGTTAGATAAGCAAGGATGGTGTTTCGATTAGAATCCTTTAAA
>JAQWAQ010000106.1 GCA_028707635.1 Negativicutes bacterium
ATTTATCTTTCTTCCAAATAATTGCTAAATCCCAATAGATAATGGGGTCGGTTAAAGGAATGCTTTTTATGCGTTTAGGATCTAAATCGCGGCATATGGTAGTTGGCAGCAAGGCAACACCGAGATTGGAGGCAACCATCTCAGCAATGAAATCCCATTGTGAGCTTTCGCAGATGAGTTTAGGATAAAAGCCGCGATCATGGCAACGATCAATAATGGTATCATGAAGTGAGAAGTCTTCACGAAAGAGAGCTAACGGCTCATCTTTTAAATCAACGAGGTGAATTTTGGCCCTTTTAGCCAAACGATGATTGATTGGTGTGATAACCATAAGGGGTTCTTTTAAAAACGATAACATTTCAAAGTTATCTTCCTTGACAGGCAGGGCCACAACACCAAGATCAAGGCTGCCGTCCTCAATACCGTCCTCAATTTGTCGCGAGCCAACCTCAATCAACTTGATAGATATTCCGGGATATTTATGATTAAATTGGCCAATAATCTTAGGGAAAAAGCTAGCGCCCACCATAGGCGGCAAACCAAACAAAATATTACCTGTTCTAAGCTGCATTACATCAGATAGTTGTGATTTTAAATTTTGAAATGAGTTTATAATAAGCTGAGCCTCATTC
Source organism: Negativicutes bacterium (assembly GCA_028707635.1). Classification (GTDB taxonomy): domain Bacteria; phylum Bacillota; class Negativicutes; order JAAYSF01; family JAAYSF01; genus STF2-20. Next base: position 633 of record JAQWAQ010000106.1, read on the forward strand.
AACACAGCTCTTCCCGCGTCGGTCAACTCAATCTGACGGGTTGTCCGGGCAAATAGGGGGACGCCGAGCTCTTCTTCCAGAACTTTAATCATCTTGCTGATTGAAGGTTGGGAGATATGTAGCGCCTGCGCAGCCTTAGTGAAGTTGCGATGCCGGGCTACTTCTATGAAATAAGTTAAATGATGAATGTCCATTTAATAATCTAGCCTCCGCGTACGTGTTATAATGAGGTAGTATTTAGTAATCTTTAATCATGATACCAGAATATCCTAATTTTTGCTATACAGATACGACTAAATGCAGTATAATGTCCCTCGGTTTGGTTTTTTGTACATAATACTTAGTGTAAGCTGGATTGTTGAGAATTTTGATTTAGGAAAAGGAGTTGCCAGGATGAATCAAAAGTATGATGTCGCTATTATTGGTGGTGGCCCGGCAGGAATTTTTACCGCCTATGAAATTATTGCTAAAAAACCGGATGCCAACATTGTTCTTATCGAAGAAGGGCGTGATATTTATACGCGCCGATGCCCAATCGCCGAAAAGAAAGTTGATCAATGTATTAACTGTAGTCCCTGCAGCATCATGCGAGGTTTTGGTGGCGCAGGAGCCTTCTCGGATGGAAAGTATATTTCACGACCGAGTATGGTGGATGGCTGAATGAATACCTTTCTGATAAAAAGGTTTTAGAGTTAATTGATTATGTGGATACAATCAATATGCAATGCGGCGCCCCCTCTGAAATTTTCAGCAGTAAAAATCATGGACTAGCCAAGGCGGTATTGGCTTATGATCTTCATTTGCTTGAAGGGAAGGTCCGGCATTTAGGCACTGAAAATAACTTGACAATTATGAAACATCTCTATGAGTTTCTAAAAGACAAAATTACCATGATCTATAATCAGCGAGTGACTAAGATTAATATTGGTAAAGGCGAGTTTTCTTTAGAACTTGGTTCGCCGGAGAAAACTGTTTCTAGTCATTATCTTGTCGCTGCCCCTGGCCGTGCTGGATCGGAATGGTTTTCCGGACAGTGTCGTGAATTGGGTTTGCCGCTTTTTAATAACCAGGTTGATGTGGGTGTACGGGTAGAGATACCAGCCGAGGTTTTTAGTCATATAACCGATGAGGTGTACGAAGCTAAGTTGGTCTATCGCACAAAACAATATGGTGATCTTGTGCGGACGTTCTGTATGAATCCCAAAGGCTACGTGGTTGCCGAAAACACGGATGGAATTATTACTGTTAACGGTCACAGTTATCATGATGAAAAACTTCATAGTAAAAATACCAACTTTGCTTTATTAGTCAGCAATCGCTTCACTGAACCGTTCAATGAACCACACCAATATGGTAAGCGGATTGCTTCCTTCTCAAATATGCTGGGGGGTGGAGTACTTGTCCAGCGGTTCGGCGATCTTATTAAGGGACGTCGTACGAATGAGCACCGTATGGCACAAAGTTTTACCACTGCGACACTAAAGGCTACACCGGGCGATTTGAGTCTTGTTCTACCGAAAAGGCATCTTGACAATATTATCGAAATGATTTATGCGCTTAATAAAATTGCTCCAGGCATGGCTAATGATGATACGCTGCTTTATGGGGTTGAGGTGAAATTTTACAGCTCTCGCCTAAAACTGACCAATCAACTTGAAACCGAAATCCCTAATATGTTTGCGATTGGTGATGGTGCGGGCGTAACCCGTGGGTTGTCCCAGGCTAGCGCCAGTGGAGTGTATGCTGCAAGAACGATTCTCGAACGAATGGGAAAGAAATAGCAGAAAGTTGCGAGTGAAACGAAGTGATGGCTTGGAGTAAACTCCGAGTCATCACTTTTTGCATTTCCGCTTTCCTGTGTCAAAAATCCATTTCTATTTTTATATCTGCAGGAATATATATCTTTTTAGCGAAATTAGTCAACACGAATACTGTATACTTGCAGTGTTTAGGAGGCCGGGAGATGGGGATTGCGGTTTTAGCCAAGGGAATAATTATTGGGTTTAGCATTGCGGCGCCAGTTGGACCTATTGGTATTTTGTGCATCAGGCGAACCCTTATTCACGGTATGTTGACCGGTCTGGTGTCAGGGGTTGGGGCGGCTAGTGCAGATGCCATTTATGGTGTAATTGCTGCGTTTGGCTTAACCATTATCTCCAATTTCTTGCTAGAACAGCAGTTTTGGCTTAGAATCATCGGCGGATTGTTTTTGCTCTATCTGGCCTACACCTCATTCAAAGCGCCTGTTGTTGATGATGGCAGAACTGAAAGTTGTCGGGGGTTGCTTGCGGCGTATCTATCGACATTTTTCTTGACAATCGCTAATCCTATGACTATTTTGTCATTTGTTGCTGTTTTCGCCGGATTGGGCTTGGGCAGTGAGTCTCGTGATTGCCTTTCGGCCGGGTGTTTAGTGCTTGGGGTATTTCTTGGCTCAATCTTCTGGTGGATGCTCCTAAGCAAGACAGTGGATATCTTGAGAACGCGATTTGATAGTCGTAAATTAGGGTGGGTGAATAAAACAGCAGGCATTGTAATAGGGCTGTTTGGCTTGGCGGCAATGCTTAGTGGATTAAGACTATGATAAGGGGATGACAGGATGTTTGATTGGAAGCCGGAGTATAGTGTCGGTATTGCTGCGATTGACACGCAGCATAAGCGGTTATTTGAACTTGTCGGCCAGTTGCATGAAATTGCAAGGACTAATGATGGATTTGACCATTACGATGAAATTGTGAAGGTCTTTAACGAACTCCGGGACTATACTGTGTATCATTTTGGCTATGAGGAGAAATTATTTGAACAATATAACTACGACAGCCATGAAACAAAAATTCACAAACTGGAACATGGCGGTTTTGTTAACAAGATGATTAAGATCGGTCAAGAGGATCTTGATAAAAATGAGAAGAAGATTCTCCTTAATGTTATTATGTTCGCTGTCGACTGGATCGAAAAGCACATTCTGCATACTGATAAAAAATATAGCGATTTCCTAAACTCTCATGGAGTAAGGTAAGCGAAAAGGAGCAATAATGAAAGTGAAATCATTTATTATTCACCATTTGGTTAAGGGGGCTGACCTTAATCACCATGGTACGTTATATGCGGGACGAGGCGCCGAATGGCTTGTTGAAGCTGGTTTTGTCGCTGCATCGAGCTTAACCAATACTGATAGTACTGTTTGTTTAAAAATCCACGGGATGACATTTACCAGACCGGTTAAAAAAGGCAGTTTGCTAAAATACGAAAGCCGGGTTGTTTATGTCGGGAAAACAAGTCTGACTTCGTATGTAAAAGTTACGTTAAGCCAGACTGACGAATTCGTTGTCGATGGATTTCTGACCTTTATTCATGTAGATGAGAATGGCAAGGCTACTCCCCATGGAATCACGATTGAGCCTAGTACACCTGAAGAAATTGAACTGTATGAAAAAGCAAAGGCTTTCAAAAATAGATAAAGTGATACTTGATTCAGATAACTCCACCTGAATCCTAGTCGAACCGTATCCAGGGACCAAGCCGATCTTCACTTGTAGAAGAAAAGCGGCTTGGTCTTCTTTTTTTTAGTCATTCCGACAGTTTTATGTCACATTGCTTTGCTAATTTGGCGACTCTTTTCATCTCTAACCCTTGGTTTTACAAGTGGGTACAAATTCCTGCAAAACATCTATAACACTTTGCTATCGTTGCCATAGTTAAGTATCATAAGTTGTTGGGCAGGATATTCCAACTTTTCGGACAATTAATAAAATGAGTAAAATACAGATAATTAGAACAAGTAGTTATTTATTAAAGAAATAATCGAGTAACATATTATGATTACTTCACAGCTGCTTGTTAGGAAAATATAGGAGGTGATGAGTTACTCCGAAAAAGTCCGATGATATAAATAAGCGTGATTTGAAGAGGAGGAATAGTTTTGGATGCTTTAATTGCTGCTGTACCTTTAGTTGTATTTTTGATTGGCTTGCCTGTATTAATGAAACCGGCGGTGAAAGTCGCGCCGGTTGCTTGGGTAGTTACTGTTCTCATTGCAATTTTTTACTTTGGTTTCCCAACACAGGTAACGTTGTTAGCCGCATTGCAAGGCGCAATAACCGGTATTTTCCCAATTATGTATATTCCTTTTGGGGCCATAGTTGTCTATAACGTCCTTAAGGCGACGGGCTGGATGGATAAAATGCAGAACGCAATGTCCTCGATTACGATTGACCGCCGAGCCCAGGCTTTGCTGATCGGCTACGGCTTCAGCGCCTTTCTTGAAGGGATCTGTGGTTTCGGTTCACCTGTTGCCATTCCGGCCAGTATTTTAGTTGGTCTCGGTTATGATCCGATGATGGCCGCTTTGGTCTGTTTGGTTGCTAATACCGGTCCGGTGCCCTTCGGTTCACTGGCTATTCCAACCGATACTTTAGCATTGACGACTCAGCTTGATTTTATGAAGCTTTCTCAAATGACTGGCCGTTTAATGCCAATCATGGCCTTCATCATGACCTTTGCCACTGTCTTTGTAATGTCAGGGGTTAAAGGCATGAAAGGAATTATGCCGGCTATTCTAATCACCGGCCTTAGTTTCTCTATTGTAGAGTTTTTGGTCTGTAATTTACTGGGGGCTACGCTTGCTAGTATTCTGGGCGCTCTTGTTTGTTTGGGTATCCTTGGTTTTTATCTGTATAACACTAAAGAAACCGATGTTTGGCTGTTTCCTGGTGAAACTGCACCCGCTAATAGCGGTACCCGGAATCTTGATTTTAAAGAATTGAGTTTATCATGGCTTCCGTACATCCTGCTCGCGCTCTTGGTTATTGCTGTTAACCTGCCATCAACTAAACCAATCTTTGCTGGTAAAGTTCCTGGCACCGAGTGGCTGTTGTTTAAAGCTCAAATTTACAATCCTAATAAGATCTATGCCTTCACCTGGCTGCAAAGCCCTGGTACCATTACAATTATTGCCGGCTTGATTGCCTTCCAGTTCATGGGCATTCGTTTTGGCGATTTCACGAAGCAGGTCGGCATTACTTTCAAACAAATGATACCGGCTTTCATCACTGTTGCATGTATCCTTTCAATTTCTGAAGTGATGAACTTGGCTCTGCCAATCGTCAATGTTAAAACAAAAGCTGTTGTTTGGGCTACGGCTAGCGGCGCGGCGCAGCCGTCAATGATCGCTATAATGGCCAAGAGCCTTGTTGCTACGATTGACAAGCAAATCATGCCATTCCTTAGTCCGGCTATTGGCGCTCTCGGCGTGTTTATCACTGGGAGTAACACCTCGGCCAATGCGTTGTTCGGTAATCTGCAAAAACTTACAGCGCAAGGCTTGGGCCTTTCCGATATTCTGATGGCATCTGCTGGTAATGCTGGTGCTTCGGCTGGTAAGATGATTTCTCCGCAAAGTATCGTTATCGCGGCAACCGCCGTTGGCTTGATGGGTAAGGAAGGTTTGATTATGCGTCGAACCATCAAGTTTGCCATTCCATATGCACTCTTCCTTGGGGTATTGGTTTACTTGTACCAATTCGTATTCCCAGGTTTGATTCCCTAAACAGTAAATGCAAAAGGCGCTCACAACGGTGGGCGCCTTTTAAATTGCTTGGAAATTGGCTAAGATGGCTGAACTCTATTGAAACTTCTTAATAAAACTGCTGATGCGCTTTAAGGCCTCAATCAGGTTTTCCGTTGAGGTAGCATAAGAACAACGGACATAGCCTTCACCACATTCGCCAAAGGCACTGCCTGGCACGAGAGCAACTTTTTGCTCCTGCAACAACTGTTCAGCAAATTCCAGCGAGGACAGGCCAGTGCTTTTGATACTGGGGAAGATATAGAAGGCACCTTTAGGCTCAAAACATTCTAGCCCCATGCTGCGTAAGCCTTCAAGCATCAAGCGGCGGCGGTTGTTATATTCAGCAACCATCTTTCTCATGCTTCTTTCGCCATTCCGCAGCGCTTCAATAGCCGCGACTTGGGCGGTGACCGGGGCGCACAGCATGGTGTATTGGTGAATTTTTGTCATTGCGCCGATAAAAACCGGATTCGACAACGCATAGCCGATGCGCCAGCCTGTCATGGCATAGGCTTTGGAGAAACCGTTCAAAAGAATAGTCCTGTCGCGCATGCCTGGCAGGCTGGCGAAACAGGTGTGCTCGCCGTCATAAGTCAAATCGCCATAAATTTCATCAGATATGACAATAAGGTCATGCTTGACAGCGAAAGCAGCGAGGGCTTCAAGTTCTGGACGCGGCATAATCGCTCCTGTTGGATTATTAGGATAACCAATCAAAAGCGCCTTGGTCCGAGGTGTAACAAGTTTTTCGAGCTGCTGTACAGTGACTCTAAACTCGTTTTCAATATGGGTAGGAACCGGTACAGGCGTGCCGCCAGCTAATGTAACACAGGCTTGATAAGAGACGTAGCATGGCTCTGGAATCAGGACTTCTTCACCTGGACTTAGAATGGCGCGCATCGCCAGGTCAAGTGCCTGACTAACACCTACAGTAATCAAGATCTCTTGCCGCGGATCATAGGTCACATCATGTTGATTTTGAAAAAGCTTGGCAATTTCCTGGCGCAGTTCGAGCAGTCCGTAGTTTGACGTATAAGCTGTGTAGCCGCGCTGCAGGCCGTAGACGCAGCTTTCCCGGATGTGCCAGGGAGTGACGAAATCAGGTTCGCCAACTCCGAGTGAAACAACACCTTTCATTTCAGCAACGATATCAAAGAATCGCCTGATACCCGAGGTAGGCATGGCTGCCACAGTCGGAGAGATTCGGTCGCTAAAATTCATGGTGACACCGCCAATCTTCGGTCTTCTTCCTTGTCTTCAATGATAACGCCGTCTTCTTTGTATTTTTTCAGTAAAAAGTGGGAGGTTGTGCTGATTACGCCGTCAATTGTTGCCAGCTTTGTTGAAACAAAGTTGGCAACTTCTTTCATTGTTTTTCCTTCGACAATGACATGTAGATCATAAGCGCCGGACATGAGGTAAACGTTTCGCACTTCGGGGAAGCGATAAATACGTTCGGCGATGGAATCAAAGCCAACTTCACGCTGCGGTGTGATCCGTACTTCAATGATCGCTGTGACAATTTCAACACCGGCTTTTTCCCAGTTAATAATCGTCTGGTATTTGACAATTACTTTGTCCTGTTCAAGCTGCTTAATAGCTGCTGCTATTTCATCTTCGGGCTTACCTAGCATTGAGGATAACTGTTTTACTGTTAATGAGTAATTTTGTTCTAAAAGCTCGAGTAGTTCCTTCACGTAAAACACTCCATTCATTATTATTTGGAAAATAAAAAAATCCCGTCCTGAAAAGGACGGGATGAAAACCCGCGGTACCACCTAAATTAGCCTCATCGGCTCACTCTTTCCTTATAACGCCAGGAATGCGGCATAGCTTCGACAGACACTGACGTCTGATTTAGCCCGCAGCTCAAAGGTGGCATTACATGACAATCTTCCGCCGACTTTCACCTGCTCCGGCTCTCTTTAGAAAGATTCAATCATGGAATATCCTTGTCATTGCTTTTATTTTGTGTAGTTATTCTAATGTTAGCACAGCAAACAAATTAATTCAAGATGTGAAATAACAAAGTCTTAATATTCTGAATGAAAATTACTATTGCTTTTCATGGGAAGTAGCGTTACAATTAATCTATAATTTTATATAAGGCAACGAAGCCTTCGCATTTTATTGATGCGAAGGCTTTCTGCCGTTTTACGAACAATGGCGTTCGGCGCCCCTTTGGGGTGCTGAACGCCATTGTGTCTAAAGGGGTGGTTATGATTTTTATCGAGTCCACAAAATAAAGGAGGAATTAAATTATGGGGAAAATATTCATTTTTGCAGTTTGCTTATGCCTAATTGTATTGTCAGGTGCACAGGCATTTGCGGAAGGTGTAGCACCTACCTCTGACGCGGGTGCCAGTGTCACTGCAATTGATACTGGCGATACGGCTTGGGTATTGGTCAGCGCAGCCTTAGTTATGTTGATGACACCAGCCTTGGCTTTATTCTATGGTGGAATGGTGAGGACAAAAAATGCCCTTAGTACCATTATGCAAAGTTTTTTTATTGTTGCTATTATATCGGTACAATGGGTACTATTCGGTTATTCTTTAACTTTTGGCCCTGATGTGGGTCATCTAATTGGTGATTTGAGCTGGGCAGGGCTGGCCGGGGTTGGCGGCGAACCAAACCCCGACTATGCCGCTACAATTCCCCACTTGGCGTTTGTGGCTTTTCAATGCATGTTTGCGGTGATCACTCCTGCCCTTATTACAGGTTCATTCGCTGAACGTATGAGATTTCCTGCTTTTGCGGTGTTTACGATCATCTGGGAGATCGGAAGAGCAC
>JAQWAQ010000017.1 GCA_028707635.1 Negativicutes bacterium
ATGATATTAGACGAATGGGATAAGGAGTGTTAGCATGGCTGACTATACAATACCAAGTGCTTTAGCCGGGGAACTTGTTCAATTTATTAAGGGTAAGACAGGCTACAATATGATTATCTGTAATGATACAGGGACAATTGTTGCTGACTGTCTGGGCGGCGTCCGGATAGGTACTGTCCATTCAGGGGCCAAAAGAATTGTTCAGGGGCTTATTGATGACTGCGCCGTAACGGCTGAGGAAGCAGCTAAGGATTCCAGTGTCAAAGAGGGGTTCAGCTGCATGATCGAGGCAGACGGAAAGAGAATTGGTTCGTTCGGCATAACCGGTCCGATTGAAATTGTCAAACCGCTCGCCCAGGTTGGCGCAACTGTCGTTTCAGCTCGCGTCAAAGAGGATTATCAACGTAAGGCTGTTGAACAGGTGGTTGGCCTTGTTTCAAACAATGTTCACCAGGCGGCAGCAGCGGTTGAGGAAATTTCGGCTTCTTCTGAGGAACTGGCGGCAACGACCGATGGTGTAGTGAAGGTTTCTGAAGATGCTGTTAAACGAGTGAAAGATACCGGTAAAATTCTCGACATGAGCCGGGGTATTGCCACGCAGACTAAGCTTTTAAGTCTTAATGCTTCGATTGAAGCCGCTCGGGCGGGTGTCCATGGCCGGGGGTTCGCTGTCGTAGCGCAGGAAATGCAAAAACTGGCCCAAAATAGTGCTGATGCCACTGAAAATATCAATAAAATTTTGCAAGAAATTCAGGATTCAATTGAAAAAGTAATTGAAGGCATCAATCAGTCAGCCTCAATTTCGTCGGAACAGGCCCGCGCCATGCAGGATATTATTCAAATGGTTGAGTCTGTGCAGGTGACGACAGGTGATTTGGTCAATCTTTTCCAGAATAACCGAAAGTAATTATTTGATTTTTTTGCATTGATTTGTATATACTAACAATGGAAAAATGACGCGAATAGCGCCGTTTGTCCCATCTTGGACAAGCGGCGCTTGGTTTTTGCTATCGTAAGCAAGTCTCTTTATAAAAAGTTGGCAAGCCTTTCCGAGTAGGTTATAATATATTCGGAATGAAAGGTGATATAGAGTATGCACAAGGTTATTGTACATGTCATTGGTGTGCAAAAAGATATATATGGTCAAGAAACACGCCTCGAAACAACAACTTTAGGGCGTTATTGTTTAAAAAATGGCATTCACCACCTGACTTATTCTGACAGTCAGCTGAGTCAAGATGGGCTTGAGACAACCACCTTAATTAAAGTTTATCAGGATTATATTGTTTTGATCCGGATGGGGAGTGTCGAGCAGCGGCAGGAATTCCGGTTAGGACAGAAAATGAGAGGGACTTATGTTACACCTTATGGCAGGATTGAGCTTACCGCTTTGGCCCAAGAGATGAAAGCCGACTTTAGATTGTCATCCGGAGCCATTGATATTTCCTACGACCTTGAGGTGGACGGGCAATGGCAGAGCGAAAATGTTTTGTCGATAACCATTCAGGAGGGACAGAATTGTGGACATTAAGGAATTAGTCAAGGAGGCGATTCGGCAAGCGGTTGACCAGGCGGTAAACGATGGTGTTTTTACTTTAAGCCAATTGCCGGAAATTATTCTTGAAGTGCCGCCCCAGAAAGAATTTGGTGATTATGCTACCAATTTTGCGATGCAGGCGGCAAAAGCAGCTCGGACAAATCCGCGTGCTATTGCCAACGCGCTAGTTGAGAGACTTCAAGCAACTTGGCTTGATAAAGCCGTCATTGCGGGACCGGGTTTTATCAATTTTTATTTGAAGCCTGATTGGCTTTATGAAAAGCTTGGGGCTATTTTGGCTCAAGGCGATCAATACGGCAACACCAAGGTTGGGCAAGGGAAACGAATCCAAATTGAATTTGTCAGTGCGAATCCGACTGGACCACTTCATGTTGGACATGGACGGGGGGCAGCTGTAGGTAGTGCGCTGGCCAATTTATTAAAAGCAGCTGGTTATCAGGTTGAGCGTGAATATTACATAAACGATGCCGGCAACCAGATTGATAATCTTGCGGCCTCGGTCAACGCCCGCTACCTGGAACTCGTAGGTCAATCCATTGAGTTTCCGGCCGATGGCTATCATGGACAGGATATTATTGATACAGCACAACGGTTAATTGCTAAAGGCGGCCGTACATATTTAGATATGCCCGAGAATGAGCGGCTAGCTTTATTCAAGGAATTGGCGCTTAAAGAAAAAATGGCAGCCTTGAAGGAAGACTTAGTCGCGTTTAATGTTGAGTTTGACGTCTGGTTTAGTGAACGAACTCTGCACCAAAGCGGGGCGATTGCGGAAACTTGTGAGCAGCTCAAGGCCAATGGTAACATGTTTGAGAAAGATGGAGCGCTGTGGCTGCGATCAACAGCGTGCGGCGATGATAAGGATCGCGTTGTAATTCGTGACAATGGTATTCCCACTTATCTGGCAGCCGATATTGCGTATCATCGCGATAAACTCCGGCGCGGGTTTGATACATTGATCAATATCTGGGGGGCTGACCACCATGGCTATATCTGTCGGGTTAAAGCCGCCATTGCCGCTATGGGCTACCCGGCGGACAGCTTAGAGGTGCTGATTCTCCAGATGGTTAGTTTATACCGTGATGGTGAACTTGTTAAAATGTCAAAACGAACCGGACAAAGTGTAACCTTAAGTGAACTTATCGAGGAAGTCGGACGTGATGCAGCGCGGTTCTTTTTTATTATGCGTTCAATTGACAGCCAACTTGATTTCGACCTTGATTTGGCTAAATCACATTCGAATGAGAACCCTGTTTATTATATCCAATATGCCCATGCCCGAATTTGCAGCATTTTTAGACAGACTCGTGAAGCGGGCATCAACTACCGTGGTTATGCCGAGGCCAACTTAAGTCTGCTTGTTGAACAAGGCGAGGTTGATTTGATTAAGAAAATGGGTGAGTATCCTGATGAGGTGTCCAGTGCCGCCTGTGAAAGAGCTCCGCACAGGATTGCCCGCTATGTTCATGAACTTGCCGGTCTATTTCATACTTTTTATAATCAGTGCCGGATTATCGGCGTTGACAGTGAGCTGCAACTGGCCCGGCTGGCACTGGCTGAAGCAGTCCAAAACACCCTCTTTCATGCGCTGAGTATCTTAGGTGTCGAAGCACCAGAGAAAATGTAAAACTGCCTTGACACTCATTCATACCAAAGTGTACAATTACGGGCAGGGATTCGGAATTTAACCCTTATATGATAGGGCATAATAGAAACAGAAATTATTTGTGTATTTACGGCTTTGTCAGACAATGACTGATGTAAGCCCAGTATAGGAGGACGTTATTTATGGCAAAATATATTTTCGTGACCGGGGGGGTTGTGTCGTCGCTTGGTAAAGGCATTACTGCGGCTTCCTTAGGACGGCTCCTCAAAAGCCGTGGCCTTAAAGTTACGATTCAGAAATTCGATCCGTATATCAATATTGATCCTGGAACCATGAGCCCTTACCAGCATGGTGAAGTGTTTGTTACCGAAGACGGCGCTGAAACTGATTTGGACTTAGGTCATTATGAGCGGTTTATTGATATAAATTTAAACAAGGGTTCTAATGTTACGGCCGGTAAAATTTATTGGTCGGTTATTCACAAGGAACGTAAAGGCGACTACCTAGGCAGTACGGTCCAGGTGATTCCGCATATAACCAATGAGATAAAAGAGCGCGTGTACCAAGTTGGCCAAGATGCTGACGTTGTAATCACCGAAATTGGCGGAACCGTCGGTGATATTGAAAGTTTGCCGTTTTTAGAGGCAATCAGGCAAGTTAAAAAGGAAGTTGGCAAAGAGGGCGTCCTTTACATACATGTTACGCTTGTTCCTTATATTTCAGCGGCCGCGGAGCTTAAAACCAAGCCTACTCAACATAGTGTAAAAGAACTCCGCAGCATTGGGATTAATCCAGATATCATTGTTTGTCGTACTGAGAAAGAAATCTCCAATGAGATGAAGGAGAAATTGGCGCTTTTCTGTGATGTTGATGTGAACGCCGTGATTCAGAATAAAAATGCTTCGACAATTTATCAGGTTCCGCTTATGATGCAGGAAGAAGGGCTTGACAGTATTGTTATTGATCACCTCAAACTTGCTGCCGGAGAGTCCGATATGGATGATTGGCGGAAAATGGTGGACAAGATACTTTGTCCTGACAATAGCGTTACAATTGCTATTGTCGGTAAGTATGTCGCCTTGCAGGATGCTTATATGAGCGTTTCAGAGTCGTTGCGTCATGCCGGTATTGCCAATAATGCCGCGATTAATATAAAATGGGTAAACGCCGAAGAAATTGAGGCTGATGATGCTGATATCCAGGCTTGCTTTAGTGACGTGGACGGCATCCTTGTTCCGGGCGGATTTGGCGATCGTGGTGTTGAAGGCAAGATTAAAGCAATCGAATATGCCAGGGTCAACAAGGTTCCATACTTTGGGCTCTGCTTAGGCATGCAGACAGCGGTTATTGAATTTGCCCGTAATGTCTGTGGTCTTAAGGGCGCTCATAGCAGCGAGTTTGACTCGGATACTCCGCATCCGGTGATTGACCTTATGCCGGATCAGGTAGACGTTGACCAAAAAGGCGGTACAATGCGTTTAGGGGCCTACACTTGTAAGGTGATGAAAAATACCCTTACATATCAGGCTTATCAGGAAGAACTTATCTGTGAACGGCATCGTCATCGCTGGGAATTTAACAATGCTTACCTTGAACTATTGACGCAAGCCGGTCTCGTTATTGGTGGAACACTGCCAAACGGAAAGCTTGTGGAGATTATCGAGGTTAAAGATCATCCTTGGTTTGTCGGCACTCAGTTTCATCCGGAATTTAAATCGCGTCCGACTAATCCGCATCCTTTATTCAGAGATTTTGTGAAAGCAGCTCTGAACAACAAGCAGTAACAGACAGCAGCCGTCGGACTATCCGGCGGCTTTTTTGTAAGTAAAATGAAAATTAAAACGGGAGGTACACGATGTTTAAGAGAACAGTAGTGCTGGCGATTGCAGTGGTGGTGCTAGTTTCGATGGTAGCAGTGGCGTTTATTGCGCCTTCCATCCGAAATCGGAATGTGGCTAGCAATAAGATTGCAGTCATTTATGTTGAAGGTGTCATCATGGGTGGCCGGGGCCAAAGCAGTCTTTTAAGCGAATATGGTGGTACTGACCTTATTATGAAACAGTTGCATGAAGTCCGTGATGATTCCAGTGTAAAAGCCGTTGTACTGCGAATTAATAGCCCTGGCGGCAGTGCGCCGGCTTCGCAGGAAGTCGGTGAGGAAATTAAGAAATTGCGGGCGTCAGGCAAGATTGTAGTTGCCTCGATGGGTGATGTCGCGGCATCAGGCGGATACTGGCTGGCCGCGTGCTCGGACAAAATATATGCAAATCCAGCGACACTAACCGGCAGTATCGGTGTATATATGCCATACGCCAATTGGGAGGAGCTATATAAAAAAATCGGCATTCGTCAGGAAAAAATTAAGAGTGGTGAACACAAAGATATTTTGTCGCCGGAGCGCCAGATGACAGCAGAGGAACGGGCTATAATTCAGGTAATGGTTGACGATATGTACAATCAATTTATTGCGGTTGTTGCCGAAGGCCGAAAAATGGATCCGGCTCGTGTTCGTCAGCTTTCGGACGGTCGGATTTATACAGGGAATCAAGCAAAAGAATTAGGATTGGTTGATGAACTTGGCAATATGTATGATGCAATCGATGGCACAGCTAAGCTGGCTGGCATAAAAGGGAAGCCGGAGATCAAGGAATATGGCCGGATGAGTCCGTTGGAGGTTCTGTTTGGTGCAAGCGGACAAATCACCAGTATTGATAGATTGCTGTTTAAGCAAATGAATAATGGCATGCCGATTATGGCCCCGCTGGCTATGCCGGAAAAGTGGTAGGTGACTGAAATGGGAGTATTGTTTGAAACTCTGTATGATGTGCTATTTCAGCCGCGTGCTGCGATGCGGCAGATTGCTGCTGAAAAAAAGGTAGGTCAGGCTCTGATTGTTGTTTTGCTTAGTAGTATTATTCCAATTTGGGCTGTTTACTTTGGTCTAAAAACAGCTGGAATGCACCATGCCTTTGGGATTATTGGTATTCTGCAGATTGTCGGCAGTTTGGCAGTTTGGGTGATGGGGGCCGCTCTCTGGCATATTATTGCGGAATTGCTCAATGGCAAGGGGACGGCAGTTGGGCTTTTATCTGCTTTGGGATTTGCCCATCTGCCGCGCGTTTTTATTGTGCCGTTATGGGTCATTGCTGCATTGCTGCCCGCAGGGGCGCAAGCACTTTTCATGGGAATTACAGGGGTGGCGATTGCTGGTTGGGTGCTTTATCTTGATCTAGCAGCCTTACAAGAGACTTATGAAATCTCAGCCGTCAAAGCTGTACTCGTTATCATGGCGCCGCCGCTAGTTATTTTTGCCGCAGTATTGGCAATTATGGTGTTTATGGGGACTGCATTGCTTAAGTTGCCGGGGGTATAAAGTGAGACTTGATTCAGATGGAGTTTTAACTCCACCTGAATCCTAGTCGAACCGTATCCAGGGACTTAGCCGCTCTACTCCCGCTTGTAGAAGCGGGAGTTGTCTGTGCCCTTTGGGTATAGAGCGGGTTAGTCATCGGATAAACATGGTGAGGGCGGTGGGGCTATTTTGTTAAGGAATAACTGGAGATATGGGATGAGAAATCGAATTACATTGTTTTTGCTCATATTTGGTATAGTACTGGCGATTACCGGCTGTTCAAAGTCGACATCGATGCCTCCTGACGCCGGGCTCGAAGTGCAATCATCCGACAAGTTAACCAGTTGGCATTTGCCGGAAAATCTTGTTGAACAAGGTGAAAATAACACCTATCGAGCCCTTTTGGGTGAAAAGTGGAACAATACGCCGATGCTTGAACTAGCTGCAGGCAGTAGTGGGCACATGGAATATTTTGCTGAAATCGCGGCAGAGCCAGCAGCGGTGGCGAATTTTAATCTGCAATTCTTATCAACCCAGGGTATAGGCCGGATAAAAATCAGCACATTGGATAAACAAGGTCAAGTGATTGAGACTCTTGGCTGGGCAGTTACAGGGGAGTTGCCGCAGGATTCGGCAAGAGCCAAATGGATAGATGCACGATCAAGTGCTAACTATCAAGGCGACTGGATGAAGGCAACATATCCGATGGCCGAGGTTTTAGCTAAGTATGTTGACGCAAAAAAAACGGCAGCTGCTGATAAGTACCGGCTAAGCATCGAGGTGGGACAAGGGCAACATGTCTTAGTTAAGGAATTTGCGCTTGGTATTGATCAGGCACGCTTAGTAAAGATTACACCGGTCAAACAAGAATTTGTTGCTAAGGTTGGCGACAATAATGAAATTAGGGCAATAGTTTTTAATCATAATAATGTACCGGTAAAAAATGTTGAAGTAAAGCTTGTTGAGCCATATGGCTTTGGTATTGTCGTCCCGAGTGGAGCTGCACAAATCGTTGAAGAGCTTAAACCGGGCGAAAGCAGGGAACTTGTTTGGAAAGTCAGAGCGCAACGCGCTGATCGCGTTAATTTGAATCAACCATGGCAGTTAGGGTTTAGCGTTAATGGTGAGAGGGCAGACGGGCGAATTACGGTAGCGGTGTCAGACCAACGGCCAGGGAAAATATTTTATGTTATGACAGAAGACTTAGAACCGATTGATTCGGCGGGTTATCCTGCTGTTTGGGGGAATAAGAACGCTTGGCTTGATCCTGAAGAGTACCTTGTCCAGATGGTGAATAAGGCTGAGCAGCTAAACCATCTTGCCGATCGACAAGGGGCTAAATGGACTCACTATATCGCTTGGCCGGCAGTTAAGGCTGCAGAATGGGCGGCTTCCCAATCAACAACAGGAAAATGGCAGAAGGCTATCAGCGCTATTGAACAATCGGTACGCAGTCAAAGTGGAAATGGTCATGAATATGGCATTCACTTACATTCTGACTATGATCCTTCTCTGCCAGGCAATGTGCTGTCATACAATCCGGCGGTCGATGGTGTATGGGCCAATCATCTCAAACATGGCTGGGCTCACTCGACAGCTGTTGAGGGTGATTTTAGTGATACTGCCAGCCGGGTAGGGCTGCTGTATCGTTATCAACAGATTATGGATGAGCTTTCTAGTGGATCTGGTCAGGGTCAACTGCTTACGGCACGGGCCGGATCATTTGATTTCGGCAGTGGCAGCACAAGTGAAGCCATCAGCACGGCGGCTTTTTATAAGACTGGACTTTGGGGTTCTAGCGATGCGGATGGCAATATCGGTGGAATTACATCGGCGGATTATGGACAGGAGATATACTTTGCCGCCCCTGATGATATCAATAGCCGGGCAATTGATTTGTCACGACTGGGGATTGTTGAGTTTAGGCCAACACCGCGGCAGTTTATCAATTATGACAGTCAGACGGCGGCCATCATGAACGGGAAAGCAGACCAAGGCATTGCTTATTATACCCGCGAGGGTAAAGTGAGTCCTGGAGTTCACGCTATTGTCGGATTTACCCACGCTATGTTTATAATGGGTGACGACGGTTGGCAGAGTACTGAAGGCGGTCAATTTACTGCCATCAGCGACCATCTTGCCTATCTAAAGACAACCTATGTGAACCCTGGGCTTCTCACTTTTGGGACAGCAACAGAGCTGGTGTCAGCGTATCTTGATTATTACACCCCCAAGCTGCTGGCGGTGTATGGCGAACGGCTTGCTGCGACAGCCTGGAGCAGTGAATATGCTGTCCGGCTGCTTGGTGAGGATATTCCAATTGACGCAAGTCATCAGCACTTGGTATCGATCAAGTATCCGTTATATCATCGCGACAGTGCATACAGGGCCGTCGTTTTGAAAAATGATCAAACGGTTTACACAACTTGGGGGCTGCCGACACCCTATAATGATATTCAATTCACGGTTGACGACAAAGAGGCAAAATATACTCTCAAAGTTTATCATAATAAAATATTCTTCTGGCTATTAGATAAAGTGCGCTATTTGCGGAGCAAAGTTTAGCGAAACTGACGGACATGATAGGATTCTTAGAGTGGATTCGTCTATATTAAGGGACTTTCGCTAAAAAAATTATGAGTATTTAGAATGAAAATTTTGAAAAAGAGCACTTTTCTACCAAAATATAGGAGGATATTTGTCATTGAGTGCGAATAAACATGTACTAGAACATTAAAATGAGAAAAAAGGTGATCAAAGTATGGCTAATGCTAAGGTATTGGTAATTGACGATCAACCTGGAATCAGGCGGCTGTTAGTTGAAGTACTAAGTGAGGAAGGCTACACTGTTTTTACTGCGTCTACCGGCTATGAAGGTGTTCAGCAAGTAAAGGATACAGAACCGGATTTAGTTTTAATGGACATGAAAATGCCAGGAATGGACGGAATTGAGACACTGCGTGAATTAAAGCGGATTGGTAAGGCCGATAAAGTGATTATGATGACAGCATACGGTGAATTGGAACTTGTTAATCAGGCACAGCAACTTGGGGCATATGCTTATATTACCAAGCCATTTGACATTATTACACTGTGTCAGCTGGTGAGTGAGCAGCTTTCAAGCACGGGGGTTCCGCGTCAACTGAGGATTGGCTAATGGTAAAACACCCGCGGTCGATTTCGTGGGTGTTTTGTTTTTTTGGCAGGAATTTATGGCTAGTTGGCGAAGAATTAGGCAGAGAGAGGAGGGATAGATATGGTTATCGGTACGGCTGCTACATTGGCTTTATATTGCCCTAGATGCGGTAAAATCCAGAAACATGATATTTCCCGGTTTGCCTTGAGAGACTCAGTGAGGATTGATCTTGCTTGTAGTTGTGGTCAGATCCAAGCAACGCTTACGGCCTGCCGCCACCAATATCTGCTTAATATCCCTTGCTTGGTTTGCCAGATGAATCACATTATCTCTTTAAATAAGAAAAAATTCTGGCATACTAATTTTGAAAAGATTTATTGTGCGCGGGAAAATCTTGAAATGGGCTTTATTGGACAGAAAGAAAAGATTGAACAAAAGATAGCCGACCATAAGCGTGAGTTTGACAGCATGGTACATGAGTTAGACGTTGACGATTATGGCGAATATATTGAAAATCCACCTGTGCTGTTGGAGATACTAAACAGAGTTCATGATATTGCTGAGCGGGGTCATATTGTCTGTCATTGCGGAAAAAGCGCTGTTGAGATTAATCTTTTGCCTGACGGAATTGAATTAAGCTGTGCTCACTGTGGCAGTCATAAGATTATTGAAGCCCGGCGGGAACAAGACCTTGCCTACATAGCATCGCTTGAGAAAATCGAACTTGTGGCGGAGCGTCGCTCCCATCA
The DNA here is from genome assembly GCA_028707635.1 of Negativicutes bacterium. Taxonomy (GTDB): domain Bacteria; phylum Bacillota; class Negativicutes; order JAAYSF01; family JAAYSF01; genus STF2-20. The sequence goes on from JAQWAQ010000017.1 coordinate 10,402, forward strand.
AAAGCACTGATACAGGAGGTAAACCATGAAGTTTTTTATTGATACAGCGAATATTGCTGAGATTCAAGACGCTGCAGCATTAGGAATCGTTGCCGGCGTAACGACAAATCCTTCGTTGATTGCAAAGGAAAAACGTGATATCAAGGCTGTTATTAAAGAGATTGCCGCATTAGTAGACGGACCGGTAAGTGCCGAGGTTGTAAGTACTACTTTTGCTGAAATGCTTCCAGAAGCTCGCGAACTTGCTAAAATTGCTGGTAACGTTGTTATTAAAGTGCCAATGAATGCCGAAGGTCTTAAAACGGTAAAGGCCTTAAGCAATGAAGGGATAAAAACCAATGTTACCTTGGTCTTTTCGGCCAACCAGGCCCTCTTGGCCGCCCGGGCCGGGGCCACTTTTGTCAGTCCGTTTGTTGGGCGATTGGATGATATTAGTGAAGACGGCATTGAACTAATCAGCACAATTGCCGATATCTTTGCCATTCATGGGATTGATACTGAAATTATTGCGGCTAGCATCCGTCATCCTATGCATGTAACCAAGGCAGCTCTTGCGGGGGCCCATATTTCCACAATACCCTATAAAGTGATCACAACAATGCTCAATCATCCGCTTACCGATGCGGGTATTAAGCGATTTTTGGAAGACTGGAAAAATGCCAATATGGGTTAAATTTGGCGTTTTTCGGATAATGGCTTTAATAAACGGTTAGTCCACCGATTTGTATAAAAGGTTGAATACTGTTAATATATATGTTTGTAGGTTATAATGAGCAGGAGGTATTTTAAATGGATCGTGAGTTATCGCTTGAGTTTGTTCGTGTGACTGAAGCAGCTGCTATTTCCAGTGCACGCTGGATGGGTAAAGGAGAAAAAATTGCAGCAGACCAAGCGGCAGTTGATGCCATGAGGACTGCATTTGACAGCGTAAGTATCAGTGGTACTGTTGTTATCGGCGAAGGTGAAATGGATGAGGCGCCGATGTTGTATATAGGTGAAAAAGTAGGTGCCGGCGGCATCGAAGTCGATATTGCCGTTGATCCGGTTGAAGGGACCAATCTTGTAGCAAAAGGCCGGCCAGGCTCGATTGCTGTTCTGGCGATTGCGCCACGAGGCGGATTGCTTCATGCGCCGGATATGTATATGGATAAAATAATGGTTGGTCCTAAGGCCGCTGGTAAGATTCATATTGATGCACCTGTCAAGGAAAATCTTAAAGCAGTTGCTTCGGCCTTAGACCGTGCAGTTGAAGATCTGACAGTAGTTATCCTTGATCGTGAACGTCATTCCAAAATAATGAAAGAAGTCCGTGATGCCGGAGCGCGGATTAAACTAATTACTGACGGTGATGTCTCGCCGGCAGTTAGTGTTGGTATTGAAGGGTCGGGCGTTCATATGGTGCTGGGAGTTGGTGGAGCACCGGAAGGTGTACTTGCTGCTGCGGCGCTTAAATGTCTTGGTGGTGATATGCAGGGAAAACTTTGGCCGGAAAATGACAGCGAAATTGAGCGGGCCCGTACGATGGGCATTGCCGATATAAATAAAGTACTCACTATTGATGATATGGTACATGGTGAAGATCTATTTTTTGTGGCAACAGCTATAACAGATGCTGAGCTGCTGAACGGCGTTCGTTTTTTTGGTGGAGGAGCCCGGACGCATTCTATTGTCATGAGGTACAAAACAGGCACTGTTCGGTTTGTTGATGCTATTCACAAGTTTGATCGGAAACCGTCTGTGATTAAACGCAATTAGCCCATTTACTTATCTCATATTTAGCTGTTTACTGGGGCAGGTCTTGTACCCGCCCCTTTTATTTGCGTAAACAGACGCTTATAACGGTGACCAAGCCGATCCAAGACTCCTAGTGAAGAGCGGCTAAATCCCTGGATACGGTTCAGCTGAATTTCAGGTGAAGTTATCTGAATCAAACCCTGTCTTATGGTTGAATATTCCAATAATGTCATAATTATTGCGAGAAAACCATATTATGCTTAATATGTCTATTAAATACTTATCCTAATTAAGGAGTTGCGAATAATATTCGGAGGTGATGCAATGAATTTAACAAAATTCAAAAGTAAACCGTTGCTATTACTAGCAGCATTGATGATCATAGCGGTGGCTGCAGCTGCCGTGACCCCGCTACCACAAAATATTGATCCCACTCCAGGTAAAGCCGTAGAGGTGTCGTCGGATAACCCCCCAGTGTCTGATAACGCTCAAGCTAAAGTCGTAAAAAACCACGCGATAAGCGAAGGTGATACATTAGAGGGCATTGCAGTTAAGTATAACATTGATGTCGACACCATCTTAGGGGCTAATCCTACGATTGACGAGAATAATCTTCAAATTGGCGATCAGCTGATTATCTTACCGAGCAAAGGTGTTATTCATACTGCTGATATGGGTGATACTTTGTGGAGTATTGCCAATGATTATAGCATTGATATTGCTGCAATCATGGCGGCTAATGCCAAAACATCCGAAGCTTTAGCCATCGATGAAAAATTGTTTGTTCCTGGTGGAAAGCCTCTGCCCAAGGCCGAAACAGTTGTTGCCCGGGCTGATTATCAAGTGTCAAGAAGTTCGGCCAGCCGCTTTTTATGGCCAGCTGGGGGCTCAATCAGCTCGCAGTTTGGTTATCGCTGGGGGCGTCTACACGCCGGAATTGATATTGCCGATGATATTGGTACTCCGGTCGTCGCCGCTATGGCTGGACGGGTGGTATCGACCAATTGGCAAAGTGGTTATGGTTATACGGTTGTTATTGAACATTCGCGCGGGTATGAGACCCTTTACGGGCACTTATCCGAGTTTGCGGTGAGTTCCGGTCAATATGTAAGAGCTGGTCAGACCGTAGCCTATATGGGTAATACTGGTTACTCAACAGGACCCCACCTACATTTTGAAGTTCATCAAGGCGGACGGGTCATTGATCCGCTCAACGTATTGCCATAACAAATAGTCTTAAAAAGGCACGGGGATGGGTCTCTTGTTTCTCATGAAACAAGAGACCCATCCCCGTGCCTTTTTGTCTTCCTCGTTAGTCTTCGTTTTTCTGCTTTTCTAACGATGGAGTAGGAACGGGTACACCCCAGGTCCACACACCAGGTTCAGGCGAGCATATCCAAGGGGCGCAGTTTGAGTGGATATCCTGCCGTGAAGAGTTATGATTCATACCAGGATCATCTATTTCTGGGTTTTCCCAGTTTAATCTGTGAAAACTCATCATAGTTACCCTCCTTGTGATCTTTTTACATAATATGCAAAGCGCTTAAATCTGCTACTTTGGTTCAAAAAAGATTTTTCAACAGTACTGGAAGTTTGCCAATGTATAACACCAGCGCGTAGCGGTGATAATAGCTTTGATTCTATTAGTGAGAGGTGGCTATGGCTTATATCATTGCCTGTTTAATGGCGTCGCTCAGCTTTTTACTCAATCGGATGCTGTTAAAGTGTATTGGCAATTTAACCATTATCACCTTAAGTCCAGTTGTCGAAGAAATGGCAAAAACACTGCTTTCATTTTATCTGGGAGCCGATGTTTTAGCTACCCATATTGTGTTTGGTTTGCTTGAGGCGGTCTATGATTGGCAGGGTTCGCAAAATAAGCTTAAAGCGGCCGCTCTTAGCATCATTGGGCACAGTCTATTTGGTCTTGTTACTGTCGGGGTTTTTTATCTTTCTGTAAATATTTGGCTGGGCCTCGCCGTTGGCATTGTGACTCATCTGATTTGGAATTTTGCTGTTCTTCAAGTTTTTTCAAGGGGGTAGCAGTATGAAAATTTATTATACCTGTGAATATTGCGGATCGCATATTGATATGATTGAAGTCGACATGGTCGATGAGATTAGGCTCGGCTTTGATTGCTTGACGGGTGAAGAACGCCAGGATATAATTAGAACCGATGATTTAAACAACTCAATGTATGTGAAATCGCTATGTGACTGTTGTATAGAAACACTTGGCATTTCAGACGAAGGTTCATTTGTCCGGGGTGTTAATTATTTACATTGATGCATAGTAATTTCTTAATACAGAAAAATAAAGTGAGACTTGATTCAGATGGAGCTTTAACTTCACCTGAATCCTAGCCGAACCGTATCCAGGGACTTAGCCGCTCTTACTCCCGCTTGTAGAAGCGGGAGTCTTAGAGCGGGTTAGTCATCGGATAAAGGGCTTTAGCAAAACAGCTAAAGCCCCTTTTGTCCGTGTGTTGATTAGATTTGTTATATTTTCGTTTGTTTGGGATGAGGTGACTCATGAATCATTTATTTGATATTATTGCGGTCGATCAGAATGTAAAGCGTGCTACGGCCGGTTACGGAAAACAAGGTAAACAGACTTGGATTTATGGTGTAACAGGTGCGCAAAAAAGTATCGTATTGGCAGCCGCCTATCGGCAGCAGCCGCGGCCAACTGTTATTATTGCGGCAACCCGTCAAAGTGCTGATAAATACATTGCCGACTTTGCAACTCTGTTGCCAGGGGCTGAGGTTTTAGAATTTCCGTCAGCTGATATTATCACCTTTACCGCCGCGGCCAAAAGCGTTGAGCTCCAGGCTCGCCGCATGGATGTTTTGGCAAGACTTGCAGCCGGTGAAGCGGTTATCGTAGTTGCTAATACTGAAGCGGTTATGCAAAGGACATTGCCACGGCAGGAATTTGAAAAACGCCGGGTGACTGTGACACTAAATACTATTGTAAAAATTGAGGAATTGATGGCACGGTTTGTATCATTTGGCTATGAACGGGTCGATCAGGTTGATAATTTTGGCCAGTTTAGCATCAGGGGGGGCATTGTCGACATTTTTCCTGTCAATCGCAAGCAGCCGATTCGGCTAGAACTGTTTGGTGATGAGATTGACTCGCTCCGAGAATTTGATGCCACGACGCAACGGTCAAGCAGTAATCTTAATCAGGTTGATATTTTGCCGCTGACAGAACCAGATCATTCCGGAAAGCCAGTTGTTTTTTTATCATATTTATCAGCCGATGGGGTCGTCATTTTTGACGAGCCGACTCGGATTCGCGAACAAATGGCTAATTTAATTAAAGAAAACCCTGAGTTAAAAAAAACCACTTTTTCGTGGAGTGACATTGCTCTTCTAGCCCAGCAGTATAGCATTTTGTACTTATCCCTAATGGTACAGAAGGCACCTTATACTAAGCCTGATGAGATCATTAGCATCACAGCCAAAGCCGTGGCCCCTTTTCACCGCCAGCTGGAGATTTTGGAGAATGAACTAAAAAATTGGCAGGAACGCGGTTATCATATTTTAATTTTGATGTCGTCAGCCGACAAGGCGAAAAATTTGCAGCAGAATTTGATTCAGCAGGGCATTCATACGGCATTCGCGGCGGAAAAACTTGACTTGTCACCTGGTACAGCAACCATTGCTACAGGGGTTATTGAGGCTGGCTTTGAACTTCCACAGGCCAAGCTAATTGTAATCACCGAGCTGGATATATTCGGGCGCCAGAAGAAGCGGCCCCGGGTGAGGGTTTCTAAAGATCAGCAAATCACCTATTTTCGTGATATTAAAATTGGCGATTATGTTGTCCATATCAATCATGGCGTTGGTAAATATTTAGGGGTCGAGACACTGGAGGTAGCTGGTGTTAATAAGGACTATCTCCTTATTCGCTATGCCGGTGAAGATAAACTATATGTACCAACCGACCAAGTCCATCTATTACAGAAATATATCGGCTCTGAAGGAGAAGCGCCCCGGCTAAGTAAAATGGGCGGTACTGACTGGTTAAAAGCGAAAAGCAAGGCGAAGGCAGCTGTTGCTGATTTGGCAAAAGAATTGATAGTTCTTTATGCAGAGCGGCAAGTGACGTCAGGCTTTGCTTTTGCCATGGATACACCGTGGCAGCTGGAGTTCGAGGAGGCTTTTCCATTTGAGGAAACGCCTGACCAACTTCATGCTCTTGCCGAAATCAAAAAGGATATGGAGCAGCTGCGTCCTATGGATCGTCTGCTGTGTGGTGATGTTGGGTTCGGAAAAACTGAGGTGGCCATTCGCGCCGCTTTTAAAGCAGTCATGAGCGGCAAGCAAGTCGCAGTATTAGTACCGACAACTGTCTTAGCCCAGCAGCATTATCAAACATTTAGTTCGCGCTTCGCGGGATTTGGCCCAGTTGTTGATATGGTCAGCCGCTTCCGCAGTCCCAAAGAGCAGCGTGATACGATAGCGCGGGTTGCTGATGGTCGCGTAGATGTGCTTATCGGCACACACCGCATTCTGCAAGCCGATGTGGATTTTAAAGATCTCGGTCTTTTAATCGTTGATGAGGAGCAGCGTTTTGGTGTTGCCCAGAAAGAGAAACTTAAAAAATGGCGAACCAATATTGATGTGCTGACCTTAAGTGCTACCCCAATTCCCCGTACGCTTCACATGTCGCTTGTCGGTGCCCGGGATATGAGTATTATTGAAACGCCGCCGGAAGAAAGATTTCCTGTTCAGACCTATGTTGTTGAATATAGTGATGACATGATCAAAGAGGCTTTAAAGCGCGAACTTAAGCGGGGCGGGCAAGTGTATTTTGTTTATAACAGGGTGCAAACGATCGATAAAATCCGGCGCCAGCTTGCCGAAATGCTGCCTGACGCTAAGATTATGACCGCGCATGGCCAGATGCCGGAGGAACTCCTGGAAAAGGTCATGATTGATTTTTATGAAGGTTTTAACGAAGTTATGGTATGTACCAGCATTATTGAAAACGGTCTTGATGTTCCTAATGCCAATACCATTATTGTTTATGATGCTGATAGATTTGGACTATCGCAGCTTTATCAGATGCGCGGGCGGGTTGGACGATCACATCGGATGGCCTATGCTTATTTTACATACCGTAAAGATAAAGTGTTGACAGAGATCGCCGAAAAGCGTCTCCAGGCTATTAAAGAGTTTGCCGAGCTGGGGGCTGGTTTTAAAATTGCCATGCGTGATCTCGAAATTCGTGGTGCAGGTAATCTTTTAGGGTCACAGCAGCATGGGCATATTGTTAGTGTAGGTTTTGAGATGTACTGCCGACTGCTTGATGAAGCAGTTCATGAGCTTAAGACAGGTGAAAAAGTTGAGCTCCCAGTTGAACCGACTTTGGAATTTAATCTGGAAGCGTACCTTACAGGCGACTATATTAATGACGCGATGCATAAGATTGAAATATACCAACGGATTGCAGCGATACGGCGCGAAGAACATATCAGTGAACTTCTCGATGAGCTGATTGACCGGTTTGGTGATCCGCCCCAGCCGGTATTGAATTTATTAGATGTCGCCAAGATAAAAAACCTTGCCCGCAACATGGGTATTTCTTCAATTGCGGAGCGACCTAAACAAATTGTAATTCTCTTTGGTGACCAGCCTAAGGTTGACGGAAAAAACATCATGGAGCTTAGAAGCAAGTATCCGCGCATCGTAACAATTCAACAAGGCCCCCCACCAGGCATTAGCCTAAATACAGCCAAAATTGGCGAAAGACAGTTATTAAAGTGGATTATAGACATTTTAGAGTTTCTTGACAGGAAAAATCCCACAGTTTCATAAACTATCGGCAGTTTCCTTATAAATCCTGCTAGATGTTTTTTCCCGGTAAGAATGAATAAAAGTGGTAGGCCGGATATATACTATCACTGAAATAACGATGTCAAATACTGTAGAAAAGGGGGGATAATGGTGAAAGCGACTGGAATAGTAAGAAGAATCGACGACTTAGGCAGAGTTGTAATACCGAAAGAAATTAGAAGAACTTTAAGGATTCGCGAAGGTGATCCATTAGAAATATACGTTGACCGTGAGGGCGAAGTTATCTTAAAAAAATACTCTCCAGTTGGAGAGTTAGGCGATTTTGCTAAAGAATATGCTGATTCACTCTACGAAGCGATTGGTCAAATTGTCTTAATCGCTGACCGTGACAACGTGGTCGCTATTGCTGGGGCTGCAAAGAAAGAATTTCTTAATAAGCCGATTGGACAGATTGTTGAGAAGGTCATGGATGACCGGAAAGCTGTTCTGATCAATGCCCCGGGCGATTACAAGCATGGAAAGATAAGCCCTATTGAGGTTGACGATGATGATGACAGTGTTAAGTTCTCTTCTGAAGTCATTGCGCCGATTATTGTTGAAGGTGATGCCATTGGAGCGGTCATCATCTGTTCTAAGCAGCCAGGGATGCAAATGGGAGAAACAGAGGTCAAACTGGCAGAAACGGCCGCCGGGTTTTTAGCTAAGCAAATGTCGCAATAATTTATAGCCCTTTTCCGGTTAAGTAGCGAACAGCGTTCGCTACTTTTTGTCGCTTAGGAAAGGTTTTAGAACAAGCCCTATAATCGCGAAAAAGCAATAATTTCTAAAAATTGTTTTACCGGCAGGCATATTTTGTTATAATAAATAATGCATTTTACTGTGCTTTTGACGGATTGGGCAATTTTTGGAGAGGAATGAACTTAGTGAGTAAAGATACATTTCTAAAAGGCGCATTTATTTTAACAGCCGCCGGAATCATCGTAAAATTAATCGGATCAGTTAACCGGATTTTGTTGTCGCGTCTGTTAGGCGGTGAGGGAATTGGCCTGTATCAGATGGCTTATCCCATCTATCTGCTGGCGCTTAGCATATCTTCAGCAGGCATTCCAGTCGCCATATCGATTATTGTTGCTGAAAAAATTGCTCGCTCTGATTATCGTGGTGCGAACCGCGTTTTTCGTATTTCGTTGGGCGTGCTTGCGATTACCGGCGTCGTATTTACTTTTTTACTTTATTTTGCAGCCGGTTGGCTTACCGAGAATCAGTATGTTCGTGATGCCCGGGCTTATTACGCAATTGCTGCGCTGGCACCAGCTATTTTCTTTGTAACAGTACTATCCAGCTACCGTGGCTATTTTCAAGGCTTGCAGATGATGACCCCGACGGCTGTCTCGCAGATTGCCGAGCAGTTTATTCGTGTTGTGACAATGATTGCTTTGGCGTACCTGTTGCTTCCGTATGGTCTCGAATATGCCGCTGCCGGAGCCAGTTTTGGGGCTGGGCCTGGGGCAGCAATCGGCTTAGTGGTGTTAATTCTCTATTATTATCGACAGCGAAAATCCTTTAAACACAAGATGGATACGCAGCCGGAAATCGTGCAGGAGTCCAGTGTCAGCATTATTTCGCGGCTTGTGAAGCTGGCTTTGCCGGTGTCAATGGCCAATATTATGCTGCCAGTCGTTGCTAGCATTGACTTACTGATTGTTCCCGCCAGGTTGGAGGCGGCGGGCTACACTGTCGAGCAAGCCACTGAGCTCTTCGGCTACCTTACCGGTATGGCTGTGGCCCTTATTAACTTGCCGACAATTCTAACGGCGTCACTTGCAGCCAGTTTAGTGCCGGCTGTATCAGAAGCTTTTACATTAAAAAATACTCAGCGTATTTATCAGCGCACAAGTACGGCAATGCGAATCGCTAATATGATTACTATTCCTAGCTTTGTCGGCATGTGCCTGTTGGCTACGCCAATTTCGCAAATGCTGTATGGAACACCCAATGCCGGAACAAGCATTGCCATCTTGTCAGGCGGCATTGTGCTATTAGGCATTCATCAAGTGACCACAGGCGTTCTACAGGGGCTCGGCCATACAACAATTCCCTTGATTAACATGGTTGTTTCGGCAGTAGTTAAAATCGGGATGAGCTGGACGTTGACAGCCATTCCGGCATTAGGGATCAAAGGCGCCGCTTGGGCAACAAACGCCGATTTCGGTGTTGCGGCGTTGCTTAATATGTATTTTGTTTATCGTTATGTCGGCTTTAGCTTGGATATTAAGGACACATTGAAGGCTGCAGGGGCCGCTATTGTGATGGGCGGCATTGTATTATTAACTTATGATTTTATTATGACGCAGACGCTTCACAACACGCTTGCGACGTTAATTGCAATTGCTGTCGGTGGGACGGTATACGGGGCTGCGCTCCTGCTTCTTGGTGGTGTGCAGGAACGGGATTTAGAGCGCGTGCCTAAGGTAGGACCAACGATAGTGAAGATCCTGAAGTCTTTACGGCTCTTGCGTAAATAAAGTGCGGCTTAGTCGTTGGATAAATCATGGCTCGAAAAGGAGTTCACTATGGGAACAATAACAATTGTCGGTTTGGGTCCAGGTTCAGCAGGGCTTATTACTGCCGAGACCTTACATATTCTTGAATCAGCTCAGACATTAATTCTTCGCACCGCCAAGCACCCAACAACAGCGGAGCTTATAGCGCGCGGAATCCAATTCACTAGCTATGATTATGTGTATGAGGAGAAAAGCACCTTCTCTGCTGTGTATATGGCAATTACTACTGATTGTTTAGCCAGAGCGAAGCAAGGCAGAGATATTGTCTATGCTGTTCCGGGTAGCCCATTGGTGGCCGAAAAAAGCGTTGAGTTGATTCGCGATGAGGCTAAAAAGCAAAATATCAAGGTGAATATTCTGCCTGGAATGAGTTTTCTTGAGGTTCTCTATGTACGGCTGGGAATTGACCCCGTTAACGGCATTACTGTATTAGACGCTGCCGATATTGATCGACTGCCTTACGGTTTAATGACCGGATTGGTTATTACCCAGCTCTACAATCGGCAAGTCGCTTCAGAGGCTAAATTGTCGCTTATGGAGTTCTATCCGGACGATTACGAGATTACGCTAGTGCGTAATTTGGGTTTGCCTGATGAGATTGTTACTCGATTACCGCTTTATCAGTTGGATCGCGAGGACAATATTGATCACTTAACAAGCCTCTATCTGCCAGGCTATGAAGGAAAGGCCCGGAACTTCACGATGGAACCGCTTACGGATATTATGGCCCGTCTGCGTTCGTCAGGCGGCTGTGTGTGGGATATTGAGCAAAACCATCATAGTCTAAGACGATATGCAGTTGAGGAGGTCTATGAAGTTCTTGAAGCCATTGAACTTGAGGATGGGGATAAATTATGCGAAGAGTTGGGTGATCTTCTGCTCCAGATCGTCTTCCATGCTCGGGTGGCTGAAGAATGTGGGACTTTCTCGATGCAGGATGTTGTTGATACAGTTACCGAAAAGATGGTGCGTCGTCATCCTCATGTTTTTGGCGATATCAGCGTACGGGATGCAGCCGAGGTTGTGGTGAACTGGGAAGAGATCAAGAAGCAGGAGAAGGGCTATGACCGAAAATCAGTGCTTGATGGGATTCCGAACGGCCTGCCTAGTTTGATGCATGCTTATAAAATCCAGGCAAAAGCAGCAAAAGTCGGTTTTGATTGGGATACAATTGAGCCTGTTTGGGGTAAAATACAAGAAGAAATCGTTGAATTGCAAGAAGCAGCTCTGACTGGTGACTGTGCATTGATGGAAGATGAGCTTGGGGATGTCTTGTTTGCGGTGGTTAATTTGGCGAGGTTTTTGAAACTTGAGCCTGAAGTGGCCTTGACAGCGACGAATAATAAGTTTCGTCGGCGGTTTTCCTATATCGAACAACAGGTAGGGACTAAAGGCCTAAAATGGCAGGATCTTAATCTGGCTGAATTGGACAAGTTCTGGAATGAGGCTAAAAAACTCGAAAAAATGCGAAAAAAATAAGTAATTTGTGGTAATTCTTTTAGTAATATAGAGGAATAAAAAGGTGAATAGCGAATAATGCTATTCGTAATGATTTTGATGAGGGGGCTAAATTTGTGAATAAAACCGAATTAGTAGCGAGCGTTGCTGAAAAAGCAGGAATGACTAAGAAAGATGCTGAGAAAGCTATTAACGCTTTGTTCGTTAGCGTTGAAGAAGCTCTGGCCAAAGACGATAAAGTACAAATCATTGGGTTTGGCACTTTTGAAGTTAAAGCTCGTGAAGAAAGAAAAGGCCGTAACCCGCAAACTGGTGCTGAGATTACCATTCCGGCATCTAAAACCCCGGTTTTCAAAGCCGGTAAAGGTTTAAAAGACGCTGTAAACTAATAAGTGCCGAAAAACCAGGTTAACTAACCTGGTTTTTCTATACTTACTTTAGTTATCCGATGACTAACCCGCTCTAAGACTCCCGCTTCTATAAGCGGGAGTATACCCTAAAGGGCACAGGCGAGCGGCTAAGCCCCTGGATACGGTTCGACTAGGATTCAGGTGGAGTTATCTGAATCAAGTCTCACTTTATAGGAGAATAAATATGACGGACAAGATCCTTATTGTCGAAGATGAAATGTCCATTCGTGAATTGTTAAAATTTAATTTACAAAAAGAGCGCTATACCGTTGTTGAGGCCGAGGACGGTATTACTGGTGTCAGTTTGGCCAAGTCGCTCTTGCCTGATCTCATCTTGTTGGATTTAATGCTTCCAGGGATGGATGGCCTTGATGTCTGCCGGACGCTCAAAAGTTACCAGGCAACATCAGGGATTCCGATCATTATGCTCACAGCAAAAGGCGAAGAAATTGATAAGGTGATTGGTCTTGAATTGGGGGCCGATGATTATCTGACCAAGCCGTTTAGTACCCGGGAACTCATCGCTCGGGTTAAGGCCGTTCTGCGCCGTAGTCATAAAGATAGCCAGCCAGATGGGGAATTGGTCATAGGTCGGTTAAAACTTAATTTTAGTCGCTATGAGGTCTATATTGGCAACGAAAAACTCGAGCTTACTCCTAAAGAGTATGAGCTGTTGAAACTGTTCGCAACCAATGTAGGTAAGGTTTTTAGCCGTGAGCAGCTGTTAGAAAAGGTGTGGGGTTACGAATATTATGGTGATACGCGGACGGTAGATGTTCATGTTCGTCATCTGCGGGCCAAATTAGCCAACGATGCAGTGATCGCCGACGCAATTGAAACTGTCCGCGGGGTTGGGTACAGGCTAAGTGATGCAGCGACAGTCCGAAAAAGTTAACACGAACTTAACAATTGCTTAACATTACGAACAGCCTTCTTATGGTATAGTTTTCGGGTAGGATATTGATAATAGACTCCATAAGGAGGTACAGATATGGATTATAAAATTCAGGCCAACAAATTGAGGCTCTATTACGGTGAAACACAGGCCCTAAAGGATGTCACTCTCAATGTTGGAAAAAACAGTGTACTGGCTTTAATCGGCCCGTCAGGTTGTGGTAAGTCTACCTTTGTTAAGACGATTAATCGGATGAATGATCTGATTGATAATGTAAGAATTGAAGGGGAAGTCTTACTTGAAGGGGAGAATATTTACCATCCGGAAACTGACGTTGTGGCTCTGCGTAAGCGAGTGGGGATGGTTTTTCAGCGCCCGAATCCCTTTCCTATGTCAATCTACGATAATATAGCTTATGGCCCTAGAATACATGGTATCAACAACAAGGCCGAACTTGATGCGATTGTTGAGAAAAGCTTGGTGGGGTCAGCCTTGTGGACAGAGGTCAAAGACCGTCTGCGCACTTCAGCGATGGGGCTGTCGGGCGGCCAGCAGCAGCGTCTTTGTATTGCGCGGCTTTTAGCCGTTGAGCCAGAGGTGTTGCTTATGGATGAGCCTTGTTCGGCGCTTGACCCGATCTCAACTATGAAAATTGAAGAACTGATTACCGAGCTAAAGCCAAGTTACACAATCGTTGTGGTTACACACAATATGCAGCAGGCTGCCCGGGTATCAGATTATACTGCGTTTTTTCTCAATGGAGAGCTTGTTGAGTATGACAATACAGATGCTATCTTTACCAGACCGCAGGACAAACGCACTGAGGATTATATTACAGGCCGGTTCGGCTAGGGAGGGGACCAGAATGATTAGTACGCGACAAAGCTATGATCAGGATCTTGCAACATTGCGCGAGGACCTTTTGCACATGGGAGTAGTTGTGACCAATGCCATTGATAAGGCGGTTGAATCACTTGCGAAACGGAATGTAAGCTTGGCCAAGCAAATCATGGACGGCGATGATGTTATTGATGACATGCAAGTTGATATTGAAGACAAATGTATGGTACTGATTGCTCGTCAGCAACCGATGGCCCGGGATTTACGTATTATCGGTACAGGGCTGAAAATAACCACTGATCTTGAAAGAGTAGGTGACCATGCTTTTGATATCGCCAAGATCGCTGTGGATTTGAACGGCAAGGAACTAATTAAGCCGCTTGTTGATATTCCCCGTATGGCCAAAATGTCACAGACTATGCTTAAAGACGCGCTTGAAGCCTATATTAATTTGGACATAGTGCTTGCGGAACAAGTTTGTGCGGCTGATGATGAAGTGGATCAGCTAAATCAGCAGCTGTTTCGAGAGCTTTTGACTTATATGATGGAAGATCATCGGACTATCAGTCAGGCAACCCAACTCATTTTAGTGGCCCGTTCTCTCGAACGTGTCGCTGATCATGCTACCAACATTGCTGAATGGGTAATATATCTTGTCACAGGCCAGCGTATGCGCAAAAAATAACTGAACTGCCTTTCGGCAGTTCAGTTATTTTTTGTTAAGCACTTTTGGCAGTACCAACATTTTCGGTTTGAATTGATCTTGAATCAATAAGCGATACCACCATGAAGGTCGCTAAACAAACCAGCCATTCAAAGTAAATAACATGCGGGAAGATCCGAATGGCCGGGATGAGCTGCCAAGCAAGCAAAGCAACGATACTCATTGCTATGGTATAAAAGGCGCAGTTTCGTTTACAGAGCTTAGGCATGAACATGGTAAATAGGACAATTACACTAAATCCAGTTGTCAGGCTAAGACCGACCATGATGGTTTGAATGATTCCACTGACCGACATGGCCAGGGAGAGGGTAATAAGGCCGAGAACGGCCACTGAAGTCCTAGTAACAGCTAAATAGCGTTGGTCGGAGATATCTTTATTGATAAACCGCTTATAAATATCCTGTGAAAAGAGCGTTGCTGAGCTTAGCAGCAAATTACAAGCTGTTGAGATATCTGCTGCCCATAGTGCCGCCAGTGTCACTCCTGCCAAGAGGGGATTAAGTGCCATGATGGCTTGAGGGAGTGCGAGGGCTGCCGTTGTTTCAGGATACATGGTTTTAGCAATGATTCCCATAAATGCTGCGACAAAGCCGATTGGAATCATCGCGAGGCCGCCAATGATAAACCCGCGGCGAGCCGTACCGGCGTCTTTAGCGCCAAGGGAAATTTGTACAATGCTCTGCAAGGACAAATTGACTGTGATCATGACGGTAATCCAGGTGGCAATACCAACCCAGCCAATGCCTTTAATGGGATCAAGATAGGGGATGTTTTGCGGAAGATGCCGAGCAATTTCGGTAAGTCCACCAGCAGTATTATATTGGATAACAGTTGCGATCAAGATACCGCCGTAAATAAGAGCAATGTTTAAAACATTGGACAAGCTGGCTGACCACATTCCGCCAATAAAGGTGATTCCAATAAATACGATAGCACTGGTAATCATACCACTTTGAAAGGTGAAGATATCAGGCAGCATTGTATGAAGAATACTGCCTCCGGCGATGTATTGCAATGAAGTGATAACAAGCTGAATAAAAATCTGGCAGATGACCCCGGCAATCATGCCTTTTTTATCATAATACCTTTCCAGTAGCTCAGAGATTGTCGCAATCTTTAGTTGGCGATATCTTTTTGCCATTATAAGGCCCATGACAACTGCGCCTATCCCCCAAGCAACAGTATACCAACCTGCCGATAGGCCGATTTTATAAGCCTGCTCGGATACGCCGATCGTCGAAGCCCCACCAACCGCCAAACCAATTATTGATACAGCAATTAGTGGTGTGGTAAGCTGCCGGCCAGCAAGGATATACTGTGTCGAGCCGCTTTGCGCCCGGCGTTTTGCATAAAAACTAATGGCAAATAAAACTACAATATACAATAAAACAACAATTAACGGAATACTCATATGACCAGCCTCCTAATATTTTGGTTGTATTCTTACCCTAGTGCACGAGGATAAAAAAAACGCCCCTCTCTACAAAGGGACGATTGGTCGTGGTACCACCCTAATTGACTTAAACAACTCAAAATAAAAAGGCACCAGCGAATAAAGGGGCGAGCTTTATCGCGGTACCACCCTAGTTTTAGATGTTTAAATCCACTTTACACCCGTAACGTGGGCAATACGGCCAGACCTACTATGATTTCAGTCCGCAGCTCAGGAATGAACTTCATTAATGCTGTTCAATCGGTTTTCACCACCCACCGACTCTCTGAATGAACATCGATTAACTACTTTTTTCCATCATTGCTTTTACTATTAAATTAACTTAGTCTTTATTATAGACATGGCAGCGACTGATGTCAACGGGTAATAGAATAAAATTTACAGAAGCATTACATTGAGAACTGTAAATCCAAATAGATGTAACTAAATGTCGTACAAGTAAGGTTTGTCTTACTAGAGGCGCATAGCGGCTTCAAAGGCAAGCGGTGAGCGTTCACACTCATCTGCATTCATAGTAACTTGGAAACAGAGTTTTGAGCCGCGCATTTTGTCGCTAGCATATACAAGGCCATTAGTACGGCTATCAAGATAGGGGTGGTCGATCTGAGCCGGGTCACCAAGCAGGATGATCTTAGTACCCAGGCCGGGTCGGGTAATGACGCCTTTGGCTTGGCGCGGTGTCGAATTTTGCATTTCATCAAAAATCATCCAGTAATTTTGTACTGACCGGCCACGCTGATAAGCGAGAGCCTCGGTCTGGATAATTCGCTTATCAAACAGCATCTGAACGGTATCTTCGACTTGGGCAATTTCCTTGTCCTCAACGGCTGTATTGCCTGACATAAGAACAAACAGATTGTCGCGAATGCCGCGCATAAAAGGACTGATTTTTTCAGATTCTGATCCTGGTAAAAAGCCGATATCTTCATCCATGGGAACGTTGGGACGGCAAATCAGGATATGATGATAGTCACGGGGGCGGCATTCCATGTATTTGTAAAGGCCAACCGTCAGGGAGTAGAAGGTTTTGGCTGTTCCTGACATGCCTTTGACAATAACGAGCGGCGCTTCCTCGGCACTCATCATCAAACATTCCTGAAGGAAAATCTGCCCGACATTGCGGGGCGTAACCCCGAATGGGTTGCGATTGCGATATTTAAGCTGGACGATTTTTTTACCATCAAAGCGTCCAACGGCAGTGTGACGGTCATTATCAGCAGAACGGATGAGAAGAAACTGATTTGTTACAAGCGAAGGGTTAATCAGGCTAGCTGCTTCATCGTCATAGATTTTTAAATCGCTTACGTCAATACAATTCAAATCATCCTTGTAAAAGTTGTTAATTACGTCTGTTGAAGTGTAAACAACGGCCCGCCCAGTATACTGGTTTTCAATATCGGCTACTTTGTCATTACGGAAGTCCTCGGCCTGGACACCAAGAATGGTGGCTTTGACGCGCATATTCGTGTCACGACTGACTAAAATAGTTGGTCGGCTGCTTTCATCTAAGCCTTTACATACCTGGAGGATGCGATTATCGGCTTTGTCGCGCTCCCAATATGAGGGCATCTTAGTATCAGTGTGGTTTGATTCGAGCTTCAGTGTACCGCCTTGCTGATTAATCAATACTCCTTCTAATAAATTTCCCGTAAGGCGGAAGCTATCGATAATTCGGCTTACTTCACGACTATTAGCCCCTCGGTCTGATGCTTCTTTTTTAAAACGGTCGAGTTCTTCAATAACAACTTCTGGAATGATAACAGTGTGTTCATTGAAAGCGAATAGTGCATTGGGTGAATGCAGCAAAACATTTGTGTCAAGCACGTAGTATTTAAGCAAAGCAGGAGCCTCCCTTCTACGAGTGGTTTTGGGTCAAATTCTTCGGGAATGGTAAAGCTGCCTTAGCACACAGAAGTGCCAGGCAGCTTTTTATAGGGCAGAACATGGGTAATGCGGGATAGAGCAGTAAGGCCGTTAAGGATGAGCTGTCTCAATGCCATTCTCTCCTTTAGTGGCAATAGCCGCAGGTCTTACTTTATTATATGCGCAGACTGCAAATCATGAGTTAAAAAGTTATTAAGACTTTGTTAACTCTTGTCGGCCAGTGGCAGCGTTATGACAAAGGTAGTGCCGATGTCAACCTGGCTTTGAACATCAATCCGGCCTCCCAGCATATCGATAATGAATTTCACAATAGATAATCCCAGACCAGTACCACCGGCACTGCGGTTGCGAGCACGGTCAACGCGATAAAATCGTTCAAAAATGAGGGGCAGGTCTTGGGTTGGAATTCCAACTCCGGAATCCTTCACCATAATCATAACTTGATTTTTTTCTTTCCAGCAGCTTAAGTGTACATGACCACCGTCAGGGGTATATTTTAAGCCGTTGTCAATCAAGTTGACAAGTACCTGCTTTAGCCAGTCAGGATGCGCGAGTGCCATAATGCAGTCAGAGGAAGGTGCTATCTCAACATTAATTTTTTTGCGCTGAGCCTGGGGCTTGAGCTCTTGGGCAACTTTAGTTATTAAGGGCATTATGGGGACTGGTTCAAGGTTGACCTGACGGCGGTATTCATCAGAATCCAGTTTGGTCAATTGAAGTAGGTCTTTAACCAGGCGATGCATGCGTTCGGCTTCAGTCAGGATAATATTGATGAACTTGATCCGCAGTTCGGGTTCATTCATCGCTCCATCGAGAAGGGTCTCGGCAAATCCCTTAATCGATGTTAGCGGTGTCGACAGCTCATGAGAAGCGTTCGCGATAAATTCGGCCTGGCGGTCATTTATTTCTTGCAGGGCAGTTATATCGTGGAATACAGCGAGCAGGCGGATAATATCATTGCTTGCAGCTGTTACCGGGGCGAGAAAGACTTGAAAAACCCGTTTTTGATTGTCAAAATTGGTCTTTAAATCAATGACCTGATGTTTATTCTGCGCAATTGCTTCATGAACAGCCTGGTCAAAAAAACTACTGCCGATTACATGAAGATTATGTTTGCCCAGCATAGCCGGAGTAAGATCGAAAATTTCACTGGCCATTTTATTGGCTGTCGTAATCCGTCCATAGCGATCAAGTAAAATCACAGCATTGTCCATGTTATGTAGGATCAGCTCTAATTTGTTAGTTTCGGCAACAATTTGCGCCATTTTATCTTCCAGGCTGGAACTAAGGTTATTGAGTGTATGGGCCAGAAGCTGCAGTTCATCGCCAGTATTAATATAGACTTTTTCACTTAGCTGACCGCCGGCCATTCTACGGGCGGCTCGTGTTATTTTTTCAAGCGGTGCAGTGAAATTGCGGGCCAATTTAATGCCAAGGGCGACCGAAAGCAATGAAGTAAATAAAATGGCAGCCAAGAGCGTTGATCGGATTTGACTGAAGGCAGCATCCACTTGAGCTAATGTGCTGGCGATACGGACAACGCCAAGGATTTCGGAATTTCTTACAATCGGGATTGCTACATAAAGGGAGTTTTGGGCGAGAGTTGTACTGTAGCGGATCGACTGACCACTCCCGCCGGCTAAGGCAGCGGCTATTTCAGAACGGTCTGAGTGGTTTTCCATCAGGGTTGGATTTTCCCATGAATCAGCAAGTACATTACCATTGTTGTCAATGATTGTTATCCGAATATTACTGTTGCTGGTAGTTTCCTTAATCCGGGCGTCGAGAGAAGCTTTCTCCATTGGCCCGGCCATTGAATCTTTAATTAGGTGTTCAATGATTCGGGCGTTTGTCACAAGGTTGTTGGTTAATGTGTCTACATTATGCTGATAAAAATACCATAATATGTAGCCCCCTAAAAGGGATAACGAAACGACGATTAGCAACAGAAATGAAACAATCAGCCTGCTCCGGATACTCCATCTGGTCATAGTCGCTCTCCTTCGTCTTGATTCTATTAATATTATCCTAAAGTTGCATTCCGTACTAAAGTTTTAAACATTTAGATACTTAACAAGATTTTAACCTAAAAATTACTATCCTTAACTATTCTGTAACAGTAGCGACTATCCTTCATGTTAGGCTAGAGACAGTGAGGTGCGGCAGGCGGTGTAAAAAAGAAGTGCAAGCTCATTTGGAAAAGCTGTATTTGTATTAACTAAGTGGAGCGTTTAAAGCCCGGCAAGTCATATTATTGCAAATTGTAAAGCATACTAAATTAACAAATCCTTAACATTGCCTTAACACAAGCCTGACAGGAAGGTACTACAATTAGAATTAGAAATGTGAATAACAAATAGCAGGAGGGAAATCAAAATGAAATTATTCCGTAAATCAAAAGCATTTGTTGCCGCTGTGGCGCTTATGCTTGGCGTAGGTCTCTTAGCTGGCTGCGGCAGTACAAAACAAGAAGCAAAAAGTACAGATCTTCAAGGAACGGTAACGGCTTCGGGATCAACGGCTTTACTTCCTCTTTTAAAGCCAGCCCAGGAAGAGTTCCAAAAGAAGAATACTAAAGTGACTATCAATATCGCTGGGGGCGGTTCCTTCACCGGTATGAACCAAGTAGCATCAGGCGCAGTCAATATTGGTAATTCCGATGTAGCCCTCACCCCTGAATATAAAGATAAGGGCCTTGTTGATTTCCAGGTTACAGTCGCTCCGTTTGTATTTATTGCTAACCAGGATGTCGCTGTCGATAATTTAAGCCAACAGCAATATGTTGATATCTTAACTGGTAAGATAACTAACTGGAAAGATGTTGGCGGCAAGGATCAAAAAATTACTCTGATCCATCGTTCGAAGTCTTCTGGCTCACGGGCAACTATTGCTAGTATTGTTCTGAAAAACGCTGCTTTCACTGACGCCGCAGTAATTCAAGATTCTAACGGTGCTGTTAGAGCTGCAATTGCCAGCACACCTGGTTCTATTGGTTATGTTGATGCACCCTATGCTGACAATACTGTAAAAACTTTAGCCTATAATGGTGTTAAATATAGTGCTGATGCTGTAATAAACGGCCAATATCCAGTATATGCTTACGGTCATATGTATACAAAAGGTCAACCGACTGGTGCTACAAAAGCTTTTATCGATTATGTAATGAGCCCTGAATTCCAAAACACTCATGTTGAGAAAAATGGTTTCATCCCTGTTACAAAACTTAAGAAGTAATTTACTGGTAAAAAAGTCCTGCAGTTATGGCCAACGAGCCAAACTGCAGGACTTTTTGCTTAGTACGAAAGAATACGGATCAGCAAGCATACCTAAATTTTTCAGCCTGTTTTAAAATTAACAAAATCTTAACAATCCATTAACAATGTGGCAATGACAAATGGGTATAATAAGAAACGACATAATAAGGCAGGGACGTGATAAGAATGGATGCAGATGTAAAACAGCATCAGATGAAACTTATTTATGATCGCTATGTGCGTTATTTATTTATTGCCAGTGCATGTTTAATGACAATCATTATCCTCGCAATCATCATTTTTGTTGGTCAGCAGGGTTTGCGGACGTTTACTGAAGTAAGTGTTAGTGAGTTCTTCTTTACGACGAAATGGGATCCCATGGAGGGGCAATATGGGGCAGCAAGTTTTATCGTGGGATCACTTTATGTGACCTTGCTGGCGATATTATTAGGAGCGCCGCTGGGTTTGGCAGGTGCGGTATTTATGGCGAAAATTGCGCCGTCGTGGCTTAGAGAAATTATGCGTCCGGCTACTGACCTTTATGTAGCGATTCCTTCAGTAGTATACGGTTTTGTTGGTCTGACTATCGTGGTTCCATTTATCCGTACACAGTTTAATGTAAGCTCCGGCTTCGGTCTTTTGGCTGCTGGCTTTATTTTAGCGATTATGATCCTGCCAACAATTATCAGTATTTCCGAAGATGCTCTGCGGTCTGTTCCGCGGCCGCTCGAAGAAGCCTCATTGGCGCTGGGAGCCACTCGTTGGCAGACGATTTGGAAGGTGCTGCTGCCGGCGGCGCTTCCAGGAATATTAACCTCGATTATTTTGGCTATGGCTCGGGCAATTGGCGAAACTATGGCCGTGCAAATGGTCATCGGCAATACTCCGCAACTTGCTAAATCGCTTTTTATGCCGACGTCAACTCTGCCGAGTGAAATTGTTGTTGAAATGGGTAATACGCCGTATGGGTCGGCTTGGGGTGATTCGCTGTTTCTCATGGCGCTTGTTCTCTTACTGATTTCACTTGGAATGATTTTGATAATTCGGCGTATTGCGCAGAGGAGGTTGGCCTAATGTCTACCGGAAGTCGTCTTATCTCACCGAAAATTCAGGATAAAATCGCTACAGGCATAATGTGGTTGGCTGGTATGGTCATTATGGGGATCTTAGTAACTTTTCTCTTTTACATGCTCTATAAAGGTGTACCGGTTTTATCGTGGGAATTTATCACCGGGGAGCCCAGTGATATTAGAGCAGGCGGTGGGGTTGGCCCGCAACTCTTTAACTCTTTTTATATTTTGACTTTATCGTTGTTATTCTCTATACCGCTTGCTGTAGGGGCTGGAATTTATCTCGCCGAGTACGCCGGCAATAATCGTCTCACTGATATGATTCGATTGAGTACTGAGAGTCTGGCTACTGTGCCATCTATTGTGCTTGGTTTATTTGGTATGATTATTTTCGTAAACATGCTAGGCATGGGGTTTAGTATCATCGGTGGTGCATTGACCTTAATGCTGCTCAATCTGCCGGTGCTTGTCAGAGTTACCGAGGAATCTATTCGCACCGTACCGGTGCATTATCGGGAGGCCAGTCTAGCCCTTGGGGCAACAAAGTGGCAAACGATTTATCGCGTCGTACTGCCCAATGCGCTGCCCGGCATTATGACAGGACTTACCTTGACAGCCGGACGGGCCCTTGGGGAAACTGCTATTTTGATTTTTACCGCTGGCACAACGGTGTCCAGACAATTGCCGGACTTTGATGTAACAGCAGCCGGTGAAACACTTGCTGTTCATATGTGGTATGTAATGGCCATTGGTCTTGTCCCTGACAGGATTGATATTGCTAACGGCATCGGGGCCTTACTCATTATTACGATTCTCATTTTTAATCTTATGTTTACTATTCCGGGTAAACTATTACAACGAAAAATGGGCTCATCAAGGCATTGAGAGAGCTTAGGGAAAAGTAAAGATAATGGGTAAAAGGCGATAAGAGAATCATAAACATTAAAATTAATGTAATAAGTAGAGAATAATAGTTCCACTAATCATTGAAAAAATGTATTAACAGCGTATGCATTCATGATTCTTCTGCCATACTAATTATGGAAGGAGGAATGTTATGAAAACAAAGTATCGGGTGTTGTACGCAGTTATCGCGCTTACGATTGTCGTGGGGTTAATTTTAAGCGGCTGCCAGCAGTCGCCGCAAAAGAAAGAAACTCCGGCCCCGCCTCCACACAATCAGGAAGACCAGCAAAAGGAGCCGGAAATTACTGTTTATATGCATGACACAGGTCAGAAGAAAACCATGAAAATGGAAGACTACATTGCCGGTGTTGTAGCCGGTGAAATGAAGGCCGACTGGCCGATTGAAGCTTTGGCCGCTCAGGCCATCATTGCCAGAACATTTACTGTTCAGGCTATTGAAGAAAAAGGCGGTGTTCCTGAGCGTGGAACCCAGGCATCAACTGATATCAAAGAGTTTCAGGCTTATAATGATAAAGAAGTTAATAATAATGTGAGACGAGCTGTTGAGATGACGCGCGGCTTGGTTGTTACTTATCAGGGCAAGCCGATTAACTCTTGGTTTCATGCCAGTGCCGGCGGGATTACAGCTTTGGCTAAAGAAGGACTTGATTATAAAAAAGATGAACCTCCATACATTAAGTCAGTCCAATCGCCGGACGATATGGCGCCTGCTGATGTGAAAAATTGGACAGTAACCTTTACCAAAGCTGAAATCATGAATGTTTTGGCTAAGCAAGGCAAGCAAGTCGGCAGCATTGACAGTTTTGCCATTGGGGATAAAGGGCCTTCGGGCCGTGCTCTTACCTTTGCGATTAATAATGATATACGTGTATCAGCGCCGGAAATGAGACTTGGTTTAGGCAGTACCGAACTGAAATCCTTGCTGTTAGATAAGGTTGAAGTAAAGGGCGAGAGCGTAGTTTTCACTGGCAAAGGGTATGGCCACGGTGTTGGCATGTCGCAGTGGGGCGCGCATAAGATGGCAACCGAAGGTAAAAAGCCGGAGGAAATTATTGGCCACTATTTTAAAGAAGTAACAATTGAAAAGCGCTGGCAGTAAACAAAAGGCGGATGCTATTAATAAGCATCCGCTTTTAGCATAAAAAGCCCTTATTCCGCAGAAAATACATTGTACGGATAAGGGGTGGGGTAATGGCAAAACAAAAAAAAATCCACATCAAAAAACTGTCAGACATCAATCCAGCCGAAGCCTTAAATCGCCTAAATAAGGGCCTTGTTACCCTACGCCGACTTACTACGAAAGGTGCCGAACTCGGGGAAGACATAGCACAGATTGTTGCTAAGCTGAGGCAGGTGGCTGCGCCTGACAATGAGCCGTTTGTTTTTACCCAGAGCTTACAAGAAAATGAACAACTTTTGCAGGTTGTACTGCGGGATTGCGATGATGTGAAGTGGCGTTATTTTAAGGCCGGCAAGGTTGATGCATTTGTTGTTTTTCTGCTGGGAATGGTTGATACCACGTTGATAGAAAAAAACGTGCTGGAAACGCTTATGGGCGATAGTAACAATATGAATGTGACTACAAGTATCCAAAGTAAGTATAACCAACTCCTTACTTCAGCTTCGCTGGCGAGAATAGCAGAACCAGCCGAAGCATTTGAAGCATTAATGACAGGGAGCGCGCTAGTTTTTATCGATGGAGTTGCCGAAGCCTTTGCTATCGGCGCAGTAAAGCATGTAAAGCGAGACATCAGTGTCCCTCAAGCTGAAGATGTAATCAGGGGGCCGCATGATGCCTTCAATGAGACGCTTATGGACAACCTTACGATGTTGCGCCGTAAAACGCATGATACCAATCTTAAGGTTAGCATGCTGCGTTTGGGAGATCGGTCAAGAACAGCGGTTGCCCTCGTATACATCGCAGATTTAATAAAGCCGGGTTTACTTGAAGAAGTGAACCGCCGCCTCGCGAAGATAAACACGGACATCATCTTACTTTCTTATAAAATTGAAGAGTTAATTACTGATCATCCTTGGTCGCCTTTTCCCCAGGTTCAGTCTACCGAGCGCCCTGATAAAGTAATCTCATCTATCTATGAAGGACGGATGGCCATCGTCGTAGATAATACTCCCATGGCGCTTATCGTTCCCTGTACCTACAATGCACTCATGCAAAGTCCGGAAGATTATACAAGCCCAGCAGTCGTAGCCGGCTTAATTACTCTAACCCGGCATTTTTGCGGGTTTATTGCCATTTATTTGCCGGCGATCTACATCTCTATCGTATCTTTTCATCCTGGCATGCTGCCAACGACGCTGGCTATTTCTATTGCGGAGCTCCGGTCCCGCACGCCTTT
>JAQWAQ010000107.1 GCA_028707635.1 Negativicutes bacterium
GCAGCCTGGGCAGCCGGATTGCTCTAGCGAGTCAAGCTCAGCGGCGGTAATTTTGCCGCTTTCATATAGGCCGGCAGCTTCAAACAAAGTACTTACGCTAATGTCGCGTCCGGAGTGGCGGCCGGCCATCATTGGACCGCCGCTGATAACAACGGAAGGAATATTGAGACGAGCTGCAGCCATCAGCATTCCTGGGGTAATTTTGTCACAGTTAGGAATTAACACAAGGCCATCAAAAGCATGGCCTGTAGCGACTGCTTCAATCGAGTCGGCAATGAGTTCCCGTGTGGCCAGCGGGAATTTCATGCCTTCATGGCCCATGGCAATACCGTCACAAATACCGATAGCAGGAAATTCAATTGGTGTGCCACCCGCGGAAGCAACGCCTAGTTTAACGGCATCGGCGATATCACGAAGGTGAATATGGCCGGGAATGATTTCATTGAAAGCATTTACAACGCCAATGAGTGGTTTCTCTAAATCTTCGGAAGTATAACCCATGGCATGAAATAATGCGCGATGGGCAGCTCGGGTAGAACCCTTTTTCACGATATCGCTACGCAAAACAATCACTCCTTTTTAAGAAATATCTAATACCACTGTTTCAATTACACACAATACTGACAATATCCTGCCTGCGAAAAGTCTGAAAATAAGTTTATAAATATCATGATGACGGGATAATAAGACAAAGTACAAGGGATTTTTAGTGTCAACGCGAATAGTAAAGTGAAAGTTGGTTCAGCGTAGACGGGAGGATCTTTATGAAAGAAAAAGTTAACCAATATCTATTCGTTAGTTTGGGATGTATCATCGCCAGTTGCTCAATCAATCTATTTCTGGTTCCACATCATTTTCTAAGTGGCGGCGTGAGTGGTTTGGCTATGATATTCTTTTATCTATTTAATTTGCCGATTGGCTTACAGATTTTTATCATGAATATTCCGTTGCTTGCAGCCGCGTACCGGATTTTAGGCAAAGAGTATACAGTTATTGCTTTGTATGGAGCAGGTGTATTTTCCGCGGCAGTTGATGCAACCAGTTTTTTGGCCGAGCTAAGTATTCTTGATGATCCAATGCTTGCGGCTATTATCGGTGGAGTGTTATCGGGAATTGGGAGCGGGCTGATTTTTCGGGTCAACGGTAGCTCGGGAGGTCTGGATATTGTTGCGGCTATTGTGAAAAAGAAGTATTCGTTAAATGTTGGGTTTGTAGGTTTTGCGATTAATTGTTTGATCATGCTCGCCGCGGCAGTTTTGTTTGGATTGAAGTTAGCTGTTTTGACGCTCATTTCCATGTTTGTGGCGGCAAATCTTATCGATAAAGTTGTAGAGGGTTTCAATCGAAAAAAGTCCATCTACATTGTTTCGTATAAAACGGAGGAAATCATTGCCGCGATTTTGCAGGAGGTTGGTCGTGGAGCAACTATTCTTAGTGGTCAGGGGGCATTTACCAGACAGGAAAAACCAGTTATTTTTGTTGTTGTCAGTTTGACGCAGATTGCCAAAATTAAATCACTTGTTTACGAGGCTGACCCATATGCCTTTATGATCATGCATGATGCGGCCGAGGTGATGGGGCGCGGCTTCACGCTGCCGGGAGCTAGGGGCCTTTAAGTTAACTTAAAAAACAGACGCCGACCCACGTGGGAGGGCGTCTGCTCGATTAGTTGTTTTAGGGATAGGGATAACATTGAGGGTTGCACTGCCGCGGCCGGCAGTAAGGGTTACAGGCGCTGGATGGACGGCATTGGTGCGGATAGCAGTATCTCGGGTAGCAATAGCGTGGGCTACAGGAATTTGGATTGCAGTATCTGGGGTTGCAATAACGCGGACTGCAGGAGGGTGCGCATCCCGGATTGCAGGTAGGGCGGCATGTTGGACTACAGTTAGGGCGACAAGGTGTGCTAGTTGGGTAGCAGCCGATGGTTCTTTCATCTTCATCAAAAAGGGATTCGTCGTCCTCTTCTGTCATTTCGGGGTTTTCCCATTTAGGCCGTTTGGTGTCTTCTGACATAAATTTTTATTCCTCCCATTTGCCAGAATAAGGGTTATAGGAGCACTCGGAAGAACAGGCTAGCCAGCGTTTCTCCGGGTCGCTACCTTGCGCTAATGGCCGACAGTCGTTACAGGCATAACGGAACTCACAATCTTTGCATTTTTCTATGTGATCCTTGGTTGTATGCCAGCATTCTTGTAAAAGCTGCCCACTAAGTACAGTAGCGAGGGTCTCTGATAGTATGTTCCCGCATAGCTGGTTTCTGGCAAATATGCAGGGGATAATATCGCCAGTTGAGGTAACGGCGATTTTTCCGGCTAGGCAGCTGTGCTGTTTTTGAGCGCTTGCAAAAGATAGGGCATCCGTATAAAAGGGAGGCTTGATTGGCTGTTTGCTATAAGCTGCAGGCAGCATGTTCTTGTCATCGCCGCGGCCGGTAGGACGGACAACATCGGGCGGTGTGACTTCAACCCCGAGTTCTTTGCAGAGGTCCATGATTTTTGGGGCTTCGTTTTCATTTGCTTTCATTATAATAGATGCAATTCGCAGGGGGACTTGAGCAGAGAGAATTTTTCTAATTGCCGTGATTGTTTTATCAAAGCTGCCTTTATTTAGTGTGACTTTATCATGAATATCACTACAGTCAGAGTAAATTGTTGTAGCGATGCTAACATCATTTTCCTTGAAAAAATTAATGCATGTGTCGTCGACAAGAGTAGCGTTTGTGAATATTTCAATAAATTCGAAGCCGGATTCTCTTGCTTTGATGACTAAGTCACGCCATTTGGGATACATGAGCGGTTCGCCGCCGATAAGCTGAATGGCAGTAGCACCTGATTGACTGGCTTCAGCGATGAGACTGAGCCATCGTTCATGAGGTACACAGTCCTCAGTTTCAATGAGTGGGCCGCAGGTGGCATAGCAGTGGAGACAGCGATTATTGCATTTTGAAGTCAGCTCCAGCCAGAGAAAATCAAGTTTGACATCATCGTCCGAGGCTTCAGAGGTTTGCACCGTTTCCTCTAACTTATCCGGGGCAAAAGTATAAAGTGAACCAACCCCTTTCGATGTTAGGTCGTCAAAAAACTGTAAATACTTTTGACTGCTGGAACTACTTAAATCAAGTAAATCGTCCAGGGTACTTTCTTCGCAGGCTGAAAGCAACTGAGTGGCACTTTTGTTTAGCGAATAAACTTTTCCGGTTTGGAAATTATAAATAGCACCTCTTTTAGCTCCTTCAACCAGCCTGCAGTCCTTACATAGTCCGTAATACAAATGATTCCCTCCCTTGACTTTAGGCCTGGTACATAATATGCAGAAATAGTGGCATTGTGTGTCGTCAAGTTAATAAAAAATATTGACAAGTTTAATCCGATAGTATATAATAAATAACGTTATTAGAGGCTGATTAATATGCGGAAGTAGCTCAGTGGTAGAGCATCGCCTTGCCAAGGCGAGGGTCGCGAGTTCGAATCTCGTTTTCCGCTCCATAAACAAGTTCAAAACCAGCAGGTACTGCTGGGTTTTTTGCATATATCTTGTTTTTGTTATGCAATTATGATATTATAAAGCGCATGACATGCTGAAATAGTCCTGATTTTTTTTTAAAAATACTTGGGCGTACCGTGAAATTTATGCCAAAAATGGGTAATGCTATTATTGGTGGTAAGCATTGTCGCATATTTTGCAAACTACATAGGGAGGATATAGCACGTATGAAAACAACGGCAGACAGAATAGAAAAAAACACAGTGGTGCTCGAGATCGAGGTTCCGCAGGAGAAAGTAGCAAAAGCGCTCGATAATGCGTATCATAAACTGGCTAACAAGGTAAATATCCCTGGCTTCCGCAAAGGGAAGGCTCCACGTAAAGTGATCGAATCACGTATTGGTAAAGAAGCTTTACTCGACGAAGCGTTTGAGATTTTAGCTGGTGTCGCCTATCCCGAAGCGATTAAAGAACAGCAAATTGAGCCGGTAGCGCGTCCCAAAATTGAGGTCGTAACTTTAGCCGAAGACCAGCCTTTAGTTTTCAAGGCTACCGTTATTACTAAACCAGAGGTTAAGCTTGGTGAATATAAGGGACTTAAAATTGAGAAAAAGGTTGACGAAGTCACTGACGAAAAAATCGTCGAAGATCTTGAGAACCTCCGTAACCGCCATGCTAAGATGATTGTGGCCGAAGGTGCCGCAATTGAAAATGGTGATTTTGCCATCATTGATTTTGAGGGTTTTGTTAATGATGTTGCTTTTGAGGGTGGGGCTGGTAAGAGTTATCCGCTGCAAATCGGCTCTGGCAGCTTCATTCCAGGCTTTGAAGAACAACTTATCGGAGCAAAGTCGGGCGAAGCGCGTGATGTAAAAGTAACTTTCCCGCAAGATTATCAAGCTGCAGATTTAGCAGGTAAAGAAGCAGTATTTAAAGTAACTATTAATGATGTTAAACGCAAAGAACTTCCGGCTTTAGACGATGACTTTGCCAAGGATGCCAGCGAGTTTGAAACCATAGAGGAATTAAAGGTTGATATTAAGAATAAATTAGAAAAGGCAACAGAGGAAAAGGCCGAGCGGGAATTCCGCAATGAGGCCATTAAACAAGCTGTTGAGGGATCAGAAATCGATGTTCCAGCAGTCATGGTTGAAAGCCGTATTGATAACATGATTAATGATTTAGCGATTAATCTTGAGAATCGCGGCATGAAACTTGAACAGTATCTAGCTTATGCCAAAATGGATGCTGATGCCTTGAGGGAGAGCTACCGTGAAGCGGCGCTTGTCAATGTTAAAACTGACTTGGTGCTCGAAGAAATTGTAAAAGCTGAGAAGATTGAAGTGAGCGATGAAGATATGAACGCCGAGGTTGCTAGTATGGCGCAAGCTTACGGTGCACCTGTTGAAGAAATTGAAAAGATTGTTCGTCAGCAAGGTCATATTAGTGCCTTAATTGAATCAGTACTTCGTAAAAAGGCCGCTCAGTTCATTATCGACAGCGTTGAGAAAGCCTAAGCGGTCGTAGGTAAAGCGTAATTTAAATGTACAGAGGTGATTTTCATGAGTTTTGTGCCAATAGTTGTTGAACAATCTAGTCGCGGAGAACGGGCGTATGATATTTATTCTCGCCTGTTAAAAGACCGTATTATTTTTCTTGGCGGTCCGATTGATGACACGGTGGCTAATTTAATCATAGCCCAATTATTGTTCTTAGAATCTGAAGATCCGGACAAAGACATTCACTTGTACATTAATAGTCCGGGCGGGGTTGTGACAGCAGGGTTGGCGATTTATGATACGATGCAGTATATCAAGCCTAATGTTTCGACAATTTGTTTAGGAATGGCTGCAAGCATGGCGGCAGTACTTTTGACTGCTGGAGCTAAAGGAAAACGTTATGCACTTCCCTACGCGCGGGTCATGATTCACCAGCCATTGGGCGGAGCGCAGGGGCAAGCCACTGACATTGAAATTCACGCCCGGGAGATTTTGCGGATGCGTGGATTGCTCAATGATATTTTGGTAAGTCATACCGGTCAGCCGCTAGAAAATATTCAGCGAGATACCGAACGCGATTTTTTCATGTCGAGTCAACAAGCCAAAGAGTATGGGCTCATTGATTCGGTAATTGTTCGAGATGAACGCAAGGATAATCCCAAATAAAGAGGTGATAGAATGTTAAAATTTGGGGATGATAAAGGACAATTGAAATGCTCGTTCTGTGGGAAACTGCAAGAGCAAGTCAAAAAACTAGTCGCTGGTCCTGGCGTGTATATTTGTGATGAGTGTATTGAATTGTGCAACGAAATAATTGAAGAAGAACTCAATGAAGATATTGATGTAGAACTTAAAGATATTCTCAAGCCAAAAGAGATTAAAGATATACTTGACCAATATGTTATTGGCCAGGAAGAGGCCAAAAAATCTCTCTCGGTTGCTGTATACAACCATTATAAGCGGATTAATCTCGCCAATAAGATAGACGATGTTGAATTGCAAAAGTCTAACATCGTCATGTTGGGTCCGACTGGTAGCGGTAAGACGTTGTTGGCTCAGACACTTGCTAAAATTTTGAATGTCCCATTTGCTATTGCTGATGCCACTTCACTGACAGAAGCAGGTTATGTAGGCGAAGATGTTGAAAACATCCTGCTTAAGCTGATTCAGGCAGCTGATTATGATGTGGAAAAGGCCGAAAAGGGTATAATCTATATTGATGAAATTGATAAGATTGCCCGTAAATCGGAAAACCCATCTATTACTCGTGATGTATCTGGTGAAGGCGTACAGCAGGCTCTTCTTAAAATTTTAGAAGGTACTGTTGCGAGTGTGCCGCCCCAAGGGGGACGAAAGCATCCGCATCAGGAATTCATCCAAATTGACACGACCAACATTTTGTTTATCTGCGGTGGTGCTTTTGATGGAATAGACAAGATTATCAGTGCACGTACTGGTAAGAAAACAATGGGCTTTGGTGCTGAAGTAGAGAGTAAGGAAAAGAAAAAGGTCGGCGAAATTTTGAAAAAGATATTGCCTGAAGACCTGTTGAGATTTGGCCTTATTCCAGAATTCGTCGGACGGTTGCCTGTTATAGTAACCTTGGATGCACTAGATGAACCGGCGCTGATCCGGATTCTTCTGGAACCCAAAAATGCGTTGATAAAACAGTACCAGAAGTTCCTTGAACTTGACAATGTACAGCTGGAGTTTAAGGAAGACGCCCTTAAGGCTATTGCGAGCGAAGCATTAAAACGCAATACCGGGGCAAGGGGACTTAGAGCCATTATTGAGAGCATTATGCTCAATGTGATGTATGAAGTTCCTTCAAGAACAGATATTGTGAAATGTACAGTGACCAAAGATGTGGTTATGCATAATGAAGAGCCAATGTTAGTCACTGTTGATAGAAAAAGCAAGAAAAAAGAAGAATCAGCTTAAACAAAGGAGATAATATCTCCTTTGTTTTTTTATTGCCTGGACTTGGGTATATCTGACTGATATCCCGCTTATTGCCAGGATAAAAACATCTTGCCTGCCTATACTAGATTCATAGAATGTAATCAATCAAAAAAATATCTCCTGGAGGGCTCATTGTAAATGCGGAGAAGGAGGGGTTGTGGATAAGTGGATTATGCCGTAAGTATCATCACGGTCATTCAATTCTTTTTTGCGATTGTTATCGGCATGTACTTTCTGAATCTCCTGCGTTCACAGCAAGGTAACCGGGGGGCAGTCGAGCGCGAGTCAAAGAAGGAAATGGACAAGTTACAGAAACTTAGGGAGGTTTCATTGACCGAACCACTTGCGGAGAAAACTCGCCCTACTACATTCGCTGAAATCATTGGACAGGAAGAAGGATTGAAGGCGTTACGAGCCGCGTTATGCGGCCCAAATCCGCAACATGTCCTTGTCTATGGACCGCCTGGGATAGGTAAAACAGCGGCAGCTCGATTGATATTAAATGAGGCAAAACGCAATCCGCTGTCCCCCTTTAGTTCAGCAGCTAAATTTATTGAAATGGATGCCACAACTGCCAGGTTTGATGAGCGTGGTATCGCCGATCCGCTGATTGGTACAGTACATGATCCAATTTACCAAGGTGCAGGTCCTTTGGGAGTCGCTGGAATTCCACAGCCTAAAGCCGGTGCTGTTACAAAAGCACATGGTGGAATTTTATTCATTGATGAAATTGGAGAATTACATCCTATTCAAATGAACAAACTCTTAAAGGTTTTAGAAGATCGTAAGGTATTCTTGGAGAGTTCATATTACAATAGTGAGGATACCCACATACCAAGTCATATCCACGACATATTTCAAAACGGTCTACCGGCTGATTTCCGTTTGGTTGGTGCTACAACCCGGACATCACAGGACATACCAGCGGCCATCCGGTCGCGATGTGTGGAAATCTTTTTTCGCCCGCTTACAGCCGATGAAGTTGGTGTTATTGCTGCGAATGCAGCACAAAAGGTGAATTTTGCAATTGAGGAATCAGCGATTGGGGTTATAAAGAATTATGCGATGAACGGCCGCGATGCCGTAAATATTGTGCAGATTGCCGCAGGAGTAACATTAAATGAGCACAGACAAAAAATAATGGGTCAGGATGTTGAGTGGGTCGTAAACTTCGGACAGTACAATCCGCGTCCGGAGAGAAAGGTTCCCCTTAAACCGCAGATCGGTTTTGCCAATGGGCTGGCGGTGTACGGAGCTAATATTGGAACAGTTATGGAAATTGAAGTTTCGGCAGTTGCTAATCCATATGGAACAGGGAAAATGACGGTCACTGGTGTGATCGATGAAGAGGAAATTGGCACCCCGGGTCGGACCATGCGCCGCAAGAGCATGGCTAAAGGTTCGATGGAGAATGTTCTGACCGTGCTGGCTAACCGATTTGACATTGATTATCATCAGTATGACATTCATGTTAATTTTCCGGGCGGTGGTCCAATTGATGGTCCTTCAGCAGGCATTACAGTTGCTGTCGCTATTTATTCAGCGGTAAAAGGGATTCCGATTGATAATCAGGTGGCCATGACAGGCGAGATTTCTATTCGCGGTCTGGTCAAACCGGTTGGTGGGGTGAGCGCCAAAGTAAATGCTGCCATTCAGGCAGGAGCTAAGAAAATAATCATTCCCCAAGAGAATTGGCAAGAAATCTATAACAATATGGAGGCAAAGGTGATCGGCATTGAGACAGTAGAGCAAGCTTTAGAGCATGCTTTGCTCACAAATCTTGATCAAGTAAGGTTGATTACTTCGAGTCCTGATGTTCTTGCGGCAGCCGGTGTCCAAGGTATCGTGTGAAAATAGGAGGAG
>JAQWAQ010000108.1 GCA_028707635.1 Negativicutes bacterium
TTGCAGTAAATGCTTTCCGAGCTGATAAAACGCCACCAATTGAAGTAAAACCAGCCGAAATCTCGTCTTCAGTCTGAAGAAACTCCTTGTCATACTTAGGAGCAAGCCTTGTCCAATAATGCATGATCTCGTTTTGCGGAGTAATTGGATAACCATACATAATGTCGACTTTTGCCGCAACCGCTGCCCAGGCAACAACCTCATTGCCTGTCATAAATACTCTTTGTTCACCTTTAAGTGAAACTTCAGCCATAAAAACACCTCCTGATTCTACATAAGCCATACGCCTAGCATAACAAGAAGTTGCATTAATCATAATAAAAGCTTGCTAAAAAAATAAAAAAGAGCAGCCAAAAGGCTGCTCTTTTTTTATTCTTTTTAAGGAATCATCCAACTGAGCATGTATGCTTGTGCATAAGTCATCAAGCAGACTGCAATCGCAAGGATGAAAGAGTGCATTACAGTAAAGCTAAACAATTCACCCTCTTTTCCTACAAGACCAGTAGCTGCAGTTGCAACAGCGATACTCTGCGGCGAAATCATTTTACCAGTAACACCACCAGAGGAGTTAGCTGCAACAGTCAGAACCGGATCAACGCCAACCTGTTCTGCGGTAACAGCTTGCAAATTACCAAACAGAGCGTTAGCAGAAGTATCAGAACCAGTCAGGAACACGCCTAACCAGCCGAGAAGCGGAGCAAATAACGGGAAGTAATGACCAGTACCAGCAAGAACTAGACCAAGAGTTGCGCTCATGCCGGAATAGTTCATAACATAAGCCAAACCAAGTACAGCAGGAATCGTAATCAACGGTTTCTGCAATTGTGTAAAGGTTTTGCCTAAGATCTTGAAGTATCTGGAAGGGCCAACACCGAGAACCAGTGCAGACGCAATACTAGCGAAGAGCAAAGCCGTACCTGCGGCACTGAGCCAGTTAATTTTATAGATTGCAGCCATAGCTACAGGCTGTTTCGCAATCGGAGCCACTTGGATTACCACTTTGTGAAGACCAGGAACCACCCAGCTGATGGTTGCCGCATTAAGCATAGCAGCCACAGGTTTCAAGCCCCAGAGAATAACAAAGATAGTCAGCAAAATGAATGGAGACCATGCTTTAATAATTTGTCCTGTTGTATACTTTGGAAGGGTTGCAGCCGCCTGAGCGGGTGCTTCATCCGCAAACCGCCAAATTTTAGCAGGTTTCCATACTTTCAGGAAGAAAGTAAGGCATATGATGGCAGCAAGGGAGGATAAAATATCGGGAAGTTCTGGTCCGAGGAAGTTAGAGGACCACCATTGAAGACTGGCAAAAGCTACACCTGCAACCAAACAAGCAGGAAGAACTTCCATTGCGGATTTCCAGCCAGACATTAATACAACTAGCCAGATAGGGATAATTACGGATAAGAACGGCAATTGGCGACCAACCATTGCAGAAATCTTCATAGTGTCAACACCAGACACCTGACCAGCAACGATAATAGGAATACCAATACCGCCAAAAGCTACTGGTGCAGTATTTGCAATCAAGCAAAGACCTGCGGCATAAAGCGGGTTAAAACCAAGACCAACAAGCATACCGGCTGAAATAGCAACCGGAGTACCGAAACCAGCAGCACCTTCAAGGAAAGCACCAAAGGCAAAGGCTACTAAGAGCGCTTGCAAACGACGGTCATCTGTAATTGCAGCAATTGAATTCTTTACAATTTCGAATTGACCTGTCTCAACGGTCATGTTGTAAATAAAAATTGCGGTGAGAACGATCCAGAAAATCGGGAATACGCCATATAAGGCTCCCATTGCTGTAGCTGTAAGCACTGTTCCTACCGGCATGCTGTAAGCGAAAATAGCAATCAAAACAGCTGCAGCCGTTGCAGCAATTCCGGAAACGTGTCCAGGCGCCTTACGAATAGCCAATAGATAGAATATGATAATCATAGGAATTGCGGCCAAAAACGCTGATAGCGCGAGGTTATTCATTGGGTCATAAACTTGCGTCCATGTCACTGTATTAACACCCTTTCCATATTGTTTTCAATTTACAAACTACTTTAGCTTGTACGTATCCTGTTATGTCTTTCGTTCAATGCTGAGTATGCCCTATGAAGTATTGAACTATACCAATGAACGATCGTCATATTTTTTTTCCATCACCTCTCTTGTCTGTACAGATTACAATACTAAGCTTTTTTATTTTAAACACTTATCGCCTATATTATTTAAAGTAATATTACTTTATAATACTAGAACAATAAGCGCATAAAACCTTGAGAATAAAATCTATAATTTAAAGCTATAAATGACGTTTCGACAATTAGTAGCATATTCCTTTTTTTTAAGACATTTTTCAGTATTTTTTTTACTATTCTCGAATATTCTGCCTTTTTTCGACAAAATATCGCATACTCGCCTTTTTATATTCCCGAGTACTAAAGAGCATCGTATATTGAGACAGTCCGGTAGCTGAAGCCAGTTCTTCGGCTAGTTTCCGGCATTCTACGCGCGTGTGGGCATGAAGCATTATGTAAAAGTTATAAGGCATTTCCGGTTGCGGAACCCTGGAATAACAATGTGTAATGGCTGGATGCTTCATCATAATCTGACCAATTTCATCCATTCTTTCCTCTGGTACAATCCATGCACACAAGGCATTAGCAGCAAAGCCAACCTGGCGATGTTTTAAGACAGCACCCATTTTACGAATCTTGCCTGTTCGCCAATAATCATTAAGGCGCTTCAGCAGCTCGGTTTCGCTAATACCAATCCGCTCGGCAATTTCTTTATAAGGTTCAGCAACAAGCGGAAATTCATCCTGCATGGCAGCAATGATCTTTTTATCCAATGCATCAAGCATTTATTTTACCTCCGTTAGCGGCCAGATTTCCAGCTTAGAGTTTAAACTGAACACTTACTTTGTATTTTTTACTTGCAGGAAGACTAATCAATCGTAAAACTCCCTTGAGAGCCGCTATTTCTTTTAAAATCTTCTGTTGGCTTTCACAATCAGGCACCATCAACGTAAACCACAGATTGAAAACGCCATTGCGTTCATAGTTATGTGTTACGCCTTCATAATTATTGATCACCTTCGCAACAGCTTCAACATGCTGTTTTTCAACCTTAGCTGCAATTAAGGTCCCCACATAGCCTAAGCTTGCAGAATCAAAAAAGGCTCCAATTCGGCGAATATATCCATGCTCCTTTAAATAGCGCAATCTATCAATCACAGTAATTTCGTCAGCATTAAGACTTTCAGCAATTTCAGCAAATGGACGACTTGCTATCGGCAGACCTGTTTGTAAAATATTCAGCAAATCTTTATCAAATGATGTGAGCATATCATACCCCTATCTAAATTTCAATTAATGGCCGATATACGAAAGCATCCTAAAAGGAGGGCAGCTTTAGCTGTCCTCCTCAGCCTCGTCTATTTTAACAAAAGCCGACCGATTACGTCAAGTAAATCATCCCGTCCTAGTCCCTTTTCAGCTGAATATGCTATTATATTGCAACTAGCGCCCAAACCTCTCTTAATCGTTTCCAGTTGTCTTTTTAAACCCATCCGACTGATTTTATCAGCTTTGGTAGCAATCAGCTGGATAGGCAGGTTGTTCTCAGTAAACCAGCGATAAGCGGCTATATCGCTAGCCATTGGGAGGTGCCTTATATCAATTAATTGACAGATTAGTTTTAGCCGCGGCGAATTTAGCATATATTCTTCCGAAAATTTAGCCCACTGACGTCTATTCTTCTGTCCAGTGCGCGCATAGCCATAACCCGGTAAATCAACTAGAAAAAAATCCTGACGCTCTTCATCAATTTTTGCAGCAAGACGATAAAAATTGAGCGTCTGTGTCTTTCCTGGCGTTCCACTCGTCCTGGCAAGGCCGTGTCGCCGTGCTAAAGAATTTAAAAGCGAAGATTTGCCAACGTTCGATCGGCCAATAAATGCAATTTCACATAAATCTTCTTCAGGATTAGGATACTGGTCAGCCCGTACTGCAGATGCTGCATATTGGGCTGAAATAATTGTTATAGCGGTATCATCAGTCATTTTATTTCACCAATGCCCGATCTAAAACTTCATCCATATGTTCGACTAACACAAATTCTAAATGGCGTTTCACGTTGGCTGGAATCTCATCAATATCTCGTTGATTTTCTTTCGGCATAATAATTGTGTGTATCCCTAGCCGGTGGGCAGCAAGCACTTTTTCCTTAATACCCCCAACAGGTAGTACACGGCCCCGTAAAGTTATCTCGCCAGTCATGGCAAGATCATTGCGTACCGGAGTGCTTGTCAAAGCTGAAACCATAGCAGTGGCCATTGTAATGCCGGCCGACGGGCCGTCTTTGGGTATAGCGCCTTCGGGAAGATGAATATGGATGTCATTTTTCTCATGAAAATCCTCGTCAATGCCAAGTTCCTTAGCCCGCGTCCTAATATAACTAAACCCTGCCTGAGCTGATTCACGCATAACCTCACCAAGCTGCCCAGTTAATAGAAGCTTTCCTTTACCCTTCATGATTGACACTTCAGTAGTAAGTACCTCACCGCCGACTTCTGTCCAGGCAAGACCTGTGGTTAGGCCAATTTCGGCATTCCCCTCGGCAGGCTGCCGCCGAAATTTAGGCGCCCCTAAAAAGGTGTGCAGATTCTGGGCTGTAACCTTGACGCCCGACTTTTTATTTTGGACAATTTGGCGTGCTACTTTTCGGCACAAACCAGCAATATTCCTGTCAAGATTACGAACACCGGCCTCGCGCGTATAATCGCTGATTACTTTTTGCAGCGTCCCCTCAGAAAAAACAATTTGTTGATTGTTTAGCCCATGATCACGAATTTGTTTGGGAATCAGATATCGTTTAGCAATCTGTATTTTTTCTTCCTCAGTATAGCCGGGAATGCTGATAATTTCCATACGATCACGAAGAGGCCTCGGAATATTATGCATGACATTAGCTGTCACAACCCAGAGCACACGTGATAAATCAAAAGGCAACTCAATATAATGATCGCTGAATGTATTGTTTTGCTCAGGATCGAGAACTTCGAGCAATGCAGCCGACGGATCACCACGGAAATCCGCACTCATCTTGTCAATTTCATCAAGCAGAAAAACAGGATTCCTCGAACCGGCATTGCGCATACCTTGAACAATACGCCCCGGTAATGCTCCCACATAAGTACGGCGGTGACCGCGTATTTCAGCCTCATCCCGTACCCCGCCTAGCGAGACGCGGACAAATTTTCGATCCATAGAACGGGCAATGGAACGAGCCAGCGAAGTCTTTCCTACACCAGGCGGTCCAACCAGACAAAGAATTGGTCCCTTCATTTTTTCAGTCAGTTTTCGTATGGATAAGTATTCTAAAATACGCTCTTTGACTTTTTCAAGGCCGTAATGATCTTCATTGAGAATCGTCTCAGCTGTTACTATATCAAGATTGTCAGCAGACTCATCTGTCCAAGGAAGCGCCAACAGCCAATCAAGATAGGTACGGATAACAGCACTTTCTGCTGCCATCGGTGCCATTTTCTCCAGACGCTCAATTTCCTTGTTAATCTTTTCAGCGACTTCTGCCGGTAATTCAGGCTGCTGTTTGAGTCGATCCCGGTACTCATCGGCTTCCGCAGTTCGCTCATCTTTTTCGCCTAATTCTTTTTGAATTGCTTTAAGCTGCTCACGCAAGTAATATTCTTTTTGCGTCCTTTCCATTTGCTTACGAACCCGGACATTGATCTTCTTTTCTAATTCGAGAATTTCCATTTCCCGACCAAGAATCTCGCAGAGTTTACCTAAACGGTCTTTAACATTAACCGCGTTAAGAAGATCTTGTTTATCCTCAATTTTTAACGATAAGTGGCTTGCTATCAAATCGGTAAGCCTGCCTGGTTCTTCAACAACAACGACTGATACAAGTGTCTCGGGAGGTATTTTCTTGCTCAGCTTGACCCATTGTTCAAACTGATGAATAGCAGTACGGGTAAGAGCTTCAATTTCCGGAGTTTTCACCTCTGCTTCAGAGAACTCTTCTATTTCCACCTTGTAAAAGGGATCTAATTCCATATACTTAGTGATTTGTGCTCGATGCAGTCCCTCTACGAGGACTCTAATTGTACCGCCAGGAAGTTTTAAAAGCTGCTTGATTTCCACAACTGTAC
The DNA here is from genome assembly GCA_028707635.1 of Negativicutes bacterium. Taxonomy (GTDB): domain Bacteria; phylum Bacillota; class Negativicutes; order JAAYSF01; family JAAYSF01; genus STF2-20. Next base: position 6,167 of record JAQWAQ010000108.1, read on the forward strand.
CAAATTCAAATATATCTTCTGGACTTGGCGCATCATTTTGGGCCTCTTTTTGCGTTGCCAACATGATTTGGCGATCGTGAACCATAGATTCTTCCAAGGCACCTATCGATTTCTCCCTGCCAACATCAAGATGAATAATCATATATGGAAAAACCAGAATGCCTCTCAACGGCAATAATGGAATTATACGCTTCTTCTTTGCCACGATGTTTCGCCTCCTTTAGTTTGCGTTTTCACTACTATTCTCCACGCCATTATTTATAAATATTCTTACCAAGCTTTTAAAAATCCTTTATTACACCGCCTAAGCACTCAGATAGTAAGCTTTATTTACCTTTGCGTCCACTTAGAGCAAATGCTATAATATCTTATGTTAACTTGATTGCTAATAAGGAGGTTCCGCCAATGAGTAATAACTCGACTCGGTTCACTGTCACTTTGGCTGCAATTATCCTCACGTTAGCTTTGTTAGGTGGGGGACAATTTCTCTGGCAGCAGTACGCAATAGATAAACCTTTGGCAGAAGTGCTTAACAGCATTGATGGCATAGACTCATTTTACCTTGATAATAGTAACAAAATTAATGATACTGTGAAAGTTCATATTTCGCTAAGTAATGTTAAAAACCTGCAAAAAACTTATCAAGCCGTTCACGATGGTGCAATTAAAGTTCTGGGGCACAATCAAATCTCTATTTTCATTCATGATAATCGTACGCCTGAACTTGAACAGCTCTATTACACTGTCCACCTCTATGTACAGGAAGGGATTTCAACAGGTAACTTTGCCGCAATGGCTGAGCGAATTCAACAAAAGACTAGCGCTAGCGGTGTTGAAACACAGGTATATGTAGACGCTTCTAACGTCTATTTAAGTTTCAAAAGCATAAATGCTGATATGTACGTAGTTGTACCCCGGCAACAAACGGAGGTAAAATAATGTACACTAAGGAAATAGCTGTCGGTGCTGTAATTGCATTAGCCACTTTTTTATTTTGGAAAGGAATCGACCTACTACCCTTTCTGTTTCTCGCAGCTTTTGTAGGCGCTATCCTCTATTTTAATTCTATGCGCACAGGTGGTAAATCGTTTACCGCCCCAAGCAAAGATAATAAGGTAAGCTTAGTCCGTCTTGATGATATCGGAGGTCAGGATATGGCCAAAAATGAACTGCGTGAGGCTCTCGAATTTATTCGAGATGTCGAAACTATTAAAAAGCTAGGTATTAGGCCATTGAAAGGCATCCTCTTAAACGGCCCACCTGGTACCGGTAAAACGTTATTGGCGAAGGCTGCCGCACATTATACTGATTCAGTATTTCTCACTGCCAGTGGCTCTGAATTTGTCGAAATGTATGTCGGTGTGGGCGCCCAAAGAATTCGAAAACTCTTCAATCAGGCCAAGAGCCTCGCTAAACAACAGGGCAAACAAAACGCCGTTATTTTTATTGACGAAATTGAAGTACTTGGCGGCAAACGTGGTGAAGCCAACAGTCATATAGAACATGAGCAAACTCTTAATGAGCTTCTAGTCCAAATGGATGGCTTGTCTTCCGATGAAATGGTAAGAGTACTAATCATAGCTGCCACTAATCGTCCGGACATGTTAGATGCTGCTTTGCTCCGTCCAGGCCGCTTCGACCGGCAGGTAAAGGTTGATTTGCCTGATAAAAAAGGTCGATTACAAATTTTGCTCTTGCATACCAAAAATAAGCCATTAGCTGAAGACGTCTGCCTAGAAGACATTGCCGGCGATACAATGGGCTTTTCAGGAGCTCATCTAGAAAGTTTAACGAATGAAGCGGCTATTTTGGCATTACGTGAAAGCAAGGAAAAAATTTCTTCGGACCATTTAAGAAGCGCGATTGACAAGGTTATAATGGGAGAGAAACTCGACCGTTTACCTAGCTTACAAGAAAAGCAGCGCATTGCCGTACATGAAATCGGCCATGCCCTGCTGAGCGAAATCACAACGCCCGGATCTGTCGCAACAATTAATGTAGCCTCCCGCAGTAATGCCCTCGGCTATGTTAGACAAACCCAAGAGAACGACACTTATTTATATACCATAGACCAGCTCAAAGCGAAAATTGCTGTTGCTTTGGCGGGTGCAGTAGCCGAAGAAATAACTCTTGGCAATCGTAGTACGGGTGCATCGAATGACTTTAAACAAGCAACCGACCTCGCTAAACAAATTATTTATGGCGGCATGTCTACACTAGGAATCGTTTCTGTCGAAAATGTGCCGTCTGAGCTTTTACACTCCACCATGAGTGCTATTTTAAAGGATGTTGAGAGCTATGTGCACAATACGCTTATCACTTATCACCCAACAGCAGCGCAAATTTTAGCTGTTCTGTTAAACAAAGAATCCTTAACCGGAGATGAATTCCGGAAAATGCTGCCAATGAATTAGCCCTCGATTACGAGGGCTTTTTTTGTAACTATGCTCTTCCTTTATCGCGAAACAGAAGACTGATTGACCATATACCAGCCAAGCCGACCAGTGTATAAACGGCACGACTTAAAAATGAAGTCTGTCCACCGAATATTGACGCTACAAGGTCGAAATTGAATACACCGACAAGCAGCCAATTGAGTGCTCCAACAATCACAAGCAACAAAGCAAGTTTGTCCA